>CAIWRI010000102.1 GCA_903915035.1 uncultured Nitrosomonadales bacterium | reverse complement strand
TTGCAAACAGCTCCGAGCTTTGCGAACTGTTATAATCTGCACCAATTTTTTTCACATGCTCCCCATGAATATCCTTTACGAAGAAGACGGCAGTTTCAAGGTCGGCAGCATCATGACCGACAACACCAGTTCACTACAGATTGAAAGCCAGACGGGTAAGCGCAGTAAAATTAAAGCCACCAGTGTGATGTTGCAGTTCAGCCAGCCCGAAATGAGTATTTTTCTCCCTCAGGCAGAAGCCATCGCTGCCGGCATAGAGGCGGAATTCTTATGGGAATGCTGCCCTGTGGATGAATTCGGCTTCGAAGAAATTGCCAGCGAATATTTTGGTCAAAAGCCAACATCACTGGAAGCGGCAGCCACCCTGCTCCGCTTGCACAGCGCACCTATTTATTTTCATCGTAAGGGTAAAGGGCGCTATCGAGCAGCGCCGCCTGAGGTATTGAAAGCGGCCCTGGCCGGTGCCGAGAAAAAACGCCTCGCACTCGCTGTGCAAGCGCGCTACACGGAACAGTTGATTCGCTTTGAACTACCGGTCGAATTTACCGATCATATCAAGCCACTGCTCTACAACCCGGATCGCAATACGCTGGAAGTCAAGGCGCTGGAAGCTGCCTGTGCCGCGACGCACATTTCCGCTGTGCATTTATTGCATCGCTGCGGTGCGCTGCCCTCGACGCAGGACTATCATTTCCAGAAGTTCCTGTTCGAGAACTTCCCCAAGGGCACCGGATTTCCTGCTGTTGAATTAACCACCTGGGATGAGTTGCCGATGGGTGCTGTCAACGCCTTCAGCATAGATGATGCAACCACCACCGAGATCGACGACGCATTCTCGGTTGAAAAACTGGCCAGTGATAACTGGCGCATCGGGGTACATATCGCAGCGCCAGCTCTGGGCATGCCGCGCGACTCGGAAGGCGACAAAATCGCAGGCTCTCGCCTTTCCACCGTGTATATGCCGGGACAGAAGATCACCATGTTGCCGGACAGTGTGGTACAGGCATTTACCCTGACAGCAGATCGTGTCTGTCCTGCACTGTCGATGTATATCGAAGTCGAAGCCGACACACTGGCGATACTCAATTATGAGAGCCGCATCGAGCGCGTGCATATCGCAGCGAATCTGCGCCACGACACCCTGGAACCCTTGTTCAATGAAGAAACACTGGCCGCCGGAAAACTGGACTACCCCTATGCAGCCGAATTAACGCTGCTGTGGCAGCTGGTGCAAAAAATGGAAGCCGGTCGCGGTAAGTCAGACAACAACATGCAACTTGATTATAACTTCCACATTGAATCCGTAGAACTTGTGGCCGGGCACCCGGAGGATCGCGTCAGCATTACCACCCGCCGTCGCGGCTCGCCGATTGACAAGGTGGTTTCGGAGTTAATGATACTGGTCAATTGCGAATGGGGCAAACACCTGTCCGAACACGGCTTTCCGGGAATTTACCGCACGCAACAGGGCGGAAAAGTCAGGATGAGCACCGTCGCAGCGCCCCATCAAGGCTTAGGCGTTGCACAATACATGTGGTCCAGTTCGCCGCTGCGCCGCTATGTTGACATGGTCAATCAGCGCCAGATCATCGCCATGCTAAAAGATGAAGCTGCGCCTTATCCGAAGAACGATCCCGCACTGTATGCCATTCTGCGCGATTTCGACACCACTTATACGACCTATAACGAGTTTCAGCGCAATATGGAGCGTTACTGGTGTCTGCGCTGGCTGCAACAGGAACAGACGGCGCTTGCAACAGAGGATGCACCCGGTGAACTGCTGATCACGGCCAGCGTATTAAAAGAAAATTTGCTTAAGATGACTGATATTCCGCTGGTCTTCCGCGCACCTTCAATACCCGAAAAGCTGGCTGCTAAAACGCAAGTACAACTCGCTGTCACGGCAATCGACCTGCTCGACCTGTCATTACAAACCCGCTATGTCGCCACCTTGGCCGGGAGCGATGAAAATGATGCGGATCTGGATGAATATCTGACGGATGAAGCCCTGACTAATGAAACCCTCGCGAATGAAGCCGCAGCAGCCATTGAACCCCCTGCTGCAATAACAACGCCAGGCTCAACAGGCGGGGAAACTGCTTGCTAGCAAGTCTGAAATCAACGTTGACACAGGCCATGCTGCTTTCCATTGCAACGCATCTATTCGTGCTGTTCGGCATCAGACAGGTTTTGCCTGCACCTGGAAAATCTTCTGAGCCGGTACTGCATGTGGTACTGGTCAACAGTAAATCCAGATCAAAACCTGTTAAAGCGGATACACTTGCACAGGCTAATCTTGATGGCGGTGGTAATACGCAGGAAGACCGGCAGGCCAGGAGCATATTGCCGAATATCAATGAGGACATTACCCCAGAGCAGGAAGCTAAAACTGTTGCGATGCTGGAAAAACAATCCAGACACATGATGATCCGCCTGAAAAGCAGTTATAACCTCGACCAGAAACTAGCCGCTACGACGACAGATGATCTTGTGCAGCGCAGTCTGGAAATCGCCCGTCTGGAAGCGCAAATCAGTAAAAATAACAATTTTTATCAAAAACTCCCGCGTCGAAAGTTCATCGGTGCACGAACTCAGGAATATCGCTTCGCGCGATATATCGAAGACTGGCGTGTCAAGGTGGAACGCATCGGCAATCTGAACTATCCTGAACAAGCCCGTGCGCAGCAAGTTTACGGGAAATTGCAGCTGAGCGTTTCAATCAGAGCAGACGGCAGCGTGGAAAACATCGAAGTGAGCCGTTCTTCAGGACACGCTATCCTGGATGCTGCCGCCATGCACATCGTCAAACTTGCAGGCCCCTACGCTGCGCTACCGCCTGATATTACTCGAGATACCGACATCCTGACCATCATCCGCACCTGGTCATTTTCCCCGTCAGACAAGCTTGAGAGCGAATAAAATCCTTGTTACATTCAGCTTTGTTGGTTAAAGTACCACTCATGCGCAATTCCATTCCTGTCAGACTCCTGCTCATTCTCGCCCTGCTGTTTGCGCAGACTGGCGGTTTGACGCATGGAATTTCGCATATTATGGAGGAGGCATCACAACACAAAACGCTGACTCATGACAAACTGTGCGACTTGTGTGCTGTCTATGCACAGATAGGCAGTGCTTTGGGCGGTCATATTGTCCCCTTTGCCCCGCAGGAACAGATGGCAATTATCCTTGCCGCGCCGTTCATCACCTTCGTATCAAATGACAGCTTCGCCGCCTTCTCGGCGCGCGCCCCGCCTTACTCCGCTTAATTCTATCATTTTTTATCAGCTACGAGCGACAAGCTACGAGCTGGGGTATGCTATTTTCAGGAGTAAAAAATGTCTATTTTTAAAATATTGACAGGTGCCGCGCCGGCCCTGTTGTTCATTGCGCAAGCTACATCGGCAATGGAAATCAGCGGAGTTGTCCAGGATAGCCTCATGCGTCCTGTTGTAAACGCGGCATTAAGCCTTAATACCGTAACATCAAAAGTGATTGCCAAAACACAAAGTGATACCTCCGGTCGGTATGTATTTAACGACATCTCCACCGGCACGTATGCGCTGAAAATCGAAAAGAGTGGTTTTGAACCTGGCACCTCCATCGTGACCGTGACGACGAATAACAATGCCATAACAAGCGTGACCCTCACCGCAATTGAAGCACTGCAAGTAGAAATTACCGCCCAACGGCTCAATAAGGCCAGAAGCGGCCTATCTCCCAAAACCGGCGGCAGCGTCACCCAGTTTGATAGTGATGCGATTGCCAATTTGCCACAAGGCGATGCAACCCCGATGAATCAGGTATTGCTGCAAGCGCCCGGCGTGGTCAACGATTCCTACGGCCAACTGCATGTGCGCGGCGATCACGGCAACATGCAATATCGCATCGACGGCGTGATTCTGCCTGAAGGCATTAGCGGCTTTGGCCAGTCGCTCGATACGCGTTTCGCGCAAAACATCGACCTGCTGACCGGTGCCCTGCCCGCCCAGTATGGTTACCGCACCGCAGGCGTAGTCGAAATCACGACCAAAAACAAGTTTGCAGGCGGCGGGGACGTTGATTTGTATGGCGGCAGCAACGGCACCATCAATCCCAGCTTTGAATACGGCAACACCAGCGGCGATGTATCGTATTTTGTCGACGGCTCATTCCTTGTAAACAATCTCGGCATCGAAAGCGCAACCTCGGGCGCCAATCCGCTGCATGATCAGACAAATCAGCGTAAAGGCTTTGCCTATTTGTCTTATCTGCTCAATCCCACCACCAAATTAAGCGTAATGGCGGGTGTATACGACGGTTCATTCCAGATACCGAATACGCCGGGGCAATCTGCCAACCAGACCTATTTTAACGATTTGAATTCGAATGGATATAATACCGCCGGCATCAATTCTGCCAGTCTAAACGACCAGCAACGCGAAGCCAACCGGTTTGTGGTGACTTCATTGCAAGGCTCGCTGAGCGATAAAAGCGACTATCAGGTATCGCTGTTTACCCGTTATTCCAGTTTCAACTATATTCCGGATATAGTAGGGAATCTGGCGTTCAACGGCGTGGCATCGAATATTTTCCGCAGCAGTTCCAGCACCGGCATTCAGGGTGACAGCAGCTATCGCCTCAACGACACGCACACGCTGCGCGCGGGAGTTTTTGCCAGCGCTGAAAATATCATCAGCAACAATACGTCTACAGTATTTGCTTTAACAGACATACCGGGATGTTCAGCGGGCACTTCTTGTTCAATCACCGACAACAACCGCAAGAACGGTAACACGCTGTTCGGCATTTATCTTCAGGACGAATGGAAAGCGACCAACAAACTCACTATCAACTACGGCGGGCGCTTTGATGCGGTGAATGCCTACGTGAGCGAGCAGCAGTTCAGCCCGCGCTTAGGACTTGTTTACAAGGCAGATGAGCAAACCACCTGGCATGCCGGTTATTCACGCTATTTCACGCCGCCTCCGACCGAACTGGTATCCTCCGGCGATCTGGCGCTGTTCAATAATACCAGCAACGCGCCAGCATCGACGCTTAATTCAGCCGTCAAGTCGGAACGGGACGATTATCTGGATGCGGGCGTCACCCACCAATTGACGCCAGCCATTAACGTGGGTCTGGACAGTTTTTACAAACAAAGTAAAAACACACTGGACGAAGGACAGTTCGGTCCTGCCTTGTTGATGACGCCCTTCAACTATGCGAAGGGCAAAATTTACGGGGTGGAGTTGACTGCTAACTACAAGATGGATAACGTTAGCGCCTACGCCAATCTGGCCAGAACGGTCAGCATGGCGACCAACATCGTTTCAGGCCAGTATCTGTTTTCAGCGGATGAATTAGCTTTTGCCGCCGGCAACTGGGTGAATGTCGATCACGAACAGGCGCTAACCATTTCAACCGGCGGTTCTTATCGACTGTCGGATGATACGAACCTGAACGGCAATTTAAGCTATCAGAGCGGTCTGCGCAACGGTTTTGCCAATACCACTCATCTGCCTTCCTATACTGTGATCAACTTCGGTGCGACCCACAAGCTTGAAAAAGATCTGGAAGCCAGAATCGTGCTCAACAATGTATTCGATAGAATCTACGAAATCCGTGACGGCTCAGGGATAGGCGTGTTTGCACCGCAATACGGTGCAAGACGGGGCGTATTTCTCGGCCTGAAAAAATCATTTTAAATAGAATAATTAAGGATCATCATGCAAGACCTCAATGAAGCATTACAGGCATTAAAATTCGGCGGCGCGATGGTCTATCCGCTGCTGGTGCTGGCAATACTGGCACTCATCATCACCATCGACAAACTGTTCGTTTACTGGCGTTATGTCAGACTGCCAAAGACGGTTCTAACCCTGGTGGAAACCTATGGTTTTGCATGGCCGACGCTGGAGCAGGAACTGGCGAAACTGCCCCCTAACAATTATTTCGGCCGTTTTTTTAGCGTGATCATGGAAAATCGCGACAAACCGGCCTGGTGGGTTGAATCACGGGCGGGGGATGAAGCCAAGCTGATTGAAAGTGCGATGAGCCGCAGTCTGTGGGTGCTGGAGACCATCGTGACCGCGGCCCCGTTACTGGGATTGCTTGGCACCATCACCGGCATGATGCATTCGTTCCAGTTGATCGGCGGCAGCGGACTGGTCGATCCTACCGGTGTCACGGGCGGCGTAGCCCAAGCGCTGATTGCAACGGCCTTGGGCTTACTGATCGCGGTCACGGCGCTGTTTGCCTTCAACTTTTTCTCGCAGCGTCAATCACAGGCGCTGGATGAAATGGAGCGACTTGGAACGCGTTTGCTGGACAATATCCGTTTAGGTGAGCATGAAGAGGCACAACGTTCATGAAACTGCGCAGATCCCGCCAGACAAAAAAGGGGCGCATCGAGATCATCCCGATGATAGACGTGATGTTTTTCCTGCTGGCGACCTTCATGCTGGCGTCCTTGTCGATGCAGAACCTGCATTCGCTTGCGGTCACTCTACCACAGGGTCATGCCGCCCCCATGCAACCGAAAACACCGGTGACGCTGACCATCACGAGTAAGAGCAAAATTTTCCTGGATAAAACACCGGTCACGCTGCAAACGCTCGCCGCTACCCTCAAACCGATGTTGCGCAATGCGGATGCCAGCGTGATTGTCGCGGCAGACAGTGCCGCACCCAACGGCGTCACCGTGCAAGCCATGTTACAGGCCAGAAGCGCCGGTGCAGGGCATTTTCTTATCGCGATCAAACATGTCGACTAAGGCGCTAATCACTCACGAGGACGACAGCCCGTGGCACAGGTTGATCTGGACTCTGCCATCAGCGCTCGCGGCAGGGGTTTTGATACTATGGGTGATGGGCTGGTTCACCGGTAAACAGGCAGAGCGACTTCCCGAGCCTGCCCCTGTCGATGCGCAACTGATCGAGCTTCCTCCGCCAGTCATTAAAACGCCGCCAGCCACGCACGCGGCAAAACCCCTCGCGCAACCGAAATCCGTCACGCCACAAAAAACAGTCAGCGAACCCGTGAGGCAAGTCGCACCCGCGCTCAATCTGGAAAAAGTCCCCGCTCAGGATGAAAAGCCTGCTGTGAAAAGTATGACTACCCCCCCTCCCCCCGCAGCGGCAACGAATGATGCGACCGGCAATAGCGGCGCTCAGGCAATTGTACGTCCGATGCCGAAAATCCCGGATGACTTGCGCGACGAGGCGTTGAGTGCGGTCGCCCTCGCACGCTTTCACGTTAGTGTGGATGGCACAGCGATGGTCGAACTGGTGAAAGCGACACAAAACCCCAGGCTCAACCGCCTGCTGCTGGAAACCCTGAAAAACTGGCGTTTTTTCCCCTCGATGAAAGACGGCAAACCGGTAGCGTCAACTCAGGAGCTGTCCATCAAGGTCGAAGTAAAATAAAGCCAAGGTCAAAGAATGACGAAGATTGATTGGCCGGATTGAGACAAGTTTAATATCAGGCATGGAAACGAATTTGATTCCGGCCAAATTCCTTTGCCCGATACATCGCCGCATCCGCCCATTTAAGGATGTCATCCTGACTGGCTTCGTGATCAATAAATACGGCCACACCGATACTCGCGGTACACCGGTGCATCACCCCGGCCGCTTCAGAACTCACCGGCAGAAAGTACAGGTCAGACAAGGCGGCGCGAATCTTCTCGGCAATATGTCCGGCTTGCGCGGTGGATTCGATTTTGTCACCATCCAGCTCACTGAGCAGCACTACAAATTCATCACCGCCGAAGCGCGCCACGCTATCCATGCTGCGCACACATTTTTTAAGCCGTTCGGCAACCTCGATCAGCAGCAAATCGCCGGCATCATGTCCGCTGGTGTCATTGAGAGATTTGAAATTATCCAGATCCAGAAAAATCAGCGCGCCATACAAACCACTGCGCCGGCTAGCTGACATGATTTGACTCAGCCGGTCATTGAGCAGACGACGGTTAGGCAATCTGGTGAGCGAGTCATAGAACGCCAGTTGCCGGATTTGCTCTTCCATCAGTTTGCGTTCGGTGATGTCGGAATGAGTTCCGATCGCACGCAAAGGGTTGCCGTCTGAATCTCTGACGACTACCATGCCGCGATCTAAAACCCACTTGTATTCCCCGTTCTTGCATCGCACACGATGTTCGCAGGAAAAATTAGGCGTCTTTCCTGAAAAATGTTCCTGCAATAGTTTTTCGGCAACGGGAAGATCGTCAGGGTGCAACAACTCCATCCAGGCACTGACAGCCGGGCCGATAGCGCCCTCCTCAAAACCCTGAATCTCATACCAGCGCCTTGAGAAAGTTATTTCACCGGCGGTAATATCCCAATCCCAAACACCATCGCCGGCACCTTCCAGCGCGAATTTCCAACGCCGCTCACTTTCTTGTAATGAATTGGCAAGCTCATGGGCAATGACGACCCTGCGGCGAGTATTGATGAATGCCAGAGTTAGGCCAAAAACCAGCACGCCGATAACAATCAACCCTGTCAACTCATTCCAGGGCGGAACAATTTTTGAAGATTCTGCATATCCGGGGATTGCCGTATAGCGTAAGGTCCAATATCTTCCACCAACCTCAATTCTCCGTATGTTGGATAGCGCAAATTCTTTGGCGAAACGGGCTTGTTTAAAGTTTGCAGACTGAGTATCAAACAGGAGCGTGTCAGGTGAAGGGATTCCCTCATCAAAAATTTCCAATCTGACTGAAGTCAACTCATCTGCCAAAACAGGCATCAGTAAATCGTAAGTCCGGTAGGGGCTGTAGACCCATCCAATGAGGGCTGCGTGCCGTTGCTCCCGGCTTTGTATAATGACGCCATTTTTATAGACCGGATAGAAGGCGAGTAAACCCGGCTGAATATTAGCATTGCTTTCCTGAAGCAGTTTAACCTTGCCGGATAAAGCCAAATCACCGGTATCCACGGCTCGATACATGGCCTCATGTCGTACCGGCTCACTAAACATGTCATAGCCAAACGCGCGCAAATTACGTTGTGAAAAAGGTTCCAGGTAAATGATGCTGGTGTAAACCTCACGCTCACCTGATGGTTTGACATTGTAGTACGGGAAGCCCTCTGTTCTGATTTTACGGATGTGATCGTTAAGTTTTTTTTTCGGTATCAACAAAGAGAAACCCACGCCCTGTATTCCTCGGTATTCCTGATTGAGTTCGAGTTTCTCTACAAAGTTTTTCCATTCACTACGCCCCACCGAATCAAAACCGGCAAACAGCCCCGCGCTGGCGTGAAGAATCTCACCGTAGGCCAACATACGCTCATTAATTTTTATCGTAACACGCTCAGTTTCTGCAACAAATGAATCATGCAGATGTTTATCATAGCGTTGATTCACATCTTGCCAAAGCAGGGAAAGTAACATGATTGTTATCATTGCTACAAATAATGCGGGGAGTAAATTGAGATGATAGGCTGTTGGCATCTCAAAATACGTCATGATTTTGTGAAGCACAGTACTTTTATTCTCAGCAGCTCGACGTATCCAGGCCTTAGAGATGATAATGATCAGTAAAACGCTCAGCACGACAGGCCAGAATCGTTGGTACTTATCCGGCTGAAATAATGGTGAGTCAAGGTTAAAATGCCATTTATTGGTAATGGCCTGCTTTTCCTGCTGTGGAATAACCTGAAGTGTTTTGGCTAAAATATCGCGCAAAACCGGTAAATCCTTACGCACCGCAAAACTCAAGTCATACGTGTAGTCAAATGCGCTGAGCACGCGCAAGTTGGTGATTTTTTCTTTTTCGATGAAAAAAGTGGCACTGGCAGCATCCATGACGACTGCATCGACCTTGCCCAAGGAAACTAGGCGCAATCCTTGCAGGTCATCAGTCACTAAAGCCAGTTTGATGTTGGGATAAATTCTTTCCAGGTATTTCTGTACGCCGTACCCTCTGCCGACAGCGACTACTCCGGCTTCAAACGCTTCGGGCCAGCGTTCCCCCTTGAAATCAGACTTAACGATAATTATCGTAGGGACACTGCCATAAGGTTGCGTAAAGTCAAGGAATTCGGCTCGATCCGGAGTTTTCTTTACTGATGTAATGATGCCGGCTCCGCCCTGTCTTGCATGATTCAGGATCGTATTCAGGTTCTGTGCGGGTAGAACAGGTAGCTTAATACCCAGTCTGCCCTCAATCAGTTTAATTACATCGGCAGACATCCCTTTCCAGACACCCGCATCGGTGAAACTGAACGGCGGATAGTTGCCCTCCGGTGCAACAACGAACTCACTGGCATGTGTTCTCAGCCAGTTCTGCTCTTCGGAAGTCAGAAAGCTTTGATCAACAGTTGCTGCATTTGTCAGGGATGCCAAAAAAAACCAGAGAAATCCCAGAACGATTAAATAACGGCGCCTACTCCTTAACATTTGAGCAAAACCTCGCGATCATGTCAGATCGAACGAGCAGCTTACCTGTAGAAAAGACCAAAAGCTTGCCGTAAGTTTTTCGGCCTTAAGCTGTTCGAACAAATTATGGAATCATAATACTATTAACTGATGCTAAGCACGCCATAAAATTTAGATCTGGCCACTTTTTATACGATACTCCCTGCACAGTCCCCGCTGTTTTCAGACTATCAAGGACACGCCGCCAGATCGACATCAAACTTACTGCTTGGCCGGTCGCTTTTGGCTCAAAATCAGGTCACACATTCGACCTGCCTGCTTTGCAGGCGTAATGCTGGCGATATGGTTTCAAAACATTTCGAATTGTCTACGAGGGGTACTGCATGCTGAATTTCCGCAGCCAGCCGCAGCGAATCTTGCTCGTTTACCGACTTGCTCACAACCCATCCTTCACAATCGTATTAATGCGAGTACAGCAAATATGACTTGCCAAATTACACTGCCTTTAATGCAGGTAAAGTTTTGAGCCAAAAACAGCCCGTCACAAAATTGAGCCCGTTAAGGGGCAGCAAGACACGGCGCACGTTTTGATTATGCGTAAAGATGCACGGCAATACAATAGGAAATCCTGATTTTTAATAAGAATATGGTGCCAACGGCGCACGCCCCTTATACAGACGATTGCGAGCTTTAGCCGTCAGCAATTCAGCAATTCAGCAATTCAGGATTCAGCAGCCATGAAGCCTCAAGAATCAGGAAACTGCGCTGCGTGAAAAGTCCCGAGGCCTGAAACCCAAAGCAGCCAAGACCGCGAAATACACCAACACACCGCCCGTCACCAGCAGCGCCAAACGTGTAACGCGAGTCCAACCTGAACTGATCAGCCAACTCTGTTCGCTGCCCATGCCAAACCAAAGCGTAATACCCAGCGCCAGCATCGCTAGGCCTATCTTGATAAAATATGCAGACCAGCCGGGTTCAGGCTGATAAATACCTTTTTTACGCAGAAAGTGAAACAGGATTGCAGAATTCAGACATGCACCCAGTCCTATCGACAATGCCAATCCCGCATGTTCAATCCAGCCGATAAACAGCGCGTTCATCAGTTGTGTGGCAATTAAGGTTACGATACCTATTTTTACCGGCGTTCGGATGTCCTGCCTGGCATAAAAGCCTGGTGCCAGTATTTTTACCAGTATCATGCCGATCAAGCCGACGCTGTAACCTATCAGCGCATGGCTGGTCATAAGTACATCGTTTGCAACAAAAGCCCCGCGCTGAAAAAAGGTGGACAATAAGGGAACGGCAATCATGCCCAAGGCCAGCGCCGAAGGCAACGCCAGCATGAAAGTCAGCCGCAACCCCCAGTCGAGCAATTTGGAGTATTCAACGGTATTTTTACTGGCATGACATTTGGATAATGAGGGCAACAGAATCGTGCCCAGCGCAGCACCCAGCAAACCGGAGGGAAATTCCATCAGGCGATCCGCATAATATAGCCATGAGACGCTGCCGGCTGCCAGAAATGAAGCAAAAATCGTATTAATAATCAGACTGATCTGCGATATGGATACGCCAAACATCGCAGGACCCATTTGCCTGATGACGCGCCGCATCCCCTCGTCTGTCCAGCTGAAACGAAAGTCAGGCAGCATGTCTATTTTTTTCAGGAACGGTATTTGAAATGCCAGTTGCACAATACCTGCAATAAATACTGCCCATGCCAGTGCCATGACGGGGGGATGGCAATAGGGTGCCAGCCACAGCGCACCGCCGATAAAACAAATATTGAGCAGTATCGGCGCAAAAGCCGGCACCCAGAACTTGTTATAGGTATTGAGTATTGCCGCCGCCACCGCCACCAGAGAGATGAAAAAAATATACGGCGACGTGAAACGCAGTAATTGCACGGTCAGCTCAAACTTCTCATGCTCTTTGACGAAACCGGGCGCGCTGATATAAACCAGAAGAGGGGCGGCGATAATACCGATCAGCGTCACCACAAACAGAATCAGCGCCAACATCGTAGTGACATGATCCAGCAGTAATTTAGTAGCGTCATGACCGCGCCTGTTTTTATATTCGCCGAAAATCGGCACAAAAGCCTGTGAGAAAGCGCCTTCGGCGAACATACGACGCAACAGATTGGGCAATTTGAAGGCGACGAAGAAAGCGTCCGTCGCCATGCCGGCACCAAACACCCTTGCGATAAGCACATCACGGGCGAAAGCCAGAATACGCGATACCAGTGTCAGACCGCTGATGGTGGCCAGTGATTTAAGTAGATTCATTATGTGAGCAAATTATTTGAAAGCTGCGCATCATACCATTGAGCTCGAAATGAAAAACTGATTCAAACTCAGTCATTGAAATACACCCTGCTGTCGCTGTCATATTTTTGACATCTGACAGCGCTATAGTTCCAACTATGGAACAGTTCGAAAACAACGAGCACTTGGTCATTTTTGATGCCGATGGGACGACTATAGACGCGTTTCATGCCATCGAACTGGCTTTTCTCAAACACGGCATGAATATTGGTGATATCGACCGCTTTCAAAAACGACGCAAACTGTTAAAATTTCTCGGTGGACTTCGTGAGTTCCCTGCCAATCTGCGCCAGCAATTCGGCAGACAGAGCCGCAAAAAACTGCTGGAAACGCTGACCGAGGTTTACCGTCACGATGCCTGTTTATACCCAGGCATTGCACAATTATTACGCCGACTGCTGGACGCGCCTGACATCAGAGTAGGACTGGTTACCCGCAATGTGACGAATGAACCTGAAAAAACACTGCGCTGCTTGTTTAAGCGTTACGACATCAATATAGACGAATTTGATTATCTTGCCTGTATTCCGCGAAAAGAAAACAAGACCAAATACCTGAAGCAGGCCAGGCAATCGTTTAATATCAATCCTGCGCGCGCTTATGCATGCGGCGACGAACACAGCGACTATCAGGCTGCTATTAGCGCAGGCATGCATCCCTTTGTCGTGTCTTACGGATTTGAAGGTAGCCAACGCCTGATCGACAAATTTGCTGTTCCCGACGAAGTCATCTCAACGACACCCGGGGCATTTATCGATCGCCTGCTTCATGCGCTGAGCCTTAACGCTGAAGGTCCCGATTTGCCAGCTGCGCGGTAACAATGCCCTATATCATTAAGCTATCATATTCCCTCAGTAGTCAGTTCTCATGATTCATGCTCGAAGGAACAGGTCAGCTAATCCGGAATGAAATACTGATTTGAATATTTAAAGGAGTTGTCATGAGCCATTATCTCACCCAGCCTGAAGAAATCGATTATATTTTAATGACTGAGGAACAGGATGCCCAGGCGAGTATACCGCTGTCAACACAGTCCAATCAGCACACACTCAACAGCAGCCAAATTACAAGAACGGGACAGAACAACATGCCTGTAAGTAATTAGCTGCCTAGGCTAAAATTCCCCTGCAATGAACGTTGCAAGTCTTTTTCAGTGGTAATTAAAGTACAGAAGATCATTTCAGGCGTAGAATTGCCCCGAATGTTGTATATTAAATATCGTCTCAATTATTAGCGTAGAGGAATAAGATTCATGAAAATACATGCAAACGGTGAGGTCAGTACAACCGTTGAGCAGTTGCTGAAAAAAATACCCGCTGTGCATGAACGCACTAACTGCATAGAAGTACTGGATTTATTTCATGACAACAAAAACTTGTATGCATTACCTGTCATCAACGATAAGGAGCGACCAGTCGGTATGATCGTGCGACAAGAGATTACCGAGTTTTTCAGTAAACAGTATCTCAAGGAACTCAATGGCAAGAAACCCATTGCCAGCATGATGGACGAAAAACCCATTATCGTAGACAGGAGCACCTGCATTGAGGATTTAGCTCGTATCATTTCAGATGCGGGCATGGAGCACATGATTAATGGTTTTATCATCACCAAAGACAAACGCTATTTGGGCATGGCAAACGGTTACGATCTGATCAATGAGATTACCCGGCGCAAACAAAAATATCTGTTTAGTCTGGCACATTTTGATCAACTTACCGGACTGCCTAACCGGACCTTGTTACTGGATCGTCTGCATCAGGCACTCTCGGCTTCTAACCGTTCGTCGCGCACGACCTCCCTTTTGTTTATTGATTTGGATGGATTTAAACCTGTCAATGACACCTATGGTCATAGTATAGGCGATAGCCTGTTGAAAGAAGTGTCTATACGCTTGCTCTCCTGCATACGGGAAGGAGATACCGCAGCCCGTATGGGCGGTGATGAATTTGTTGTACTGTTACTGGAATCTGACCTTGAGCGAGCCGTTACGGTCGCACAACGCATCCTTGACTCATTACGGGAGAAATACACCTTTGGTAAAAAAATCATTAGCCACATTACCGCTAGCATCGGCATCGCAGAATATCCGGATCATGCCAGCGAATTAAATTCCCTGCTAATTGCTGCAGATAATGCCATGTATATTGCTAAAAACAAAGGTAAAAATCAATTTTTCATTTGCACGCCTGTCAGTTAATAACGGATCAAACGAATCTCATCTCATAACAGATGAAGCAGAACCCGCTAAAGCCGCTTTTTCCAAGGCTGACTGGATGACTTGACGACTTACTTTTTTCAATCTTCTGGCAATCACGCGCATCAGCTCCAAGGCGAATCCCGGGCTTTCATCCACTAGAAAATGGAATCTTTTTTTATCAATGAGGATAAATCTGCAATGTGTCAGTGCTGTCACTGTGCCATAGCGCGGCAAATTATCCAGTAAAGCCATCTCCCCGACACAATTCCCCTGGGTGCATCTTTCAAAAAAAATGCCGCCAATACTGATTTGAGCTTCGCCTTCCACCAGGACATACATTGCGCTGGCACTGTCACCTTCTCTGTACAACACCCCCCCACTGTTAATTTCCACAAACTCAGGATCATTGCGAAATATATCGAAGTAAAGCATGTATCATTCCTTATAAAATCACCTGCGTGATTCTAACCTTTCAAAAGTTGAAATGCTATTCCTAAAATTATTATTTATGCCATATCACCATTGTAAAAATGGCAACATGATGCAGATGACCTTATTTTCAACGAATATTACAATTCCATTCTTAAAATTACCGTATATACTGTATATGAATCAATACAGGAGACCAGTACCATGAAAACAAAAATAGTCGAATCAACTGAAACTGTTCAGCCAGCAGTTGCAAAACCAGTCAATAAAGCTGTTGCAGCACCAAAACCAGTGACTAAAAAATTGCAACCGGAAGTCCAGGCAATCCAGCCCGAAAAAGCTTTGAACATAGTTAAGCCCGATAAAGAAGCGAAAATGGAACTAAAGGTCACAAAAAAACCAAAGCTGAAAGTAGTGCGTGACAGCTTTACCATGCCACAGAGCGAATATCTGAAAATTACTGAGATCAAGGAATTGTGCCTGAAAGCTGGCATGCAAGTGAAAAAAAGCGAAGTACTGCGGGCGGGGGTGATTGCTTTGGGTGCAATGAGTGACAAACAACTACAGTCAGCACTGTCTGCTCTGGATAAAATCAAAACTGGTCGCCCAAACAAAGCAAAACCCGTTTAAACGTAAATTTCCATGCCAGGCGGCCGTTGCCGCTTGCGGCTTAATCCCTGATTATAAGTAAATCAGCGCAACAAAATTTATATGCATGGTCTGACAGCTATTAATATAACTGTCATGTATTTCCTTTAAAATTTTGAAATCGAAAAAATATCAGGAGATCACAATGGACATTGAAGATATTATCAGTCAACAAATTCAGGCTGCTATTGCTGCACTAAACCATGCAAAGACAAAAATCTCAAGCACTGACGTCAATCAGCACCTGAATATTGCTGCGGCTTTCATTCAGGATATACAGTTCAATATACTCTCTCTTCAGGCGAATTAATGTTCTGATATGAAGGCTGCAACCGCGATAGATGCATAACTGGCTTGTGCTAATGCTGGGTTTTACTGGACTTAAGCTGCGCGGTCGCAGAAAACAACTGTGCTGCATCGACTTTATCGAATTCGTAGCGGTGATTGCAAAATTCACAGTACACTTCAATCGTTTGCCTCTCGGTCAGTATAGATTCGACTTCCTCTAGACCAAACATCCGCAGCATCTGACCTACGTTGTCGCGGGTACAGGAGCAATGGAAGAAAACCGGCTGTGCTTCAAACAAGCGCACATCTTCTTCGTGGAAGAGTCTGTGCAGCAAAGTTTCCGCTGGCAACTGCATCAACTCCTCCTCGTGCAATGTATCCGCCAGCTGAGTGAATCTCGACCAGGCGTCGCTATCACCTTCAGCCTGATCGGGCAGCTTCTGCAACAGCATACCTGAAGCCGAATGCTCATCAACCGCCAGCCACAAGCGCGTCTCCAATTGTTCTGAACGGGACATGTAGTTCTGCAAAATTTCTGAGATACTATCCCCTGCCAACTCAACGATACCCTGATAAGCAGGTTTACCATTCTGTTGAACCAGAGTGATAATGAAACGTCCGTCCCC
The DNA here is from genome assembly GCA_903915035.1 of uncultured Nitrosomonadales bacterium. Classification (GTDB taxonomy): domain Bacteria; phylum Pseudomonadota; class Gammaproteobacteria; order Burkholderiales; family Gallionellaceae; genus Gallionella. The sequence continues at coordinate 82,120 of CAIWRI010000102.1, read as the reverse complement.
GAACAATTCAGACAAACTGCCCTGCAATTCGCCTTCCCACTTCGCTGTTGCACGCAACTTCAGGTCTCCGCTACATTCGACCACCAACAATTTGATTGCAGCATTACCCTGTATTTGCAACACCAGTGAGCCATCTAGTTTCAGCGTGGCTGCCAGCAGCACAGCGGCCGCAGTGAGCTCCCCCATCAGCTGACGCAACAGAGGCGGGTAGTCGTGGCGTTCCATCACACTGCACCATGAGGCATCCAGATGTACCCGCTCCCCCCGGATCGGTGCATGTTCAAACAAAAAGCGGTGTAAGGTATCAGATTGTAATTTCATGCGGAAGATGATAACACGTGGTTCAGTTGATTGCCTGCCCGGAGTGAATATGCGAGGTGAATATCTTTTCGGCAGGCTCCCGTGCATCAAGGCGTAGCAGCACAGCTGCGTTTTAAGAGCGGCCCCTTAAGACTGACGCTGGCGCACAGCTTCAAACAAACAAATTGCCGTGGCAGCAGCAACATTCAGTGACTCGACTGAGCCTGGCATCGGAATGGTGACAGGGTGTGTCGCCATTCCCCGCAACTTATCGGACAGCCCGGCACCTTCGTTGCCCATCATGAACGCGATATTGCCACTCAGATCGCATTCATACAGGCTGCTCCTCGCCTGAAGCGTGGTGGCCAGCAGTTTTCCGGAAAAGCTATCCGCCACACTGAGTAAATCCTGCTGCTCATGAATATTCAGACAAAAATGTCCGCCCATAGCGGCTCTGAGCACTTTCGGCGACCAGGCATCGGCACAAGTGGAGGACAGAAACACCGCATCGCAGCCTGCTGCAGCAGCCGAACGCAACATCGACCCCAGATTGCCCGGATCCTGAATCGCTTCGAGCAACAGTGCAAAATGAGATACTTCAATCACAGCCTGCGGCAAATCAATCAGTGCAAGCATGCCGGTGGTGGTTTTTAACTCTGAGAGTGCCGCAAATAGCTTGTCATCCAGTTGCGTGACAGGCACGAAAGCCAGACGCACAAGCAGCACTGTAATTTCATCATCCTGCAACGCGGCAGAATTAAGCAGCACATGGCGCGGCTGGCAGCCGGCATTGAGATAGGCTTTGAGCAAATGTGCGCCGTCGAGCAAGGTCAACCCCGCCTTGTTACGGTAGCGCGCTGAATTCGCAAGTCTTGCCAGCTCTTTATAAAACGGGTTATCGCGGGAATGGATATGCTTCATGTGCCGATTTTAAGTGGTAATGGCGATTATTCACCAGGATGGTTCCGAGTGTAGCTGCGAAAGCGCATTATAACAATTCATTCTGGCAAGCGTTGTTACTGAGAAAGAATCACCCTTTTCTGATTTGCTGTGCAATGAGACACCACGTCATGAGGCGGGGTCGGAAACGGCGGTTTACAACCGAAAAATAACAAGAATTAGCCACCAAATTGACAAGTAAGGAATGAAAGCCGATTCTGACGAACAGCTAAATTCAATCTATTTCATTTGATTTTTCAAGGACCTGGCGCTGATAATGGACAACGCTGCGCGCAAGACTCAATAGTTTTGGCAGAATGGCCCAACGATAATAATTGACGTGATACATCAGCTTGCTGCCGCTAACCCATTTTTCCTGATAATCCCTTAGTTTTCCAAAAAGCTCAATCTTGCTTATTCGTTCTGTTTCACAAAGCAATTCGATAATAGCTCTTTTAATGAGGATGCCCGGGCCAAACGTACTAAATTGTTCGTCGAAAGTAGTTTTTAAAAATACTGCAATGCTCCCCTCTTCAATACTTAACTGCATTGCAGCAACCCTGTCACCCAGCCAGTAACGATAGATGCAGCCGTTGCCTTGCATGCAGAAATTCTGCAGAACCGAAGTATAAAACCGCCCCTGACTGTTGTTACTATGTACCGCTGTACCTTGCCGGCCTTTCCATCCCGCACTTTCAAACCGGCCAAAATCAGCAATGGCCGCAGGGATCTTTGCTGGATCTAAAATCACTTCAAGCCGTGGTTCAATTCCCTGCGCTGCAAGTTGCCTTAGCCTGCGATTGATTGACTTTCGAACCTGGCCATCACGTGACTGCCAGTAATTCTGAAAATCTTCATCCAGCGAGATGAAACCAGTATGAACGTAATCCAAGGTTTTGACATGCTGGCAGTCTGCGGGGCGCGACCACAACTCAGGATCTCGTTGAGTGAGCGCGAGCAGCATGGGATAGCCGGGAAGTGCATTCAGCAGGGAACGCAGGAGATCCTCCAGATTTTCGTCAGGCTCATTTAACCATAAGCCTATCGGGGCTTGTGCGGGTTGGAATGTTTCCCAGGCTGTATGATGTGTTTTTATAAGGACGGCTGTCGCAACAGTTCGCTGCCCCAGTTTACAGATGGCCAGTTTTTCACCACCCGTACCAAATTCTTGAAGTAGTGAAATAACAAACGATGAATTGAGGACGGGGGTTGAAGCCGCGGCAAGATTCAATGCCTGCCAAATATCCTGAAAACGATGAAATTCAGTGGCTGGATAAAAACTCCATTTTAGCTTCATTTAATTGCCTCTCCGATCTGTTCTATCATCCAACTCAGCTCAGCTGGCTTCAAGTCCTGGTGACATGGAAATTGAAACACGCGCCTAGCGTAATTTTCGCTTACTGGACACAATCCCTGCTCCATGCCATCCCACAGGTACTCTCCAAAACGTATGATAGGCACACCTGCCGCTTTAAGCAGGGGAAATACCACTTCAGGATGCTCCATTACCAGCGGAAAAACATGAGGAACCACCTCATCGGGCAAGACGCCAAACAGCGGCTTGCAACCGGGAAGACTGCTCAGGGCGGATAATAATCTGGAATAATTTTCTCTCCTGTACTTGACTATTCTTGATTTCGACGTGGCGTCGATAATCAAGCGAGAAAAAATGGAATTTCGCTGTTTGACTCTTTTTCCGTCAAAACCGGTCGCGACACCCAATTCAAGCGCCTCCCCGACACCAGGCGTTACAGGACTGGGTATCACTCTTCCCCACATTTTGTCCTTGAGTTTCAGTATCGAGCGAATTGGAGCATTCAACATGCCTAGCCGATCATAGTCCACTGCATATTCCAGCGTATTCATCAGAGATTTGATCTCCAAAAAAGGCCCGGCTGATTTTGTAGCAGTGCCGGACAGATTCCCTCTGGATGAGACGATGCATGCGCCTTCGTCCACTGGAAAAAATTTCCAGGCGCTGCCAATTGCGTAATCCCCGTAATAACCTGGTGGCTGTCCATGCCTTCTGCCAAAGAAGGCATGCGCGCAATCTTCGATCAGGATGAGATGGTGTTCATCACAAAATACACGGATCAACTTCATATCTTGAAGGAAGCCAAAATAATGCGGTGAAATCAGAACACGACTGGAAGACGTTAATCGATGCCCGATGTCAGCCAGATCAATCTCTGTGTTTTCCTGTATGCGATAAAAGGTCGGGATAGCTCCAACCCAGAGCACAGGTTCCACCATGGCAAGACAATGATACGCGGGTATCAGAACTTCATCCCCGTGGGAAATACCGCTATGCTGCAAGGCAAAAGCGATTGCAAGGCTGCCCCGGTTAAGATAACGCACATCCCCTGCATCAAGGATAGATGGGATCTCAGTCCCCTGCTCATTTGTGAAAGACTGAAGGGACAGGACAGGATGTTTAGGTATTTTTTCGTCTATAGGCAAATTCATTTTAAATGTCCATACGATTAACATAGCTTTGACTGCTAATTATGCTTTTGGCAAAATCCGCCACCTGTTTAAGCGCCCCCATGTAGATGCCACGTGGTGTACGCATGTTGCATGCGACCATCCCCCAGCGTTCCCGACGGTGACTCATCCAATCCTTTTTGTATTCCTCATCCCCTGTGAGATAATCGACTTCGTGCACCTTATCAATATCTATAACATATTCCATCATTTTTGCAGTGAGGATTGATCCAGCCGATAGTTTCGCGATCCGTTCGTCGTAGGCCAGCTTATAAATTGCGGCTATTCCGTCTTTTACAATCCAGAGTTGCACTGCAACGGGCGCATCAGCTATATAAATTACTCCCAATCTCAACCATCCATTTTCGGCGCAAAGCCTGATCAGACCCGGCATAAAACCGGGATGAGGCTCCTGTATTTTCCAACTAAAACTATAAACTTTCTCATATGCTGCGATTGCACTATCGATAAATTCGATACCGGTAAATATTTCAATCCTGGACTGCCCCAAAGACTTCATCCGCCTGCCTTTGCGATTCAGGGTGTTTTGCAATTTTGAAGGTAGCGTACTAAAATATTCCTGATAAGAACGACCATTGACTTCCAGATACCAGTTTCCGAAACAGAAATAAGGCTGCACAAGCAGCCCATTTTGCGCAAATATTGCAGCAAGATCGCGAAAGACAGCTGAATTTTCAGCCATGGGATGTAAATCAACACTATCCCAGCGCTCGTCGGCAATCGCATCGACAAACGCAGACAAGGCGGCTCCTCTGTCACCGGCAGCAAAGATCGGCATAAAAAGAGAAGAATAATAGTTGGCAAGAACATCCAGACGCCGATCCGTCAACCAGCTTCTGCGTCCGGAAATAAATTTCATCGGGAGAATTCCGCGTACATCAGCACCATCATATGCCACATAAATTCGCAGCTGAAACTCGGACGGCAATGCATGCAGGGCCAGATTCCGATACCAGTGAGTAGTCATAAAAAAACTGTACTTACCTGCCTCATTAAAAAGCAAATCACAACTTGACGGCAGCTCGTCCAGACTGTCATACACAACAACATGCATCATAAAGCGCACTTACCTTTCTCGCAGAATTGAGTCACTCTGATCGGTGTGGTGAATTGCAGCCCTACCTTTATTTCATCTCCAACCGCTTCATCAAATCGTACAAAGTCGGACGCGTCACACCTAGCAAGTCCGCTGCTTGGGTGATATTATCGTTTGCTCTCGCCATTGCCCGAAGGATAGCTTTGCGCTCAGCATATTCCCTCACTTGACGAAGATTGATCGGCACAGCTTCTTCTATATCTGACTTAAGTGCGAGATCTTGCAGGGTGATTTGCGCCCCATCTGCCATAATCACAACACGCTTAATGACATTCTGCATTTCACGTACATTTCCGGGCCAATCATGCTTCTCAATGGCTTCTATCGCATCAGGCTTGAAGCCGCGAAGGGAACGCCCTTGTTGCGTGTTATATTTTTCCAGTAAAGCATAAGCAAGCAGAGCAGCATCACCTTCGCGCTGCCTGAGTGGAGGAATGTTCACGGTAATTTCGCTGAGACGGTAATACAAATCCTCACGAAAATGTCCTTGCTTGATCAGTTCAGGCAGATTTTGGTGGGTTGCACAAATTACTCGCGTATCGACGGGAATCTCCCCCCTGCCACCCAAACGCTCAATAACTCTCTCCTGTAAAAATCGCAGTAGTTTAGCCTGAAGTGAAAATGGCAAATCGCCGATTTCATCGAGGAAGAGCGTACCACCGTTGGCATATTCGATGCGGCCTATGGTCTGTTTAGCAGCACCTGTAAAAGCGCCTTTTTCATAGCCGAACAATTCACTTTCAAGCAGATTCTCAGGGATGGCTGCACAGTTGATTGCAACAAAGCGCTTATCAGAACGACTGCTTAGCTGGTGCAATGCTTGGGCAAACAACTCCTTACCCGTGCCACTTTCTCCTGTGATCAGTACCGTCGCATCAGAAGGCGCGATTCGCTCCACTGTACGACACATTTTCAGCATCTGCTGATCGTTCGTAATGATTCCTTGCATCGGTGCATCATGCTGCCGCTTAAGCAGGCGATAATTTTCCTGCTCCAGCTTGTGCAAACGCAACGCCCTGCCAACGATCAGCGTAAGTATTTTGGATTCGATCGGTTTCTGGTAAAAATCATAAGCACCGATGCCTATGGCACGCACGGCATTTGTTATATCTTGATTGCCTGTCACGACAATAATCTTGGTGGCAGGCGCAAGTATTAGAATCTGCTCAAGCGTAGCCAGCCCCTCACTCGCGCCATTCTCATCGGGCGGCAGTCCCAGATCCAGAATCACGACAGCAGGTTCAAAGCGCCTGATCTGTGACAAAGCGCCTTCCCTGTCGCCCGAGACTTGTACATCATATTCATCCAGACTCCAGAACATCTGCTTCTGAAGTCCCAAATCATCCTCTACAAGGAGTAATACTTCTTTTATAGAACTCATAATTTCTCCATGTTAGGATGCAATCCCGGCAGGACAGATCTTGTCGAAGAGGGGTATTGCTATACAAAATAGCGTTCCCTTCTCCGGTGCGCTGCTCACTTTGACAAAACCGCCGAGTTCGCGTATGTACTCATGACATTCATAAGCCCCTATCCCCATTCCAGCGCACTTGGTTGAATCAAAAGGGCGAAACAAGCGGTCATGGATAAAAGCATCATCCATACCCTTGCCATCATCTTTCACCTCAATAACAGCAAAGCCATCGCGTCCTGACAGCCGGACATCAACCTTGCCATCGTAATGCGTTGCTTCACAGGCATTCTGTATGATATGACCGATAACCCGGCTCAGCTTCTCCTTGTCTGCAATCACAAAAATATTTTCATCATCCGCTTCCAAGGTGGGCAGAGGTTTTAAATTGGCCTTCGCTTCATGTACGGACTGAAGCAGTTCAAAAACAGCTACTTCCGTCTTTGGTGACTCACTCGGGTTCCCGCTTCGCAATTGCAACAACAACCGGTTCATTTTATCGACAGAATTCTGAAGGGTACTCAGCATATCCTCCTGAAATTCAGGATTATTTTTATGCTTCTTAGCATTGGAGAGCATCAGTGACAATTGTCCTACAAGATTTTTCAAATCGTGCGCGACAAACGCCGACATTCTGTTGAAGGAATCAAATTGACGCGCAACCAGAAGTGCGTCCGTTGCCAGTTTTTGTGCAAGATTATTGGCCAGTTGGTGAGCGGCAGCCTTCAGCAGATCACTCACTTCCCAATTCAACTGAATATCGCTACGAGATTGTGCCAATATGATGAAACCCATCAATCGTTCCTGTAACATCAGAGGAACGAGGATCCAGGCATTCATTATTCCCGATAACCAATCCGGAATTTCAAGACGCCCATAAAGTGTGCGATTAGGTAGATATTCGTCGATGTTGATTACCCTCTGCGACTCGGCCATGAAAACCACAAGTGAATCTTTCGCATGCACAACCAGTTCAGGAATGACCATGTTCCAGCCTGCAACACAGGCATAATCCCCTCCTGGCTCTTGAACCATCCACAGCAAACCAGAGGGGCTTTCTACCAACACGGCAATCGCCTTTATAGCAGCCTGGTAAATTTGTCCATTAGGTTCGGATGTCAGTAATGTTCGGGTAAATCGCAACCATTCCTCGCGATAGTCATATTTGTAGCTAAAAAAGTGTTTACTTAACAACACCCTAAGTTTCGAACGAATACTCCCGGAAAAAAAAACAGTGAGCAATACAATGCTTGCGCCGAAAAGAAATGCAACCTGCAGCACGCCACCCCAGCTACCTCCGAATATTCGGAGGTAATAACCCGTTGCGGCCATCAACAGAAGATAAACACCAGCCCCAAGCAGTGTCGTAGTATGAAAAACCAAATTACGGGACATATGCACAGATAACGACCATTGCTGGTTACGCACAGCAGAAACCATGATCAGAGGCGAGATAATCGCATTAACCACCCCTCTTGCCATCCATATATTTTGGTCAATCTGATGAAAAAGCATAGCATCAGAATACAGGAAAAAATCATATACGAACATCGCACCGATGCCCATACAGATAAATTTAATACCCCACCTTGAGTCCGCTTGAGTATTTCTGAAGAGCTGCTCAATCAGCACCATACCAAAAATAGCTAATACCACATGAGACGTGATATCAAAAAGTAAAAGCACCTGACTCTGCCCCCTCCCGCCAGCATGAATATACATTGTGAATATCATCAGTGGAACTGAAATCAGCCCCACTATAAATGCATTGAATAGCGAGCACACGGTCGAGGTCTTTGCGCCTAGCAAAACTTCCCAAATGAATAGCAACCAGACAGCACTTCGGATAACTTCCATCACTGCAATGGGAATAGTCATGTGTGCGTTATAGCCTGAAAATGCATTCAATCCGGCCCAGACAGAGGTAACAAAACAGGCGAGCGTTAACAATATCCCCCGGTACTTACCCCGCCAGCTGGCTAGTAGCGATAGCCCCAGAAATACAAAGGAGATCGCAGCGGCAAGATAGCTGATAGTAATTAACGGTATATTCATATGTAATGTCGGCCTATCTCGCCCCCTTACCCAGCAACACAACATGTACAGTCGTAAGCAGAATCATGAAATCGAAGAAAAGACCATGATTTTTAACATAATAAAGATCATACTGCAGCTTCTCGATAGAATCTTCCACTGACGAACCATAAGAATAACGCACTTGAGCCCAACCGGTAATCCCCGGTTTGACACTGTGTCGATACTTATAGTATGCAATATCACGTGCTAGTTCTTCGACAAAAAATGGACGTTCCGGACGCGGGCCGACTAAACTCATGTTCCCCTTGATCACATTGAGTATCTGTGGTAATTCGTCAATGCGAAGTTTGCGCAAAATTCTGCCTATAGATGTTACACGGTTATCGTTCTGCGTAGCCCATATTGGTGTGCCGCCATTTTCAGCATCCAGCCTCATGCTACGAAATTTATAAATTGTAAATACTCTACCGTCCTGCCCCACCCTCTCCTGACGATAAATAACAGGCGATCCGCTTTCAATAAAGATTAATATAACTGCAAGAACCATCACAGGTAAAGTCATTATCAGGAGTAATCCACTAATTATTAAATCGAAAATACGTTTATTGATATACCGATTAATTCCATTACGGAACCCCTCAGAATATATCATCCAACTCTTACTAAGTGTCTCCACTTGTAATTGACCCGCCTCCCGTTCAAGAAAGGCAGACAAATCAGTAATTTTTATTCCCATCATTCTGCAAGCCAACAATTCTTCAACCGGTAATTCTCCGCGTCTATTCCTTATAGCAACGATGATTTCTCCGATATTGTATAGTTTGGCGATCTGACTCAAACAACCCTGATTTCGCAAAATAACAGCATGATCTACAAAATGCTGTGTCCCGTTAAAAGGCAAATAACCTATGATATTCAATCTTTTAGAAACTGAACTATTTTTATAAAAAGAATAAATTTTCGCCGCACGACTACCAGTCCCCAGAACGAGAACCTGGCGCTTCAATCCATCCTTTTTTGGCCATCTGAAGTTAATTAAACTAAGGAAGTAAACAAATGTCACTGAAGTAAAATATTCGATTGGAAATATGCCGCGCCTCAGGAATGAAGCGGGGAAGAGATAAAAAGTCAGTGCCATTACGACAATACCCAGAGTCATGAATGTGCTAAGACGTGGCAAAATATGCTGAATTCCACCACTCCATTCCCAGTAGTAATATGAATTAAAAAGCAACATGCTTGATGTCATAACAGTCGCGAATATTATTGATTTTTGAAGTAGATTAACGTTAAAATAATTAGTGAGATATCCAGACTCAATAAACCTTAGCGTTGCACCGATATAAACAGATACCAGAAAAATAAATGCTTCAATAATTAGGAATAAAAACACACTTTCAGGAATATGATACTTAAAAATTTTTATCATAATTAGATTACCTTATCGATAATTTTACATCCAGACCAAGCGTACTTTATTGAACTAATCAGCTTCAATTTCATCCATGTATTACCATTTATTTTTCTTAGAAGTAATTTAATATTCAATAACCTCTTCTATTAATTAAATTGTAAAGTACATAATTAAGACTATTTATAAATACCATATTTAATAATACTCAATTTAAATTGGCCTAATATTACAATTATTTTCAAGTAAGCGCCTGCCATAATCAATACTTTGATGAAAAAAATGGTTTTAGCAAGTTGTCAGAAAAAAATTTTATATATAAATAAAGTAACCTATATAAAAATCGGAATTCAATAAACTGATGCTTAGCCAATTGTGACTGACTGGCAACAGGATTGCTATCAGCAATTGCTTATTTTTTACAGGAAAAATCTTATTTATTTGAAGCATTTTTTAGTTTCGCTGTTGGTGAGAATTTTTTCAGTTTAGACCATGTTAAAAATCCCTACCTTACAATAAACTTTTACCTGATTAAAAATCAGAATCATCTGATAGCTATTTTCAGCCTGCGGTGTCATTATCAATACATCGTTAATGATCAATATTGTGTAACCTACTAACCGCAGAGGTAAACCATGAAATCAATTAAAAAAAGATTCATAAATTTAGGATTTTTAATATTTTTTACGTCAGTACTTGGCGGATGTGCTTCGAGTCATCTTCCAGCACCGGTAGAAGCAGTCAAATCTGGAGAATACAATTACATCATTGGACCTGGTGACAACATCAGTATTTCAGTATGGCACAATCCTGAGCTTTCCCAAGGTGTACCTGTTCGTCCAGATGGAAAAATTACCACGCCGTTGGTAGAAGATTTACAGGCGGCAGGAAAATCCCCTACTCATCTTGCGCGTGATATTGAAATAGCACTCTCTAAATATATCCAGGATCCTATAGTGACCGTCATCGTCACAGGTTTCGTTGGTCCTTACAGTCAACAAATACGCGTCATAGGGCAGGCTGCAAAACCTCAAGCACTACAGTACAGGGAAAATATGTCATTAATGGATGTCATGATTTCGGTGGGAGGAATTACTGACTTTGCTGCCGGTAACAGGGCAACCATATTACGCACAGTGAATGGCAAGAGTCAGCAACTCTCAGTAAAACTTGAAAGCCTGATAAGGGATGGTGATGTGGTTGCCAATGTACAGATGTTGCCAGGAGATGTACTTATCATTCCCGAAAGCTACTTCTGAATTTGATTAAATTCAATTTACTACACTGTCAATATAGTTGTTAAATTTGAATGAATTGCATTGATGGAATTCGGGGAAAAAAATGAATGAAGTTTTAGCTCAATTGAGAGGACATTCGCTGGCCGTGTGGCGTCATCGCTGGTATATCATCGTCACTGCCTGGGTTATATCCATTGGCGGCTGGGTGAGCGTTCGCTATATACCTGATCGCTTTGAAGCGACTACCAGAGTATATGTTAATACCCAGTCATTGCTCAAACCCTTGCTCGCCGGCTTAGCAGTGCAACCCAATACTACTCAGCAAATTACTGTGATGGCCAGCACATTAATCAGCCGCCCAAATCTGGAAAAAGTTGCAAGAATGACAGATATCGACCTCGGATCCATAACACCTGTTCAAATGGATTCTGTTATTGATGAGCTTTCAAAACAAATAAAACTTGCTTCAAGTGGTACTGATGACTATACGATTTCATATGAAAACAAGGATCCAGCACTTGCCAAAAAAGTTGTTCAGTCACTGCTCAATATCTTCGTAGAAAGTGGCCTGGGAAACAACAGAAAAGATATTGCTGCATCACAGACGTTCATCAATGAACAACTCAAGGAATACGAATTAAAACTGGTTGATTCAGAAAACGCATTAAAAGATTTCAAGCAGAAAAATGTAGGTATGATGCGCGGTGAAACGGGACAGGACTACTATTCAGAACTTGTCGCTGTTAAAAATCAAGTGGAGCAGGCTGCGCTTTCATTAAGGGAGGCTGAAGACCGGCGCAATTCTCTGAAACAGCAGATTTCCGGCGATGATCCGACCTTGCTTACTGACGCTATCGATTCCAGTTCTAATTCAAAATACGATGCACGTATCGACTCACTCAACAAAGAACTGGATTCATTGCGACTTAAATACACCGAGCAACATCCCGATATTGTTGCTGCTAAAAGGCTCATAGCCGAACTCGAGTCCTCAAAGACTAAAGAGTCTGCACTTAAAACCCCGGTAGCCAGCCTGACTAAAAATCCTTTTTATCAGCAATTAAACATGTCTCTGGCAGAGGCCGAAGCAAATACCGCATCTATGAAGGCACGCCTGAGTGAATACCAGTCGCGCTACAGTCAACTCAGGGCAGCGGCAAACCAGATACCGGAAGTGGATGCTCAACTCACCCAACTCACCCGAAATTATGACATTTATAAATCAAGTTATGATACGCTTCTTTCACGGCGCGAATCAGCCAAAATGTCAAGTGCCGTTGACTCCAAGACAGACTCAGTTGATTTCAGGATCATCGATCCGCCTCATGTGCCGCATGCCCCTTCTTCTCCGAATCGCCCTTTATGGATTTCTCTCGTATTGTTGGGCAGCATTGCTGCGGGTATTGGGCTAGCCTTTCTGGTAAGTCAGGTCAAACCTACTCTTAGCAACAGATTCGATATACTGACATTGACCAACCTTCCCATGCTTGGAACGGTGTCGCTGATCGAAACGCCTGAAGCCAAAATTAATAATCGCAAAGAGTTGTTAGCCTATGCAGCAACCTCCTTCATTTTGTTTGGAGCCTATGGCATATTGCTGGCGCTTCATTTCATCATGGCTACAAACGTATAGTCCGAGGATACCAGCATGAGCATAATTGAGAAGGCCGCCGACAAGTTGAACCGCTCCGCACCTGCACAAACAAAATCGACGGGTGAATTTTTGACGAAACACGAAACTCCTGTCGGAGCTGTGCCTTTACTGCCACAGTCAGAAGCACCTGACCAACAACACAATTTCGATTTGGCTAGACTGCGCCGTCTCAACATCATCACCCCTCAGGCTGAGCACTCTAAAATAGCTGAGGAATTCAGAATGATCAAGCGACCGATCCTGGACAATGCTTTTGAGCAAAATGGTGTTAAAACTAGGAATGGTAATCTGATAATGGTGACGAGTGCCTTACCCCAAGAAGGAAAAACATTTTGCGCCACGAATCTTGCAATGAGCATCGCCATGGAAATGGATAAAACGGTACTTCTGGTTGATGCAGATGCGCCCAACCCCTCGCTGATGAAAGTTTTCGGCATCAAAACAGATCGTGGATTGCTTGATATCCTACAGGATGACAGTTTAAAACTCTCTGATGTCATTATACGAACCAGTATCGATAACCTTTCTTTGCTACCCGCAGGTCGTCACAACAAGCATGCCACCGAATTGCTGGCAAGCGAGTCCATGGCAGCACTTCTGGATGATATGGCTCAACGCTACTCTGACAGGATCATCATTTTTGATGCTCCTCCGCTACTGGTCACTTCAGAAGCCAGCGTCCTTGCCTCTCACATGGGCCAGATCGTAATGATCATTGAAGCGGAAAAAACCCCTCAACCCGCTGTAAGGCAAGCACTTACGCTTATAGAAAACTGCGAGCTAACCTGGATTTTACTAAACAAGGCACAAACATTAGCCAGCGTTGACTACTATGGATATGGATATTATGGCCGCTCTTGATGCAAAGAACTGTCGCTGGCAGGCATTGCTTATTGCAATGCTTCCAGTGGCATTCCCTTCACAAGCTGAAGATTGGAAAATTACACCTGCAATAAGTGTAGGTGAAATGTATTCGGATAACATCAACCTTGCAAATTCCGGGCAGAAATTTAGCGATTATGTTACCACCATCACCCCTGGTATTTCGGTGCATAGCACAGGAGGCAGAGTCAGTTCGAATATCAGTTACAGTCTGCAAAATGTGTATTATGCCAATCGCAGCTATCTCGACAATACCTACCAGTTACTCGATGCGACAGGCAACGCAAAACTGATCGATAAAACCCTGTTCATGGATGCGGGTGCCTCCATACATCAGCAACCCATCTCGCTCATCGGGTCCATCGGTGTCGATAACACCAGCGCCACCGGCAATCTTGCAAACGTAACTACAACCAGACTAAGTCCTTATCTGATCGACCGTTTCGATAGCTTAGCGACAGCTGATGCCCGGTACACGCATCAAACTATGAGTTACAGCGAAGCTGAACTATCCAGTATTGCCGGTAATCGTGTGGGTACTTTATCCAACTCGACCAGTGACCAAATACTGCTCAGTCTGAAAAGTGGGGCAGATTTTAACAATTTTCTATGGGAATTAAACCTTAGCGATTCCAGAGTCGGTTATACATATTTGCCCGCTGTCACACTTGCTCAATATTCCGCAAACATGGGTTATCTGATCACACCTCACTTTAAAACTACGCTAACCGCTGGTTATGAAGATGACTCTTACGTCTATATCGGCCAGAAACCCCAGAACACCTTCTGGAATATCGGCTTTGCCTGGTCACCTTCGATCCGCACCAAACTTGCAGTCGCCGAAGGGGAACGTTACTTCGGAAAAACGCATTCCATCAATTTCAGTCATTACACACGCCTGATCTCCTGGAGCACAACCTATGGACAGGATGTTACCACCAACATCCTGCAACAGACCATTCCGCCGGCAACAACCCTGGAACAGTTGTTAATGGCACAAATACCCGATCCCCTAGTTCGCCAGCAGACAGTGCAATCGATACTGGCATCGTTGGGTTCACAGAGTTCAATTTTTGCCCAGAACATCACCACCAACCAGGTTTATCTGGTCAAATCTTTCAGCAATACACTAACGATAATCTTACCCAGAAATGTTTTTCTTCTGACTATCTTTAATTCAAAAACTGATTCCCTTCAGCAGGGATTTAATTCCTTTTATTCCGGATCCGCTATCAACTACACGAACGTCAACCAGTACGGTGGAAGCGCATCATGGAATAATCAACTCACCCCTGTCCTTAGCACTAACATGAGTATTAACACGACCTGTATTACTTTCCCAGGACAGGGACTTGATGAAAAGTTCAGCTCATTTAACTTCGGATTGAACAGAAAATTCAGTACAAAACTGAACGGCAATATCCTTTTTCGTCATCAGCTGTCGAACTCCAGTTCTTCCGCTGTTGCCACGAGTTACAGGGAAAATGCAATCACTGCAAACTTGATTTACACTTTTTGACACATCATGTATACCGCTTTCTACAAACTGAATACAAAGCCTTTCCAGCTAAGTCCGGATCCGGAATTTTTTTATCCCAGTACCGTTCACAAGCGCGCTATGGCTTATTTAAGCTATGGCCTCTCCCTGTCAGAAGGCTTTATCGTCATCACAGGAGAAGTCGGTGCCGGAAAAACCATGCTGGTACGCAATCTCTTCAAGGAATTTGATAATGGGAATATTGTAATTAGCCAACTGGTCAGCACCCAGCTCGATGCGGATGACACTCTGCGCACCGTGGCGGCAGGATTCGGCTTAGAACAGATTGGTCTGAGCAAGGCGTCGGTTCTAAATAATCTGGAAAAGTTTTTTCAGCACTGCAAGCGACAGGGAAAACGCGTGCTATTAGTGGTGGATGAGGCTCAGAATCTCACGACAAAAGCGGTCGAAGAGTTACGCATGCTCTCCAATTTTCAGATGGATAATCAGCCACTGTTGCAAAGTTTCCTGCTGGGGCAACCTGAGTTCCGTAACACCCTGCAAAGCGCAGAAATGTTGCAATTGCGCCAGCGCATAATCGCCTCCTACCACTTGGGACCGATCAACGAAGCAGAAACGCGTGACTATATCGAATTCAGGCTCTCCATGGCGGACTGGAAAGGCGACCCGGAATTCTCAGCAGACGCATTTCACCGTATTTTTGAATTTACCGGCGGGATACCTCGAAAAATTAATACCCTGTGTGACAGGCTCATGGTGCTAGGTTTACTTGATGAAAAACACTTTTTCGACAACGACATGGTGGAAGAAGTGATAAACGACCTCGGGCAGGAAATTACCCATATTAATAGAATTGAATTAATCCAAGCCCCTCTCATGCAGCAAAATCCTGAAATTACAGTTAGTCGCGAAGGCTTCGCCCGACTTGAGCGAAAAATAGAAGCCATGGAAAAATCGGTTAACCGTTTGCTCACCATATTGATACGAAAATTACTTCCCGGCCATGTCGAAATTAAACCTGAAAAGGAAAGACCATGAGTATGCCAGCATTGAGTCATAACGGGAAAATATTGTGTGTAGTCGGCGCGCGACCGAATTTTATGAAAATTGCGCCCATCATGGCCGAACTAAATTCTGCCAGCACCCCCCTTACTGCAAAACTGATTCATACAGGGCAACATTACAACCAAGCCATGAACCATCAGTTTTTTGTTGACCTTGACATCCCTGAACCTGACATTAATCTTGAAGTAGGATCCGCTAGCCATGCTGTGCAGACGGCCGAAATCATGCGACGCTTCGAGCCTGTGATTGACCAGGAACAGCCCGCAGCAGTGCTGGTAGTTGGGGACGTAAATTCCACAATCGCCTGCGCGCTTGTGGCAGCAAAAAAAGGAACACCTGTCATTCATGTTGAAGCCGGTTTACGCAGTTTTGACCGAACCATGCCCGAAGAAGTCAATCGGGTGCTCACTGACCAGATTTCCGATCTGCTGTTTACTACGGAACGTATGGCGCGCAACAATCTTTTGCGCGAAGGCATTGCTGATGATCGCATTCATTTCGTCGGCAATGTCATGATCGACACACTGCATCACAATCTCGCAAGAGCCACCCCGGCTAAGGATACTTTTGCGCTGGCATCAGCATTTTTTATAGAAGTGCCCTATGCCGTATTGACACTGCATCGCCCCTCTAACGTTGACAGCGCTGAAACACTCGCCGCCATTTTACATACCATTATTGAAATCAGCGAAATGATTCCTGTGGTATTTCCATTGCATCCACGCACCTTGAACCGGATCGAATATTATGGACTTGGTCATTTGCTGGTTCATCAAAAGTTACTGATTCTGCCCCCCTTGGGCTATTTGCAAATGCTGGGATTAATGAAAGATGCCAGAGTTTTCCTGACTGACTCTGGAGGCATACAAGAAGAAACTACAGCGCTCGGTGTGCCGTGCATTACCCTGAGAGACAACACCGAAAGACAAATCACTGTTGATGAAGGTACCAACATGATCGTCGGGCAGGACAGGCAAAAAATTCTGGCTGCAGTCAGAAAAACTCTTGAGACCGGTGGTAAATCAGGCAGGATTCCTGAGTTATGGGATGGGAATTCCTCCCGCCGCATTGTTGATATATTACATACATGGCTGAATCCCGAGCTGTCATTAGGGAGCACATGAGATGCCGTGCAATGCGATGACAATCGATGTAGAGGATTATTTCCAGGTTTCAGCTTTCGCCAAATACATATTGCGCGCTGACTGGTCAACACTGCCGTGTCGCATCGAGCGCAACATCGATATTATCCTTTCGCTTCTCAGCGAGCATAAGGTTAAAGCCACCTTCTTCACGCTGGGCTGGATTGCCGAGCGCTATCCGGCCATGGTGCGGCAGATTACCGACAACGGACATGAGCTTGCAAGTCATGGTTACCACCACCACAGAGCAAATGAACAGACGGCGTGTGAATTCAAGGAGGACGTCGGCAGCAGCAAAATGCTGCTTGAGGATATCAGCGGCCAAAAAATCAGTGGCTATCGGGCACCCAGTTTCTCAATCGGCGCGGAAAATCTTTGGGCGCTGGATGTGCTGCAGGATGAAGGTTATGAGTACAGCTCCAGCATCTATCCGATCCGGCACGATCATTATGGCATGCCGGAGGCACCCCGTTTTGGATTCAGACCTTCAGGAACAGAGGGTATTCTTGAGATTCCTGCGACTACAACGCTCTTTTTCGGTCGCAATTTCCCTGCTGCGGGTGGTGGTTATTTCAGACTAATGCCCTATCCTTTATCGCGCTGGCTGATGCGCAGAGTCAATGCGGTAGATGGAGAGTCCTGCATTTTTTATTTTCATCCATGGGAACTCGATCCGGGTCAGCCTCGTCAACCGGGCATTGGTCTCAAGACCCGTTTTCGTCATTACATCAACCTGTCGCAAATGGAAGTGAAAATCGCCGCACTGCTGGCCGATTTTCATTGGGACAGAATGGACAATATTTTTCTCGGGCCAAAATCATGACAGAACTTAGCGTAAGAGCAATGCGGCCAACTGATGCGGCAAACTGGAATGCTTTTGTTGAAAACTGCCGTGAGGCCACTTTTTTTCACCGCTTTGAATGGAAAGAAATCATCGAGCGCGCTTTCGGTCATCGCACCTATTTTTTTCTGGCTGAGGCGAACGGAAAAATTGCAGGCATTCTGCCGCTCGCACAAATCCGGCATTTCTTGTTCGGCCACTCGCTGTCTTCACTGCCTTTTTGCGTATATGGCGGGATTGCTGCCGAGACGGAAGCCGCGCGTGAATTGCTGGATCATGCTGCACAAAAACTTGCGTCTGACTTAAATGTTGATTACCTGGAATATCGAAATCTGCGAGCCCGTCACGCTGACTGGCCAACGAAAGACATTTACGTCACCTTTCGCAAGCCTATCGACAAGAATGTAGAACAGAACATGAAAAATATTCCGCACAAACAGCGAGCCATGGTGCGCCGCGGTATTAAGCATGGCCTTGCAAGTTCTCTGGACGATACTATCGACAGGTTCTATACGGTATTTTCTGACAACATGCTTCGTCATGGAACACCGGCTCTGCCAAAAAGCTATTTCACCCTGCTCAAACAGATTTTTGGCAGGGATTGCGAGGTACTTTCCGTTACCCTTGACGGGGAAGTCGTCAGTAGTGTGTTGTCTTTTTATTTCAAAAATGAAGTGCTTCCCTATTATGCCGGCGATACGATCAAGGCAAGAAGCTTAGCAGCAAATGACTTCAAGTACTGGGAACTGATGCGGCGCGCATGCGAACGTGGCTGCACAGTGTTCGATTACGGGCGCAGTAAATGCGGCACCGGATCATTCGATTTCAAGAAAAATTGGGGATTCGAACCTAGCCCCTTGCACTATGAATATCAACTTCACCGTGCAAAACAGATACCTGAGCAGAGCCCACTAAACCCAAAATACCAGATATTCATCAAGGCTTGGCGCAGGCTTCCCATGCCTGTTGCGAATTTTATCGGCCCTCACATCGTTAAAAATCTCGGGTAAACACGATGATCAATAATTTGCTCTATCTCACACATCGCATACCCTACCCGCCAAACAAGGGCGACAAGATCAGGTCATTCCACCTGCTCCAGCACCTCCGCACCCGATACAATATCTATCTTGGCACTTTCATCGACAATGAAGATGACTGGCAGTACGTGAATTTTTTGCAGACCTTATGCAAGGAATGCTGCCTGCTACCGATGAATCCGCGCATCTCCAGATTGCGCAGCTTATCCGGCTTATTCTCAGGTGAAGCGCTGACTCTGCCCTATTACAGAAATGCACAATTGCAATCCTGGGTCAACTCGGCCGTAGCGCATCGCAATTTCGACAGCATCGTCGTTTTCTCTTCAGCCATGGCTCAATATGTCGAACATTTCGCTCACGTGAAACGGATCATGGACTTCGTGGATATCGACTCCGACAAGTGGACTCAATATGCGCAATCGAAGCGCTGGCCGCTAAATGCACTTTACCGCCGAGAAGGCAGACTACTGCTCAATTATGAACGAAAAATTGCCGGTGATTTCGACGCTTCATTTTTTGTCTCTCCCAAAGAAGCGGCTCATTTCAATCAGCTTGCGCCACTCACCAAGAGCCGGATTCATGTCTACTGCAACGGCGTCGATGCGGAATACTTTTCCCCGGATATAGCTTATGACAATCCCTACGGACAGGAGGAAACGGTACTGGTATTCACCGGCGCCATGGATTACTGGCCCAATATTGATGCCGTGGAGTGGTTTGCCCGCGATATATTTCCGCAAGTTTTGGCAAAAAAACCGCATGCCTGTTTCTATATCGTAGGCTCTAATCCGGTAAAATCTGTCATTAAACTGTCATCCCTGCAGGGCATTCATGTGACCGGACGCGTAGCTGACATACGCCCCTATCTTGCCTGCGCGCACATGGCTGTTGCGCCGCTCAGAATTGCAAGAGGCATACAGAACAAGGTGCTCGAAGCCATGTCAATGGAAAAACCCGTCATTGCAACGCCGCAGGCCATGGAAGGCATAACGGCAGATAGGGAAACGGGCTGTTTCATCGGGCATAGCGCAGAAGAAATCTCAAGACAGATTCTCAGCCAGCTTGAATCAAAATTTACCCGGAATAAGACTGGACGCGACGTAATACTGGATCAATATGACTGGACGCGAAATCTTGCAAAAATTGATGACTTTTTGGAAGTTAAGCCGCAAAGACATCAAGAGGAAGCAACATGAAGACTGTCGCCAGCTTCAACGTACCCGTCCACTGGCGCTCAGCCTTAATTGTTGTGTTCGTAGCTGTACTAACCATACTCGCCAGCTATCATGAAATCGTCCGTTTCACGATACAAACATGGTTGAACAATGAAACCTATACTCACGGATTTCTGATTTTCCCCATCAGCCTCTGGCTGGTCTGGCGAGAACGTGCATCCTTGGCTGAAGTTTATCCCAGACCCGCTTTCCGGGGAATGATCGCCTTACTCCTCAGTGGAATTATCTGGCAACTGGGTCATCAGGCTGGCGCCATGGTCGTGCAGCAATACAGTGTTATCGGCATGCTTATCGCATCCGTCTGGATGCTGCTGGGTAACGATGTATTTCGCCGGATCACCTTTCCGCTGTTTTTCCTGCTTCTTGCCGTTCCATTTGGTGAAGCTCTGATCCCTGCCATGATGAACTTCACTGCGGATTTTACTGTCGCAGCACTGCAACTTACCGGGGTTCCGATTTATCGTGAAGGTACGTTTTTTAGCCTGCCAAATGGCAGCTGGTCGGTAGTTGAAGCCTGCAGCGGACTGCGTTATTTCGTCTCGTCCCTGACGCTAGGCGTACTTTATGCATATTTTAGCTACCGGAATATGTCAAGAAGACTAATCTTTATCTTGGCTTCCGCGATAACCCCCGTCTTGGCGAACGGGCTTCGCGCTTATATGATCGTGATGATCGGAAACCTGAGTGATATGCGCCTGGCTGTTGGCATCGACCATCTTATTTACGGCTGGATATTTTTCGGCATCGTGATGCTATTTTTGTTCTGGATCGGGTCCATGTTTCGCGAAAATAAATACAGTCTTCCCGTCGCGCATAAAATAAGCAGGCCAATACTACAGCCAATAACTACCTGCAGTTTTATTTTTCCGCTGTCTGTAGTAATTATTCTGACACTGTCCCCGCCTCTTTACGCCATGCATTTGGACAAATTATTGAACGCTCCCGCCGATTTGTCTTTCATTCCGCCGCCAGCTGGTGGTCAATGGCAACCAGACCCTCATCCCTTATCCAACTGGACTCCACACTATCTCGGCAGCAGGATCCAGTTTACCCAAAACTACATCAAAGAAGGCAAGGCTGTTTCCCTGTATGCAGCCTATTACCATGGCCAGACACGTGGATTTGAACTTATTTCCTCTGAAAATAAACTGGTGACAAGCAATGACAAATTCTGGGGCAATGTAGGAGATGCTCAGAAGACTGTACTCATCGGTAATGAGCGGGTACCACTGATTGAAGCGCATTTGCACTCTCCTGAAATGCGACTCCTGGTCTGGCAATGGTACTGGATGGACAATCATTGGATAATCAGTCCTTATATCGCCAAGGCATTGGAAGCCAAGTCCAGGCTGCTAGATGGGCGAGATGATGCTGCAGTGATTATTCTTGCAACCCCGCTCCAGGACGATGCCAGCGCGGCAGAAAATTTGATGCGTAATTTTTTGCAACAGATGCTGCCACAGATAAAACTTACCCTGAGTCAGGTTGCGAAAGTAGCTAAAAATCATGGCAAATAACCCCCCGCTGATCGCTCATGTCATTTACCGTCTGGATATCGGCGGACTGGAAAACGGTCTGGTCAACCTGATTAACCATATCCCTGAAGATCGTTACCGGCATGTCATCCTGTGCCTGAAAGGCTATTCGGATTTTCGGGACAGAATTTATCGCAAGGATGTCGAGATCATCGATCTTAAAAAGCGGGAAGGAAACGATTTCCATCTCTATTACCGCCTGTGGCAACAATTCACAGTGCTAAAACCCGATATCGTGCATACGCGTAATCTGGCCACGCTGGAAGCGGTTATTCCTGCTATTTTGGCAGGTGTCAGGGTACGCATACACAGCGAACACGGCAGGGAGTTTGATGATATCGACGGTAATAACCGCAAGCATCGTCTGTTGCGACGCTCACTCATGCCCGTTGTCAACCACGCCATTGCCCTGTCACGCGATCTTGAATCTTATATGCATTTAAAGGTCGGCGTTCCAAAAAACAAGCTCACACAAATTTACAACGGCGTTGATACAGAAAAATTTCACCCTTCCGCTGAAAAAAACAACGCCCTGCCTTTCTCAAAATCAGGTTTAATCGTTTTCGGCACGGTAGGAAGAATGCAACCCGTCAAAGATCAAACCAACCTGGTGCGCGCTTTTATCCGCCTGCTTGAAATCAGACCGGAGCTGCGTAAAACGGTGCGCCTCATCCTCATAGGAGATGGCTCACTCAAAAATCAGGCCGCAGCACTGCTGGAAGCTGCCCAATGCGCTGATATCGCCTGGCTACCGGGTGCTCGCGACGACATAGCCGGGATCATGCGCCAGATGGATATTTTTGTCCTGCCGTCTCTATCTGAAGGCATCTCAAATACCATACTGGAAGCCATGGCAAGCGGACTGCCTGTGATTGCCACGCAAGTAGGTGGTAATGAGGAGCTGGTCATGAGCGATAAAACCGGCATGCTGGTACCGCCAGCGGACCCGGAAGCCATGGTGCGCTGCATGTTAAGCTATCTTGATTATCGTCCTCTGATCATACGTCACGGTAAAACCGCAAGAAAAAGCGCAGTAAAGCACTTCAGCATGGACGCCATGGTACGTGCCTATTTGCAAGTCTATGACCATGGTCATCAGATGACCAAAATGACGGGGAACTGAGCTATGTGCGGAATAACAGGCATCTTTGACACCAGGGGAAAAGCTGAGATCGACAGGAATGTGCTTTCGCTCATGAACGCGTCCCAGCTTCACCGCGGACCGGATGAAGGCGGAATACATGTCGAAGCTGGCTTAGGATTCGGACATCGCAGACTTTCCATCATCGACCTGTCATCCGGGCAGCAACCGCTTTTCAACGAGGACGGCAGCGTGGTTGTCGTATTCAATGGCGAGATTTACAATTTTGTCGACCTGATGCCTGAACTTGTATCACTCGGCCATACTTTCCGCACCCACTGCGACACCGAAGTCATCGTGCATGCCTGGGAAGAATGGGGGGAAGCATGTGTGCACCGTTTCCGTGGCATGTTTGCCTTCGCCCTGTGGGATTGCAATAAAAACACCCTGTTTCTCGCGCGCGATCGGCTAGGTATCAAGCCGCTATATTACGGCCTGCTGCCAAATGGCATTTTCCTGTTTGGTTCCGAACTCAAAGCTTTGCTTGCTTATCCTGATTTTCCCCGCAAAATGGACAGTTGCGCTATCGAAGAATACTTTGCCTATGGCTATATTCCTGAACCCCGAACCATTTTCAACGACGCCCGAAAACTCTCTCCTGGCTATAGTCTCACACTGACCCATGGCAAACCTTTTCCCGCACCAAAAAAATACTGGGATATCCCTTTCAATCCTGTGGGGCAGATTTCCGAGCAAGACGCCGGTGAAGAACTGATCCGGCGGGTCAGGGAAGCCGTAAAAATCCGCCTGGTAGCCGAAGTCCCGCTAGGTGCATTTCTGTCCGGCGGTGTCGATTCCGGTGCTGTAGTCGCCATGATGGCCGAACTCTCGCCAGACCCAGTCAATACCTGTTCGATCGGATTTACTAATCCGAAATTCAACGAGGCCGAATATGCCGCCAGGATAGCTAGTCGCTACCACACCAGACACAACACGGGACAGGTGAACACTGATGATTTCGCGCTAATTGATCGCCTCGCCACGCTTTATGATGAACCCTATGCCGACAGCTCGGCACTACCTACTTACCGTGTATGTGAATTGGCGAAAAAAAGCGTCACCGTTGCACTTTCCGGCGATGGCGGGGACGAAAATTTTGCGGGCTACCGTCGCTATCGCACCCATATGCATGAGGAAAAAATGAGGTCCCTGCTGCCATTAGGAATCCGTCGTCCGCTTTTCGGATTACTCGGAACAATATATCCAAAAGCTGACTTTGCGCCTAAGATTTTTCGTGCAAAAACTACTTTCGAAGCGCTTGCGCGCGACTCCGTAGAAGGCTATTTCCACAGTGTCTCTGTCATGGACGACAAGCTGCGCGCGCGCCTTTTCAGCACGTCTTTCCAGCGTGAACTGCAAGGCTACAAGGCTGTTGAAGTTTTGAAAAACCATGCCGCGCAGTCGCCTACCAATGATCCGCTATCCCTGGTGCAATACCTCGATATGAAGACCTACCTGCCAGGCGACATCCTCACCAAAGTGGACAGGGCAAGCATGGCGCATGCGCTGGAAGTGCGCGTGCCGCTGCTCGATCACCAGTTTGTAGAATGGACTTCCGGCCTACCCTCGGATTACAAATTGCGCAGCGGCGAAGGAAAGTACATTTTCAAGAAAGCGCTCGCACCTCACCTTCCCGAGGACATCCTCTATCGTCCAAAGATGGGCTTTGCCGTACCTCTTGCAAGCTGGTTTCGCGGCCCATTACGGGATCGAGTAAAAAAATCTGTACTTGGCAACCGCCTGGCTTACAGCGGGATTTTCAATCGCGATTTTCTCACGCACCTTGTTGAGGAACACGAAGCCGGAAGGCGAGACTACAGTGCACCGCTCTGGTCACTGCTCATGTTTGATGCCTTTTTGGGCAACGTCATGAATGAACCGGATATCCGCTGATATGCGCATCCTGCATATACTCGACCATTCGATTCCGCTGCACAGCGGATACACATTTCGAACCGCTGCGATTCTGCGCGAGCAACGCGCGCTTGGCTGGGAAACCTTTCATCTCACCAGCGAGAAACAGGTCAATTGTAACGTGCTGGAAGAACAGGCAGACGACCTGCATTTTTATCGCACATCCAAACATTCTGGTATGTTGAGCCGCATGCCGGTACTCAAGCAATTTGCGGTTATGCAAAGTCTTGCGCGTCGCTTGTGCGAGGTGATTGCCATTGTAAAGCCCGATATTCTGCATGTGCATTCCCCGGTACTTAACGCGTTGCCGACGCTCCGAGCAGGTCGTGATTTTGGCATTCCGGTCGTATACGAAGTGCGCGCCTTCTGGGAAGACGCGGCGGCAGATCACGGCACCAGCAAACAAGGCAGCTTGCGTTATTGCCTGACCCGTGCGATGGAAACTTATGCTTTCAAACATGCTGATGCAGTCACCACGATCTGCGAAGGTCTACGCGGCGATATCGTTGCGCGTGGCATTCCTTCGTCTAAAGTCACCGTGATTCCCAATGCGGTTGATATCGAGAAGTTTTCCACAGGCGGCGCAGCGGATGAAAGATTGAAAGTACAACTCGGACTGACTGGCGCGCGCGTGCTGGGTTTTATCGGTTCTTTCTATGCCTATGAAGGGCTGGATCTACTGCTGAGGGCCTTACCGCGCATACTCGATCATGCGCCGGATGTGCGCGTTTTACTGGTAGGCGGCGGACCGCATGAAAAAGCACTCAAGCAGCTAGCTAGCAAGCTTGGTATTGTTGACAGAGTGATATTCAGCGGTCGTGTGCCGCACAACGACGTGAACCGTTATTACGACCTGATCGATGTGCTGGTTTATCCGCGACACTCAATGCGCCTCACCGATCTGGTCACGCCGTTAAAACCGCTGGAAGCGATGGCACAAGGGCGTTTATTCGTCGCATCCGATGTAGGCGGACATAAAGAACTGATTCGGGACGGAGAAATGGGCGTGCTGTTCAACGCCGGAAATCCACAGTCTCTGGCAGATAAAGTGCTGGGATTACTGCAATCAACAGCGCGATGGCCCACACTGAAACAAGCTGGTCGCCGCTTCGTTGAGACTGAGCGCAACTGGAAGACCAGCGTAGCGCGCTATCAGATAGTCTATGGCGATTTGATGCGATTGCGGAAAGGCCCCCAACTATGATGCGCGTTGTGATGGCAGGCCCCACGCCACCCATGATAGGCGGCATGTCCAGCGTGATCGACGACATAGCGCATTCCAGTCTGGCGTGTGAGGTTGAATTAATATTGTTCAATACCGGAAAGCGCACACCAGAAGGTCGCTCACTGGCAAGAGCCGTGGCAGCGCGTTTCACGTCGTGGCATGCATGGTGGCGTGCACTGAATCCGATAGGCCATAGTTTGGCTCATATCCATACCTGTAGCGGACTGAGCTATTTTCTGGATGGCTCATATTTGCTGCTGGCAAGATTACGTGGCGTACCCGTGGTTCTGCACGTCCATGGCGCGCGCTTCGATACTTTTCTCGACGGACTGTCGCCAATTACACGATACCTTGCACAATTCATTGCGCGGCGCGCGGCGCGGGTAGTCGTGCTGTCTATCGAGTGGCAACACAAGCTTGAGTCGCGCTTGCCGGGTGCCCAACTTACTGTGATTGAAAATGGTGTTGCCCTGCCACCGTTCATCAAGACAAACAAGACAGCGGGTGAAATCATCGTATTGTTTTTAGGAAACTTGTGTCAGCGCAAGGGAATCTGGGATCTGGTTGCCTGTGCCAAAAAATTGCCGTTTTTTGCGCGTCTGGTTCTGGTAGGCGGCGAGGAAGATCCGGGTATTGCCTGCGCACTGCGAGCATACCTCGCACGCGAAGGGCTGGAAGATCGCGTCGAACTCACAGGCCCCGCAGTCGGTACAGCCAAGTTTAACTGGCTGCGTAACGCCGATATTTTTGTGCTTCCCTCCTACGCAGAAGGCGTGCCAATCTCGATGCTTGAAGCGGCGGCGGCAGGATTACCGCTCATCGTTACACCTGTTGGCGGCATTCCTTCCGTTTTATCCGGCAACGAACATGCAATTTTTGTACAACCTGGCGACCGCAATGCACTGAGCAGCGCCATGATCAGCTTGATTGAGACACCCGCGCTGCGCGCCAAACTAGGTAATGCTGCGCGTAAGCATGTCCTGGAACAGTATGGTATCGATCATACGGCCCGCAAGTATCTTGATCTCTATCGAGAGTTAATACCGGAATTTTTTTCGTCAGATATGCAAAAAATAACGCATAAGCGAGAGGTTAAAGATGGGGTTTAATATCAGATTCATCGCAGATACGTTGCTTCCGCCACATGAACGTCTCAGGAAACACATCGTGCTTACGATGTGCCCGCAACTGCGCAGATCACTGTGCTGGTGTGCGGCTTGGCCAGAGCAATTATACGGTGCTGCAACGGTATACACCGTTACAGAAAAAAAATGAAGTATGCCGCAATTAATTCACTGCTCGGCGGCTCTATCTACCGTTTTCAGGAGCAACTGCTGCGTCGACCGACGTTTACTTATTTGCGTGAATTAGAGCGTTCACAATGGCTATCGCGTCAAGAAATTGAGCAGCTACAATTGCAAAAACTGCAAAACTTACTTAGTGTGGCAATGCAGCATTGCCCTTGGCACGCGGAGCGCATTCAGGCAGCAGGACTCGAACTTTCGTATCCGTTAACGATTTCTGATTACCATAAGTTGCCCACTATGAACAAAGCGGATGCGTCGGCCAATCGCGATCGGTTGGTTTGGCATGATGTGCCCGGCGGGGCTTTTCGCTACAACACAGGCGGATCGAGTGGCAGTCCGTTGACTTTTTATTATGGCAGGCAGCGGCAAGCGTCCGATGCGGCAGGCAGAATGCGGGCTCGTCGCTGGTGGGGCGTTGAGCCGGGTGAAAGGGAAGTATATTTATGGGGTGCACCGGTCGAGCTCAATAAAACCGATCGCATCAAAACATTGCGTGACCGACTGGTAAATCAGCTGGTGCTAAACGCCTTCAATATGTCACCATCTCAGATGGATATTTACGTAAAAACTATCCAATCCTGGCAGCCCCGTTCTATCTATGGCTACGCCAGTTCGCTAGCATTGCTGGCGATGCATGCGAAGGAACGTAATGCGCGCTTCAGTTTGCCTAAGCTACGCGTGGTATGTACTACGGGCGAGCCGCTCTTCCCCCACCAGAGGTCGCTGATTCAGGAGGTATTTGGTGTGCCGGTAGCCAATGAATTTGGCAGCCGCGACATCGGTTTTACAGCACATGAAGCACCGCATGGCCAAATGCTGCTGCTAAGCGAAAGCATTTTCATGGAAGTACTTGACAATCAAGGGAAACCAGTCAAATCGGGAGAGATGGGCGAGGCTGTCATGAGCGGGTTATGCTCTGACGCTCAGCCCTTTATTCGTTATCGTACCGGCGACATGGTGAGGATGAGCGAAGAGTCATGCCAAAATGGTCAGGGTCTGCATATTATCTCCGAAGTAGTGGGGCGTAGCACTGATTTCCTGGTAAAAAGCGATGGCACTATCATGCATGCCCTAGCGGGTATTTATGTGCTGCGAGCTGTGGAAGGTGTTGCCGAATTCAAATTGATTCAGCACGAACTGCGCTCCCTGGAAGTATTGGTGGTACCAAACATGAACTGGCGCGATGTGGCATTAAGAACAATCGAAGCGGGTCTAAAAAAAAGAATGGGAGAAGATATGAACATCCTCATTCGACTCGTAGACAACATTGCAGCGGAGGCGTCCGGCAAGCAGCGTTATGTTGTCAGTCATGTGCGCCTCGCTGGCAGCCTGGGTATCGCCAGTTCAAATAGCATAACCAACAGTCGGAGGACTGAATGAATATTGTGATGCTGCTAAGCTTGCCATTCCGCTATAAACCATGGCGTCCACGTCACCTTCGCCTCATCGTGAACGATCTGCTGCAACCAGCCTCGAACAAGCCACAATCGCACCATATGCATCTTGCGGGGGCCATCGATTGGCTATGTCGCGCACAGGATGTGCGCAAGGATCTACCGGATGCGGGCATTGCTGCGGGCTGGAGTTTTGCAGATGGCTGGCTGCCGAGTTATCCCGAAACAACGGGTTACATCATTGAGACTTTTTTAGCTGCCGCGAAAATTCTTGATCGGCCGGAACTGATACTGCGAGCACAGCGTATGATTGATTGGGAACGTTCACTTCAGCAGCAAGACGGTGCTTTTCCAGGGCACTTCGGTGAAACTGGCAGCCAACCCGTCATTTTCAATACCGGTCAGATCATGCACGGCATGCTTGCTGGTTACTTACAATTAGGCCGCAATGAATGTTTAGCATCAGCAGTCCAAGCGGGGAAATGGCTGGTTCAACAGCAGGATGATGACGGGTCTTGGCGAAAATTTGAACACAACGGCATACCGCATGTATACAACACTCGGGGCACCTGGGCGCTCGCCGCTACCGGCCTGCTTGCAAATGAACCAACACTGTTGCGCGCCGCACGACGTAACCTTGAATGGGCATTGACCCGGCAAACACAATCTGGCTGGTTTGCTAATAATGCCTTTACCCAAGAAAAGCTCCCGTTCACTCACACAATCGCCTATGCGATTCGAGGTTTGCTGGAATGTGGTGTGTTACTTGAGGAAGATCGTTACCTGTCGGCTGCGCTTAGCGCCGCGCGATGCATGGCACATGTCCAGCATACTGATGGCGATCTGGCAGGAACCTATGCTGACAACTGGGAGCCGCGTGCAAGCTACAGCTGCCTGACCGGCATAGCCCAGATGAGTATCAACTGGATGCGTCTGGCGCAAGAGGCTGATGCACCCGAACTGCGCGAACATGCACTTCGTGCAATTGAATTTCTAAAGCGTACCCAGCGGCTTGATGATGAGGACGATGCCGTTAAAGGCGGCATTGCCGGATCTTGTCCAATTTGGGGAGCTTATTCGCGCTTCGAATATCCCAACTGGGCGGCAAAATTCTTTGCCGATGCGTTGATAATGGATATGACGGATGAGATCATTCCACCTGTTGCCACCCGTCTGGTCAAACCGGGAGGACAGTATCATGGCTGATTTATCCATCATGGTGTTGTGCGGCCGCTCACCGCGGCATCTTTATGTGGTCAACCGGTTATCCCGTGAAATGAATGTGCTTGCCATCATTCAGGAGGCAGGCAGCCATTGGACGGCAAAAAAAGTACTGCAATTTCTTCACCCGAATATTGTGTGGCGCAAGATATGGCGTTGGTTGCGTGATCGCAGACGCTATATCTGGGGTGGCGAAGGAAAGTTCTTCTTTGGTGAAACGTCACCCCATCTGGAGCGATCAGATTTACTCATCAAAGTACCGCACATCAACCATCCCGATGTCATCAAACTGGCGCGCACGTTACAGCCGGATGTGATTGCGGTGTTTGGTACTTCGCTTATCCGTGGCTCGTTGCTCGACATGGGGCGAATCGGCATCATAAATTTGCATGGCGGACTCTCTCCTGAATACCGCGGTGCAGACTGTACATTTTGGGCTCTATATAATGGCGAGCCGGAAAAAATCGGTTGTACGCTGCATTTCATCGATCGAGGCATAGACACCGGCAGACTTATTGCTCACGTCTGCCCGGAAGTGCGTAAGGGCGATGATGAGTTGACACTTTTCTGGCGCAGCGTACAAGGTAGTTCGGAAATATACGCCGAAGCGCTGAGACGGCTGGCACAGGGCGAGGCACTTGGACAGCCACAAGTGGATAAAGGGCGACTCTATCAAGTCAAGGACAGGGGCTTGCGCCAGGAGCGATATTTAGCGAAAAGGTTGAGTAGCGGAATGCTGGCAAACACCCAACTTCCATCGCGCGTGCGCTGGTTCAAAACGGAATGAAATGTCAATTAAACAGACGGAGACGATAAGCAATGCGACAAGGATTTCTGATACTGATAGTGGCTGTTGGTTCGGCATGGGCGCTGGCTCACCCCTACGTCGGTGTGCTGATGTGGACATGGATCAGCATCATGAATCCCCAGCTCTATACTTGGGATGCCACTTTACCATTTGCGGCCATCGCTGCCGGCGCAACACTGGCAGGGCTGCTTCTGACAAAAGATAAAAGGAACTTCTCTCTCCCCCCGCCTTCAGTCGCGCTGTTACTCTTCGTATTGTGGATTTGCATAGGCTACCCTTTCTCGTTTTTCCCCGACGGGAGCACAGATATGCTGATAAAGGTGCTCAAAATCAATTTGATGATCTTTGTGACCCTATTCGTTCTTCACAGCAAAACGCACATAACTGCACTGGTATGGGTGCTTGTTTTATCACTTGGATTTTTTGGCGTAAAGGGGGGAATTTTCACGTTGGCAACAGGTGGAAGTTATCGTGTCTGGGGTCCGGAGGGAAGCTTTATCGGGGGCAATAATGAAGTAGCGCTCGCCTTAATTATGGGTATCCCGCTCATATATTTTTTACGTGATCAGACGAAAAAAATCTGGCAGCGCCATGCCTTACTGGCGGCGATGGCGCTCACAGCGATCGCTTCTATAGGCAGCCAGTCACGAGGTGCTTTCGTAGCACTTGCTGCTATGACTGCCCTGCTCTGGCTGCGTGGCCGGCAAAAACTGCAATTCGGAACACTGATGGTCATCGGCGGCATTCTTCTCATGTCGTTCATGCCCGGAGCATGGCATGAACGTATGAATACCATCGATAATTACCAGCAGGATGGATCGGCCATGGGGCGCATTAATGCCTGGTGGATGAACTGGAATATTGCCTGCCATAATTTTTTCGGCGGTGGGTTCGATATCTACAATCAAGCCACTTTCGCCATGTACGCGCCAAATCCTCAAGATCTGCACGTTGCGCACAGCATCTATTTTTCGGTATTGGGTGAACATGGTTTCGTGGGACTAGCATTATTTTTAACCATCGGGGCACTGACCTGGCGTTCTGCCAATTGGCTTCGTAAAAATGCAAAGGGAAACGCCGAAACAGAATGGGCTGCGATGCTGGGCGGAATGTGTCAGGTGAGCCTGCTAGGTTATGCCGTGGGCGGCGCGTTCCTGAGCCTGGCTTACTTCGATCTTCCCTACGATATCATGGTGCTGGTGGTGGTCGCTCGCCGCTGGGTTGAGCATTATCAGGCGGGAAAGAATCCCGATGCAGCGCCACAGGTAAAAACATACAAAGTGATCAATGCAAAAAATTCACGAAAAAATTTATCTAGCCGTTGAGCCTCCTCTGCCGGGATCACAATAGCTTAACGTGCGAGAAAATCTTTGGCTCCTGATCTCATCCCGTCCGCGTAGCGCCAGTATTTAACTGCCATGAATCCAATAAAAAAAAACCGTTCCGCACGTGAACTGGGCAACTGTTGACGCTGTTTCTCAAAAGCCAGCGCCGACCGCAAATGTTTCATCCTGCGATCATTCAAGCTCCCTGTCGCCATGCTGATCCGATCGATCAACTGGCGTATGCGTTCGCAGCCCGACGTTTCACGTGTACGACTCAAGGCCTGGGCCAGTTGATTCGCAAAAGTTTCAGGCTTCATGCCGCATTGGTTTCCCCCATGCTGACGGTACAGCACCAGCGGTGTGTTGATTACGCGCAACCCACCCTGTGCCGCGGCCATAATTGCCAACCAACCATCGTGCAGCCATTCATCCAAGAAGGGTAAAGCAAGATCGAGAAGTTTACGGCGAAACGCGACCGTAGCACCCGTCACGACATTGCGGCACAACAGCATTTCAAACCCATTTTCCCCTTCCAATGACCGACGCAAACCATCGCTCATCCTGACCATCTGAAATTGCGATTTACCAAGATCGTGCAGTTCAGCATCCACCAGACGCGCGTCGCTGCAAACCAGCAACGCATCAGGCTGACTTTCAAAGACTGAAATGATTACTTCGACCTTGTTCGGGAGCCAGACATCATCCTGATCACACAGAAAAATGATATCGCCTGTGCAGGCACTGACTGCGCGAGAAAAATTATGAACGATCCCCAATCTTTCACCTGTGAGTATTTTCAATTCTGGAACTTTCCCGGCAAAATCTGCAAACACATGTCGCACCAGATCGAGCGTAGCGTCAGACGAGCCATCGTCGGAGATAATGATCTCGTTTACTTTTTTGGATTGCTCAAGAATGGAGCGTAATTGCTCAATGACAAATCGCTCGCCGTTGTAAGTACACATTGCCACTGACAATTTCACTGGACTACCCTTTGTTGTAACTGTGTATGAAGCGAGACAGCTTGCATCGCAGGTATGATAAAAAGAAATACATGATCGTTTTCAATCGTTTCCCCCTGAATTTTATCGCCTCCCTGAAAGAATCAAGAGCCACGCATGGAGAGCCATGCCAAAAATGGAGGAAACCGTGACCAAAAGCAAAGCCGGACAGGCGGTTATTAAATTCAGCCTGAGAAATCGCCGCACCGTCAGGGGAGCTAAGCCCATATTTTGTTGCCGCGCGGAGCACCACCACCTGCTCATAATTGACTGTGCGGGGGATATGTGTCGTGCTGGCAGGATTTACACGGTAAAGCGCGACATCTCTTGCCAGTTTATGTGCCTGTACAAGTTGCGTTGCCCGCAGCCAGAAGTCGTAATCCTCACCAATCCGCAGCGACTCATCAAAACCACCCAAGATTTCAAACAAGCTGCGCGAAACGATCGCTGTGATGATGTGAATATAATTATCAATGAGCAAATGGTGGTAAATCCAACCCGATAGTTTTAAGTCCAGTCCATCGCTATTTTCGACCGTATGAACACTCAATACCGAAGGGTATGTGCCGTTTTTGTCGGCATACCAGCGACAAAAACCACCATAAACAATTCCAATATCCCGATGAGCTAACAAATGTGTCATCTGATCCTTGAGCTTGCCCGGGAGCCAGAGATCGTCCCCGTCCAGAAAGGCAAGGTATTCCCCTTTAGCCTCTCTCGCCGCCCGGTTACGTGCAGCGGCCGGTCCCTGATTCTGCTGGCGAATGACCCTTACAGGAGGACCATAATCATCGGCAATTTCAGCGCAGCCATCGACAGAGCCATCGTCCACAACGATGATTTCCAGATTCGGATATTGCTGGGAAAGAATGCTGTCCAGCGCCTCTGGCAGATAGGTTGCACAGTTGTAAGCTGGCACGATCACCGTTATCAGGGGAAAAGGTCCGAAGATAAGTGGAGCAGTTGCGAATTGTGTGCTCATATGGTTTTCAATTGCCAGCCTCGCTTGATCAAGAATACCGTTCACTTTGAAGCGCTATTTCTAAAGAATGGACGAGCAGCCAATAATAGTCGACAACCCATCAATAGTCGGGTTAGCCGTAACTTCGCACCCGCGTCGCCCTTTCTTGCCATCCAGAAAAATCCACGAGCAAACCCGATGATGGCATCGCGGCCAGCCTTAAGTCTTCCAATCTTATGCAACCTGTCAAGTAATTGCTTTGGGTTTTTCTGAAGCTCCATTAAAAAATAAATATGAAATATGCTTCCGCTGCAAATTTTGCGCTGAACATAACTCAGACCGTTTACACCCTCCACCCCATTACCGCACGCCATCACCAAATCGTCCAACATCTCGCCGATCATGCCTTTGCTGGCCATCACTGACATCCTCCAAAGCAAAGCACTTCGCCTGTCAAACTCTCCATTTACAGCACTGCCCACCTTTCTTGGCAGGAACTCCTCAAGCTCGACATTGGCGCGGATTTTGTGTCCTATTAGCCGATCATATTCAAGCCAGATGTTTTCTCGTGAAAAACCCGAGTGACGAATACTTGCAGGGCCTCGCTCACCCGTGTGTTGACGAATGATATAAGTCGGTTCACTTAATACCGCACAGGGGTAACGTTGAGCGAGCCTGATCATTATGTCGTAGTCCTGCGAACGCAGCAACGCCTCGTCTAACCCGCCAATATCTTGATAGCAAGATGTTTTAACCAAAATACTTTGCAGCGTAAAATAGTATCCGTCCATCAAACGCGGAAATATTTCCTGTTCGGGATGGCATGGGACTTCGTACAACCTCCCACGCACTATACTGCCATCCGCCCCATCCTGTCCGTGGTAGTGCCCGCTGATCACGAACCCCAATTCAGGCCGGGCATCAAATACCGCCAAACGTTTTTCGATCGAATCAGGCAATGCAACATCATCATCATCGAAAATCCAGACGTATTCACCAGACGCATGCTTTAGGCCAAAATTGACTGCAGAAGCCTTGCCACCGTTTGGTTGCCTGAGAATCGTGATGCTATTCTTATACTCGTTCAGTATGGTTGCAGTGTCGTCCTGAGATCCATCATCAATCACGATAACCTGATGCGGCGGAACGGTCTGACTAAGGATACTTGTCAGGCATTCTCTGATATAACCCGCCCGGTTAAATGTTGGTATCAGAACAGTTACGGAAGTGATAGTCTCACACTTCTGAGTAGATGTGCTTAGTGTCATTAAGGTTTTCCTGATACTGGGGAGACTCGCGGTTTCCATATCTGAACGGACAGGCTATCCGGCGAATTTTTTTTCCAGCGATATGGGGCACCGATAAGGACAGTCGCTACCAGCTCATGTGCACCGGGGCCCAGACGCTCATCCAGCAATCTCTGCCAACCATTGATTGCACGAGGATTGTTATCCGAGCTAAGCAGCCAGGCATTTCGCAGCGGCTCAACTGGGAGTTGTTGGATCACGCAAGCGGCAATGCCCTGGCTACCCGGATATCCACCTGACAGCCAGGCTGATCCCAGTGGCTTCCCGCCAAGCGCGTAGATCAGGCCAGAGCCATCGCCGGTAAAATCTAGGATTACCTGGCCGGGCTTGAAGCCGGCTGCGCGAGCGGCTCCAATCACGGATTGCAGTGTTTCACGCGTTGAAGCGTCGACAAGCAACGTGTTGCCGGCAGCACCAAGGCGCACTGGTATTGTTTGCTCGGCAAGAGCACTACGTTGGCGATATGTATACTGGACATCTAGTGCCGCTTTTAGCTGTATCACTAGCGTCGGTATGCACAGGGCAACCAAGCAAACACCAAGTACGGAGGGGGCGAGAATGCCAAGGCGAGCAAGACGCTGAAGCCGCAAAAAAAGCGCTGTGATAGCAAACACCGCCGCCATTTTGCTGTGCTCCAACACAGGCATGTTGGTCCCAAACGAGAATGCAATAGGTAATGCAAACAGCAAGGCCATCAAGGCTAAATCCGTCAAGTCGCCCTTTGCAAAACGAAATGGCATGCGGCTAAAGCCTTCGACGCTCCAGAGTAACAGCGCAGCCAGCCCAAGCAGCGGCAACCACCATCGTGCGGGCCCCCATATCAACTCAAGCACACAACCGCAAATCAGCGCACCCACCACTGCCGACAAAACGGTGCGACTGTAGGGGCTAAGCCAACGAACCAGCAGCACAACGGCTAATTCTGCGCCAATAACCAAAAGCAGCAACTTAGGTGCCATTGCCTGCATATCCCACCGCAATTTATTTGCCAAATCAAGCAGGCCGTGGGAGCCGTCCATCCCTAGCAATGCCATCCCCTCGCGCAACTCTCCCTGCCACTGGGGATGTTCCCATTGCAGTACAACAAAGTTCAGGCTTACACCAGCCAGGGAAAAGGCAAATAGATCCAGCAGGTGCCTCAACCGCCAATCACGATTAGCCAACGCGAAGAACATTGTGTGGAAAAATACCAGCAGCACTCCTGTCGAAGGCTTGCCCAAGCCGCAGGCACCGACAACCAAGCCGTAACAGAACGAAGTCAACTGCGCATTAAAAAACTGTACGTCTCGCTCCAACAGACGCAGTAATAGCCCTGTAGATACCAACATTGAACAGATCGCGAGAAGGTTGTAAGAGGGTGCCCTGAGCGTGCTCAGGTATCCGAAGTAGAACAGTGAAACAACCATGGCGGTCAGCATGAATGCCCAAGGCGTTTCATTCGTCATCCCATCGCGGCGGGAAACATAACCCAATGCTTCTTTGGTAAAGAAGGCACTGCTAGCAAGCAGCAACAGAAGACTGAAAATACGAATAGCAGGCACACTTTGGCCAAGCATCCTGAACGGCCATTCAAAATAGACGCCAAAAAACGACATTGTTCCAATCAGGTCTCGCCAGTACAGATAGTTGAGAAAATAGTATGACTCGTCGGTAAATTCAAATCCGCGCGGAGCCATCCACACGTAAAGCCCGGCCTGTGTCAGTAGCAGAACCGTAACCGGCAATGCAGCGCGCCAGTCCAGTTCAAGCGGGAACTCCTTAGCGGACATAAAGTACTTATTAAAAGAAATGTTCATGCTCACTCGCCTTTCATTATTTTGCAGTTTTTGAGGCTATTTCGGACCGAAAACTGGTAGCTCCAAGCCGTTGTTTACTAAACATCTAATTTAATCGGGCATGCCTGGTTTCCAACGACGGGCGTGCTCTGGCCGGGATTTGGCACGAAAGACCAGATATTTACTCGCAAGGTACGACGTCAATGTATAGGGTGGAATGCCTAATATTTGAGCAATATAATCATTCAGCCCAATATTGTGAATCGCCACCATTACCGTCAGTAAATTCATGCCATAGGCCGCCAGAGCTACCAGCAAGAATTTAGCGAGCGCTGGCGAGAGGGGGCCTCGGTAAGCAAACGTCCAGCTGCTATTAAGAACAAAACTCATCGACAAACCGACAGCGTAGCCAATGAC
This sequence comes from uncultured Nitrosomonadales bacterium, assembly GCA_903915035.1. Classification (GTDB taxonomy): domain Bacteria; phylum Pseudomonadota; class Gammaproteobacteria; order Burkholderiales; family Gallionellaceae; genus Gallionella. The sequence goes on along the minus strand of CAIWRI010000102.1, from coordinate 44,495 downwards.
ATTCGCGGCAACATCACCTAGATGAATGAACCATTTTGCTGCATAAATAACGAATAAAGCGACTATCGTGTTCAGAAAGCCGACGCTGATGAATCTCGCACATTGACGAAAGTGCCCGCCGTTCATTTGCGAGATCGCACATAGTACTGCCCACCGAATGGTAACCAAGTAAGTGCTTTTTCCAATGATCGTAGCGCCCGCATAATGCGGGGGAAAAATATCCTGTACCGGATTTTTGGACGGGAAAATCCTGCAGCCAACAGTTGACGCTTCATGTCGACTCCGCGGATTAGTCGGGCATTCTCGTCAAACGGGCAATTATTGACAACACGAACGGTCAGAGGGTTATAGGGATTGTGTTCAAATATAAATAGGCTGCCACCGGGCCGGATTACCCTACGCAATTCCTTAAGTAACGAAATATGCTCGGCGTGGTCGATATGATGAAAGACACACATTGCGTAAGCTATGTCGAAGTGTTCCGACGGAAAGGGAATATGCGCTCCATCGAAGTGGACATATTCCGCGAGTAATGGAAACCGTTTTTCCGCAATTTCCAAACTGCGCCTCGATAAGTCCAGACAAGTCAGCTGTGCGCTGGCAAAATGCTTCTGCACATACGGTATGGAGCCGCCAATACCGGCGCCGAAATCGAGAATCTTCACTGGCACGTCCACCTGTGAGAAATGTTGCTCATATTCGAGCGCGATGTCCCTTATCTTGTATTCAGCGAAATACTCAGGCCCCTCACCGGACGCCGTGATGCCGGCCGCATGCAAAGCATAGTATTCGTTTGCAAACTTATCAAACTCCGCTTCATTCATGATTTGGTTCCAAAAGTAATTGAGCCCCTGACCTGCCCCCTGTAGCCGTGCCAAGGCTTAGCAGGAAGTCCGCCTCCGACTCATTTTATATATCAATGCGTCAGGAAAACTAAAAATGCCAATCGTGGAAAATCACCGGGCCGCTCATTAGTCATGCACTGAAGAGTACCAGGACGTTCACTTTACCTCCGAGTTCGCCCCTCCGCGAAAGCAGCACGCTCTGCCGTCATTAGCTGGAAAATACCAACCGGGAGGCTTTTTATTGGCACCCTGTTGAATTCTGGTAATGCTATCGATCGAAATTGCACGCGATGAGAATAGAGGCCAGATAGTTTGCTTCCGCTCGTAACAACTCTCAGCGTACGCCGCGAAACTCTCTTGAAAATCGAAACGATCTCGGCAATCGTCACAGGTTGTTCAGATGCAACAATCTTGATGAGAACACTCGATTTCTCACTTCCTGTTTGGATTGCGGTTACCATTACGGCGGCGGCATCGTCGGCCGCGATGTAGTCGCGGATCGTATCGTACGGCACGTAAAGCTGTATTGGCTGATTCCTCAAAATGCTGCGCGCAATATAACTCAGAAGACCCTGTTTCTTTTCTGCAGTTTGCCCCGGACCGTAGAGCGTTGAAAGCCTGAAAATGATAGCCGTGGTCCCATCATTCGCAAACGCAAATGCGCGAATCTGATCTTCTTGCCCGAGTTTCGCACGCGCGTAAGCAGTCGCCGGCGCGGGGACAGTATTCTCAGTAATAATATCGTCCAATGACCCGGCATAGATTGCGCCAGCAGAACTGGCAAACGCCAAGGTTCCATACATGGGCAGAAGACGTGGTTCAGATTCAAGCAGCCGTAGTACTAACGACAAAGTGCGTGTTTCCGGCACAAATATGTCCGCCGAACTGCTCATTGTACCGACACCAGCGGCCCAGTAAATTTCCCATCGCTCAGCCGCGCCAACTTGTGCAGCAAACGCCGGAACAGCGGCCGCAACCTGATCGAAAAGTTCATGGCTATTATTCCAGCAAAAGCGTTCTGCGGGAAAAAACAACTTCGTGCCATTGCTGCGCAGCACACGACACAACGCGGCGCCCAATAACCCGTTGCTTCCAAAGACCCAGGCTACGGTCATTTTCGGATCACCGATCGTGTCGGTTTGCTGCTAACCACATACAGGGGCTTACCCATGACTATGCCCATCGTGACGGCCAGATATTCGGCGATTACGCCAAGCGCTGTCAGGATACTTCCTGAGAAAAATGATACGACAATCAGCAGGGATGTCCAGCCCTGTACAGGAATGTTTCCATAAAATTTACCATAAATCGCATAACCCGAAATGACAATGGCTAATACCACGGAGAAAAACCCCATCAAAGTAATCAGTCTTAGTGGGCGCGTGCCGGTGGTAAGAATCAGGTTCCAAAAATGTCCGAACAGTTTAAAGTAGGAATACCCAGAGGGTCTGCCTAACTCATTTCTCAAATGAACCGGGCAGTGCCCGATGCGCCCGGTGATCCAAAAAAGCCCTACGTCGAGATAGACACCGTTACCACAGTAAGCTGCCAAAGTCCTAGCGATCTCACCATCTATCAGGCGGAAGCTATTGAAATTACCAATTGCTTTGTTCCCCAGTACCTTCGCAGAAATAGCCTTGGCAGTGCGGCTCGCAGCATTACGCAGCCAGCCGTGAGGGAGCGTATTAGTTGGTTTAGCATAAACGAGCTGGAATGATCCAGCCAAAGCATAATCGAGCATAAGGCCGATGTCTACCGGATTTTGTTGTCCATCCTCATCAATGATCGCGACCCAATCACCGGTCGCACTCGCCATGCCAGCTAAAGTCGCGGCGTGCTGCCCGTAATTCCGTGTCAACCACACAGGTCGCACAAACGAATGTTCGACGCTGAGATCTTCCAAAGCCTTATCTGACTGGTCAGGTCCGCAATCATGGATCAAGAGGACTTCACAGATCACAAAACAGTTTCCGCCAGGCGAAGTTTGCTCAAAAGTCAATGGAGCTGTCTCCCCAATCAATGAGGGAAGTGTTTTCTCTCCGCAAAACACGGGGATTACAAGGGATACTCGGTACGGGCTAGGAATGTCCATAGAAATCCAATTAAATAATGTAGAAATAGTAAACTGCAATCGATCTAGGTCTGCATTGATTTATGCATAATTGAGATGCGATTACTTTTAATAAATTACTTGAGATAAATTCAAGTTCCACTATGCTATCCACCTAGTCGTAAAGCCTTATCCAAATATTAATCGAAATAAAAAGTTTGCGAGCCCGCTCGTTCACGCTGCCAGGGTAGGACTTTGCGAGACGGAAGAATCCCTTGGCAATCGCCTGCTCGACTTGCTTAGCCGGATCTACTTTACGGAGTTCAGCCACATGGCGCTTGAAAGCGGGAAAGTTGGCTTCAATGGCCGCATATGCATAACCTATGCAAATTGCGGAGCTAATCTGGCTAGTTTCATTAGCGTTCAGAAGCTGGCCTTGCTCAAGTGTTGCCAAAGCGGCTTGCAGGTCTTCAAACATTTCGGCGATGCACCCTTTTCCTGCCATCACTGCCATCCGTGCTAACAGAGCCGGTCGCATTTGCTCAATTGAGACGATGGCGGTGTGATTCGGCACAAGATATTCGCCTAGCGCTAAAGCGTTTCGAAATTTCAGCCCAACTTGGCGATCATACTTTTGAAATGTCTTAGCTCTTGCATACCAAGGAGTTCGATGCCCTTTTGCCCCCCGATCACCTATATGCTTCCGGGCAAGAAAGCTAGGTTCAGGCGAATAGGCTGCCTTAAAAATTCGCGCCAAACGGATCAACATATCATAATCTTCAGAAGCAATTAAGGAAACATCAAATTCCCCTGCAAGGTGATATGCCTCAACTCGCACTAAGGCGCTGTTTAAGGAAAAAAAGCAGCCTTTAAGCAGCTCTGCAAATAGCCTATCTTCCTCAAAAAATTGGGCATTATTTAGACAACCTCGAACAATTCGCTTATCTGCCCCATCGGATCCCCAGCTATAAGGGCTATAGACAAAACCGGCATCAGGCTTGTTCTTTAAAGCAGCAACGCGATGCTCTATGGCATTCGGCAGGGCTACGTCGTCATCGTCAAATAGCCATACCAGATTGCCTTGCACAAGGGTGAGTGCCAGATTTACAGCCGCGGGCTTGCCGCCGTTTGCCTTTTGGATGTAGCGGATATGTTTTCCGTATCGGCTCACACGTTCTGCGGTGTCGTCCTCAGAACCGTCATCAATCACAATGATTTCAATGGCGGCCCGTGTCTGATTTAGCAGGCTATCCAGGCATTCCTCGATATAGTGCGCGCGGTTGTAAGTCGGCACGATAATGGAAACATCATACCGATCTTTTAAGTCGTCCCAGGGGAGTGGTAATGTGTGTGTCAAAGTGTGCCTGTAAACTTATGTTGACTGGATGACAGTTGGCCGCAATTTTATGAGTACGGCTTTTAAATCACCCAAAAAAATTGGGGAGCTCAGAACAAGCACCAGCGTATAAACAATAACACCCAGCGTGATATACCAGACAAGACTTGCCCACCCCGCCAGATGGCCCGCTAATAAAACCCTTGCAACTTCTATCGCCCCCCACATGAGTGCAGATGCAAACATGGGGGGGGCCAGCATGGACCAAACAGAACTCCAGCCTAAGCCGATGAGCCCAAGCCCAACCCGATAGCCAACTAATGAATAGAGAGCAGACAAGGCAATGGCGCCGGCTACTGCTTCTATGCCCCAGGGGCTTGCTGCTAATACGGATAGCACAACAATAATCGAGCCGAAAATACTGTAACGTAGTGAAAGTGCAACTCTGTTTGCGGCGTTAAACAAGGGTGTTACGATAGCAGTACTGCCTTTTAGGGCAGTACTCAAACCTAATAACTTCACTACTGGAATCATCGCGAGCCATTTTTCACCATACAAGATCGGCACCAGTTCATTTGCAGTCGCCGCGATGCCGATACCCATGGGAAATATAAAAGCAGCTAACAAACGACCACTGCGCAGTACTGCGAGTTGAAGCCATTCGGTATTATCTTGCAAGGAAGAGAAGGCAGGAAACAACACGCGCTGCAGGGGGGCTGATATTCGGTAACGCACTTCATCGGTTAGCGAGCGAGAATTTTGGTAATAGCCCAGCGCGGTGGCGCCGATCATGCGGCCTATAAGAAACAAATCAACATTCGTATTGGCATAAAAAAGCAGCCCACCGGCAAAATAACTGGAATTTGTTTTCCAGGTGGACTTCAGATAAGGTAAGTTAAATCTCAAGCGTGGCCTATAAGGAATCATCAGCACATTTATCACCAATCTGAATACTCCACCCGTCAGCGTGCCAATCACAAAGCTCCACACACCGTAACCTTGCCACGCGAATACGATTGTTACTAAAACACGACACATCATGGAGAGAAATTGCATCCAGAAATCAGCGTAAAATCGCATCAGACGGGATATCAAGGCACCATGGACGACGATTAGGCCTTCAATGGCAAAATTCAAACACAAGACGCGCATTATCTGGCCGACCATTGGTTCATGAAACAACCAGCTGGTAACATATGAAAGAAGGAATACAGCAATCGTGAGAAAAAATCCAAGAAGCGCAGATGCCCAGAACACCGTATCTATTTGCAAGCGGTTAATGACACGTTGTTGTATCAATACGGAAGCAAATCCAAAATTACCGAAAAGCATAGCTAACTCAGTAACCACACTCGCCATGGCGAGATAACCAAAATCAGCGGGCAAAAGAAGGCGTGCAAGAATAGATACGGAACCAATGGTCATAACAGTACGCAAGGCGATGCCTAGCAAGGTGAAACTCGCACCACGCACCACGCGATGACCAAGATTATCGCCATGCAATACAAAAGCACGGCGAACAATACAATGCTTCCATTGCTTACTAGTATGTTGCTGTGTCATGGTTTCCATTGCTGCGTGCGCCATACAGAAAATCCCCGTTCGGCAGCTTTCGCTAACACCAAGCTGGTGCACGAAAAGACTGATGGCAGATTCTGGCAGTTAGCCAGCTTATCACTGATTATGGACAAAATCGGCAATATGAATTGGGTTTGGCGGACTGATCCACCGTAATACCCTTCCGGGCAAGGTCGGGTGGTATATTGTCTGTTGAGAATTTTGCTGAAATAGGTGTTGTTCCAAGCGTAGCAGCCTGGTCGTTACCAGCACTCTCCATTTTTTCAAACAGATCGCCCGGTTTTTTTCCCTGATCGGATTTGATTTCTTTAGGAAGGGAGCTACCTGGTGTGCCTTGGTAAACCGAGTCCATCTCTTTAAGTCTTCTGATAAAGAAAGTAATTACTTTAGGATCACTGACGTTGCTTAGCCCATCTTCAAGCGTTTTTATTGCATCCTTCTTGTCGTTTATCCTTTGATAATATTCACTCAATCTCGCATAGGCAGGAGCATAACTGTGCTTCATTTGGATGGCTTTAACAAGATCCATTGCAGCTTCCGCATCTCGCTTTAAAATAAAAAACACTCTCGCTCTGCTTGTATAAATCTCAGGAAGAAAGACAAAGGATGACGGGGCACGATCCAGAACGTACTTATAGTCATCAAGTGAGTAAGTCAAGATGCCTTGGTTGTGCATTCTGATCGCATTATTCTCGGTGTTTAAAGCCCAGCAGTAATGATGAAGATGATAATATGTGAACCCATAAATCGCCACGTACTGTTCAATAGGCGTTGGGTCTTTACTAACTTCACGAACCTGTTGAGTTCCCCAGCAATAATGCGGCAGCAACGCAAGTTCAGATAAGTTTTTTACCGGGTCTGCCCGTGCGCATGTATTGAATATTAGCAGAGCAAGTAAAATAAATCTCATGTGATTATTCCATTTTTTACATGCACAAGTCAGTGATATAAATCATTACTATGCATGACTTTAATTCGGATTTAATATGGTTTATCTTGAAAATATCAAATACAGCGACTTCCACTACATTAAGACTCATCAAAAATAAGTTTCATAACGCTATTCAAAAATATAATGTATTATGCCTTTATCCACAACAAATTGTAAAGCATTAATTATATTAGGGAAAATATTAATTTTTATCAGAATATTCCTAATTTAGTTAAGGCTGTTACTTAGTAAACCCACATCAGGAAATTTTTTTAATATTCCATTTTTAAATTTCATAGATTGGACAACTATGATGAAGTTTTCAAATTTCACGCAGGGTAGAAACAATAACTTCAATCTTATCCGAATGCTTGCCGCGTATGCAGTGCTGGTAACCCATAGTTTTGCGTTGGCTATTGGCACGGGGAATGCCGAACCATTTCAAGGTAGCTTGGGCATGACTATGGGTTCAATCGCTGTTGATATATTATTTTTAACTAGCGGGTTTCTTGTTACAACCAGTCTTCTGACAAGGCAAAGCACAATTGAATTTGTATGGGCCAGGGTTTTGAGAATATTTCCAGCGCTTTTCGCGATGCATTTTCTGACAGTTATTGGCCTCGGCTCGTTTTTTACTACATTAGCATGGCCCTCCTATTTCGAAGACCATAAGCTTTACAAATATCTTCTGAAATATCTGATATTGATTACGGGTTACGCCTACGAACTACCTGAATTTTTTGCACACAAGCCTTACAAAAATACTGTCAATAGTTCGCTATGGACAATTCCCTATGAAATAATAATGTACGTTACACTGGCAATTACTTGGGCATGCTTACACGTAATGCCGAAATATCGATCACAGGTTTTCAAGGGCACTGTAATCTCTGGTACAGCAATAAGTTGTCTTTTGGTTTTCCTGGGACATTTCAACATAACAGCCAATAATCACTTTATATGGTTGTTTTTTATGTTCTTTACAGGATCGGCTTTTTTTATACTCAAGAATCGGATCGTTCTATCGCATTTCATTTTTTTTATATTTATGATCACTTTTCTGTTGGCGACCCTCAATCGAAATTTTTTCATCATCGTATACGTAGTAAATCTGGCTTATCTTTTGTTTTATGTCGCTTACATCCCCTCTGGCATATTAAGGGAATACAATAAACTGGGTGATTATTCGTATGGTTTTTATATTTATGCACATTCCCTGTTCAGCAATCAGCTGCTGCATTGCTGCCAGGTGTATCCGTGTTTTCCATGGTGATTATTTCGAGTGTAGTTACTTTAGTACTTGCCGCACTTTCCTGGAATTTCTTAGAGAAGCATGCCCTAAAGCTGAAGGGGCACTATGTCAATCAAACGAGGATGTTACTGTTATATTCCATGGCAAACGAATCAACTCAAACTTGCTCTCAAGAAATACTTCCAAAATAAATGACTCATTTCGTATAACCCAACCCGATTGATAAAAATAACAGCACATTGTGGACGATAGAATTAACTAAAACTGTCTCCAACGCCCAACTTAACCAGCATGAATCAAAAGATGAAAGTCAATCGAACTGCCTATAAACGGTAGTTTTAACCAAATAAGTGGAAAAAATAATATAGGGTGTGCTTAAATGATTCATTTCTTCCTGACTTTCGGCAAAGACGCATCAAACTCTCCGTTTGGACAGGCGCTGCGCGATCTCAAGGTTGAACATAAGATATTTTCGGACAGGATATCCTTCAGGTACCACTACCGAATCTGGCTACTACTTGTCGGTTGGCCAAAACTGGGGCTGTTTGCACTAAAGTCGGCTTGGCATTCACTGCTTCTGTCCAACCCTCATCCCGATGCAGTCGTAGTGGGGTCGCATCTGGAAGCACTCGTTTTCGGCCTGGTGCGACGCATACTGTTGCGGCGTAAACCCCGCATTTATCTGTTGGGATTCATCTATACAAGGCGCCAGAATCCCATTTTGGATATCCTGCGCCGCTTCTATTTTGGTCGTGTCTTCGCGCTCGTTGACGGGATTATCTGTTTTTCAGGACTGGAAATCACCCGTTATAGAATCCTGTTCCCATACGCACAAAATCTGTTCAAATACATACCTTATGGGCTTTACATAAACGGGTACGAAGAAAATTTCGCAACTTGCGGTAATTCAGCCCCTGATGCACCTGTCTTCAGTGCCGGACGATCGGGCAGGGATTATCAGACTTTATTTGAAGTCTTTAATCTCATTGATCACCCGTTGCATGTGGTATGCGACTCTGAAATAGCATTAGCCGGCTGTGTAAGCACCCCCAATATCACTGTGCTCAAGAACTGCTACGATGACTGTTATGTCGAGGAATTGCGCAATGCCGCTATCGTAGTGGTTCCGCTGGCCGTATCGGACATATCTGCCGGACAGATGGTGCTTGTCCAAGCCATGGCATATTGCAAGCCTCTGGTCGTCACGCAAACCCCGACCATCGAAGATTATTTGATCAACGGCATTAACGCTTTGCTCATTCCTCGCGGAGACAGTGTAGCCATGCAGAGTGCAATAGAAAGGTTATTAAGCGACAAAGAATTAGCCAGCAGACTGGCGAAAAACGCCTTTCACAGTTATGAGACAAAACATTGCATGCGCGCCTTTGTCGGTAACATAATTGACGCTGTGAAAATCTCCTCTCCCTAATCAAACTACTCTTGACTGAAAATTGCGCAATAGCTTCAAGATCAATTGCGTTTGATGCGCCCCTGATGCTTGCGCAGATTTATGCTCAATTCTGAAATAATTTCAGAGGCTGCATTTATAATCTGGCCGGGAGCAAAACCAGCACTTATCATTTCCCTATAAAATGATTTGGCGAGAATTTTAGCCATTTTTTCAGGATTTTGAGCATCATTAATCAGATTTTTCTTATTGTCTTTTTCAGACCGTTCTCCCAACGACATTTGAGCAAAACGAGAGTTCAGAGTACTCTGTAGTTGCAACACCTGAATGACTCTACCCGTAAATGCTGCTATCACTACCATTGCATTCAGATCATCTGAATCAAAAGGTTGCATGCGTTTCGATCCGTTAATATTAATAACGCCCAGAACGATTTCGTTAATCAAAATCGGGGTGCATATCAGACTCCTTACAGAATTTGATGGATATCTTGCAAATTTGGAAAATTCGGAAGTATTAATATCCTCTATCATAAGCGACTTTCCAGTAGCTAAAACATGGCCTGAAATCCCTACCCCCTTACTCACATATTCTTTATAGGCATCAGAAGATAGCTGACCAAAATTTGCGTAGACTCGCAGCGTCAAAGCTTCACCAGTCAGCATAATGGAACAATTTTCAACGTCAAGAACTTTCGCAGCCATCGCCGCCATCAATTGTAAATTATCATCCAGACTTTGACCTGAATACTGAAAAGATACCAAAGCACTTAATCCAGAAAGAAGATTTTCGATATGATTATCCATAGATTCTTTCATTCTACTTGCTAAATAATGTATGTGCATATATTATCACATATGTCTGCGAAATATAATTGCATATCATGCTTCAAAAGCTACTTGTAATGCAGATTTTTTCTCAGAGCTACTTGACCTGTACAACAGAGTTATTTTCACTCATCATACAAAGCAGAGTCAAAATTAAGTTTCGCAAAATACGCTACTGTACTAATATATTATTACGGATGACGCCTTGTGCCATATGGATTCTACGCTTGATTTTTATATTAAAAAAACAGGGGCAAAACTTGCCGATATTGCTGTTCATTCAAGCTCTTCAGACTCCAGATACCAGACTATAAAGTTCAGAATAGCTCAAAACTATTGTCATCATAAATCAGCTAATCAACTTCTCACTAAAATGTATTCATGGCGCGGCTATGAAACAAGCAGAATTCAGGACACCGGTAAAGATAAAATCACCATTATTGCCTATTCAGCTGAAAAAACTGTCGGGACATTGTCCATAAACTCAGATTCCAACAAAGGGTTATTAGCTGATGAACTGTTCCCGGAAGAATTGAATATTCTACGAAACCAGGGTAAACGTATTGGTGAATATCACAGTCTAGCGATGGAACCTGGTATGAAATCAAGACCTCTGTTAGCAAGCATGTTCCACATCATGTACCTTTACCTTCATCGTATTCTGAATAATTCGGATGGTGTAATTGAAGTCAACCCAAGACATGCTAACTTCTATGAAAAGAAACTCGGCTTTACTCGAATCGGTTCCGAAAAAACCTGCTTACGTGTCAATGCCCCTGCTGTGCTGTTGCTGTCTGATTTTTCCCACGTAGCTACACAGATTAACAAATTTGGCGGGATGATAGAAAAGTCTGCCGCCGACAAGTCACTCTTTCCATATTTTTTCTCTAAATCTGAAGAAGATATTATACTCACACACCTTAGAAATAATTTAATTTGAAATTAAAAACTCGACAACACTTGTTTTTTTAATTTTTTCATGCTAGATTTAGACAATGCTAGGTTTTAATTTTATCTATTTATTTTCAAATTCATAAAACTGTATTTTTTCTAATTATATAGTTTTATTTATATTTTCCTTAGAATTAAAGAATACGAGTTTCCATAAGCTTGGAGTTATAAAATAAATTTATCTTCATACTATAAATTATAATTAAATAAACTTGCTGAAATTTTCAAAATTATTATGCTCTATTCAAAATCGAATAATGGGGGAGATGTAATTGCATCCTTCTTCGACATCGTTCCAAACGAACTAACCCCCGTTAGTCTCAACACACCCGAGTTGGATGGAGTAAATGAGCAGCACGATGAATACAAGGAATTCAGGATCCGCCTCGCCAATACACATGAACGCCTAGAGTCAGCCAGCATCCTCATCAATAAAATGTATTCATGGCGTGGTTATGAAACGGGTGAAATTGCTACGCATCAACCAAACCGCATTACTCTTCTTGTTTCCGGGAGTGAAAATGCAACTATAGCTACAATGTCAATCGGTCTGGATTCGGATTCTGGATTATTCGCAGATGCTATGTATTCTGAAGTGCTTAATACGCTCCGCCATGAAGGTCGAAAGCTCTGCGAATATAATAAATTTGCTGTAGATCCCAAGATCAAGTCCATGCGGGTTCTGGCCAGCCTTTTTCATATTGCTTATCTTTACCCCTATGGCGTTTTCGGAAAAACGGATGGTGTCGTTGAAGTCAATCCACGCCATGTCAGATTTTACGAAAAAATGCTCGGCTTCACTCAGATTGGCAGGGAAAAAATCTGCCAACGTGTCAATGCGCCCTCTGTACTTCTGCGCACTAATTTTTCCTATGTAACCGAGCAGATTGAAAAATTTGGCGGACTCATGGAAAAGGCAGGAGGCGAAAAATCACTTTACCCTTATTTCTTTACCAAAGAAGATGAGATAGGTATCCTCGGACGACTAAAAACAACTGGTTAAATAATATGAGACATTCTTTTTCCTATGTTGAAGCCTTCTCACGCAATATAGGCTGGGTCACCCAGGAAGAGCAGGAAGCTTTGCGTTGTAAGCGAATCGCCATCGCAGGAATGGGGGGCGTGGGGGGGGTTCATTTGTTAACGCTTGCGCGCTTGGGCATAGGTACTTTTCATATCGCGGATTTAGACACATTTGAGATACCTAATTTCAACCGGCAGGTAGGCGCAACCATCTCCAGCCTTGGCAAGCGCAAAGTTGAAGTACTTGCCGACATGGCTCGTGACATCAACCCCGACATTGAGATTAAATTATTTACGACTGGCGTCACACAGGACAATTTGCAGGAATTTCTTAGGGGTATTGATCTTTACGTCGACGGTCTGGATTTTTTCGTTTTTTCAATCAGACAGGCCGTATTTTCAGCTTGTGCACAACATGATATTCCTGCTATCACGGCCGCCCCCTTGGGCATGGGTGCTGCATTGCTTTGTTTTATGCCAGGCGGGATGACTTTTGAAGAATATTTTCGTATGGGAGACCTTACCGAAAAAGAAAAGGCATTACGCTTTTTGATCGGTCTTGCGCCCGCGAGGTTGCATATGGGTTATCTTGCCGACAAGAGCACAGTCAACCTCGAAGAGCACAGAGGACCATCAACTACGATTGCCTGCCAACTATGCGCCGGCATCGCTTCAGCGCAGGCGCTGAAAATTCTTCTAAACAGGGGTGAAGTCAAACCGGCACCTCATGGCATGCATTTCGATGCCTATACTAACCGAATGGCACACACCTGGCGCCCTTGGGGTAATAATAATCCACTCCAGAGACTATCGCTAGTAGTTGCCCGCCGCCTGCTGAATAATCTTCGCAAATAAAAAAACCGGCTGTGTACAGCCGGCTTGAAACTTACGTGTAAAAGTATTCAAATATTCATGCGGTACGCTTGCGAGCTATTACACCCAAGCCAAGCAAACCCAATCCGAATAAAAATATTGAACCGGGTGCCGGTACTGCAGTAGTTTTCAAATTTACGCTGCCAGTCAAAGGCCAGTATCCTACCGGATTGGTATTAGTGTAGGTCGAATAAAGCTGGGCATCGGCAATAACATTAACCCCAGCGGAAGTCAAAGTTGTAAAACCATTTGTATCCAGGGTTGAATTGGCGGCACCAACACCTGAAACCGCTGTAACATTCAGATATCCAATCCCGGTTCCACCTGAGTTGGCACTTGAAGCACCATTACTGGCATAAAGTGTGTGCCCTATTTGCAACCCCTGACTGGTCAGATAATCAAAAGTTTGCGCTGCATAATCGGCCCACAGCGTACCTGAGGTAGCGGCAGTGATATCGGCGGCCTGCTGCAAAGCCCCTAACGGGATGGTACTGTACGGGTTAAGCGTACCCGCCGCATCAGCATAGAATTGCACTGAACCGCCGCTAAAGTCAATCAACAGAGCTTGCGTAGAGAAAGTGTAAGCGCCTATGCCGTTGTCGGTACCTCCGTGCCAACCCAAAGCGGCACCATCATATCCGTACCATGAATCGACAGAATACCCGCTGAAATAATAGGCCAACTGCTTGCCATTAGTACCATCAGTCCAAGTTGGTCCGGCCGGTCCGTTAATCGCGTTCACATAACCCACACCATATAAAGTATCTGTGACATTGATCAACTGACTCTCAAAGAGCGTCGATACCCAAAATTGTGCGCCGGGTGCCAGCGTAACGCCAGCTATGTTGACTATGCCGGCATTGGCCTGTGTCGCAAAAAGCGACAGTGTTATTGTCGCTGCTGTCAGTAGCTTATTCATGATTTTCTCCTTGAAATATTGAAAAAATAAACCGTACTTGCCGCATCAATATAAGCATATTCCATGCCACGTTACTAACACACCACCAAATACCATTTTATCTTTATGATTTTAATCAGTTTATATTTAAACATAACCCAAATAGCTAAAAATTTTTATTCGCTTATACAGACTAAATGTAAAGTATTCCGACAACTTCCAGCGTAGAATCAGAACCGCACCCTTAAATAGCAGGCACTATTGTGCGGATCGAATTCCCTTGCAAGTCAGCTCCTCCAGTGAGAGACGGGAAGAAACCTCCCCATCAGATATTGGCATGCCTAGTCTCATGAGACAATGCAGCACACCACGTTCTTCCCCAAAAAAATGAGCTGCCTGCCGTACTGTTTTTTTTGCTTCCATCTGTAGTGCTTCAGACACCTTGCCATCAGCAAATCTCATTGCAAGATCAGAGAGGACATAAAAGGGATGCCCCGCATAGCCTCCGGCTGATACTTGAAGCCAGACACGTTGCAATAATCTTCCTGCATCCAGTGCATCAACAGGCGAGATTGGCCCCATGATCGCCACTAACGCAGTGGACTCAGCCAATGTTGAGGCCTCAATGGCAGCCAAGGCTTTATAAAGTCCAAATCGATTAAACAGCTGCATGCGCCGCCAATCTGATATTAATTTAAGTAGCAACCTGCCTCCCGGTGGAAGAGCAAGCGTGTTAACGTTCAATCCTTCCCTGTAGTCTTCAGGTTGACTGCCGAATCGCAGACTACCCGCTAATCCCATATGTAATTCCTGAGTTCTGAAACGTATCCGGGCCGCCTGCTTTACCAGCAGAGCAATTTTTGATATCTGCTCTGGTTTAGTGAAAACACGACAAGTACAGCGGCTCTGGGTAAGCCTGCCAAGTTCATTAAGGAGAGCATCAGGCAGATGTTTGCTGCTATCAAACCGCTGGCGGGAAGTATGGCGTTCCAGCCATGGTCGTGCTGTTGGGACAGGAACAGCTGCCGAGGAAACGGGGCCATAGGCAAACCTTCCTTCCACGTCAGGCGGACCTATATACCAATCCTGCATTCCTAATCCCAAGGCGCTCAGCGCTTGAGTAAGGTTCTCACTAACGGCACCGTATGCGAGTAGTGAAGGATGATAATCGACAGGAAACGACCCCGCCCTGCCTTGGGCGCGCACTTCCAGCATATGCTTATCCCAGGTAAAACACCAAGGCTGCGAATTGTCTGCGGATGGGGCTGATGCCGCAGCCTCAATCAGGAATCTTATTTCAACTGGCATGACTCGCTCACTCATCACATCCGCCATTTTTGCCATAAGCCAGACACGCTCAGGCAAATCATCAAAGCACATATTTGGGCATGTATAAATTTTTTATCCATGATATATCGCCATTTTGACTTTCATACTTGAGAAACCAACATAGTCGGGAAATTTTACAATTGTCCAAGAAGTGCTTTCGCCTCATCAATCCCCGAAAATTTACTTCCTGAATCAAGTAGTTGCTTAAGTTCCTGGCGTGCCTTCACTTTATCTCCTGCTTTGACGAGCGCGACGGCATAGTGGTAATGGATGGTTGGCGCAGCTGAATCCAGGGATACAGCTTTTTGCAACAAGTCTAATCCTCCCTTAATATCATTCTGTGCTACCAGTATCCAGCCCAACGTATCCATGATTTGAGTACTTCCCGGGGCAAGCTTATAGGCATGCCGGGCAGTTTCTTCCGCTTTTGGATCATTGGCCTTCTGATACAGCACGGCAAGGTTATTGAGTGCAGCGAGATTATCCGGATTCTTCCCGAGCAGTATCTGGTATTGTTCTGTAGCCTCTATACTGCGGCCTTCATTAAAGAGCTCGCTCGCAAAATAGATTCGAGCAATTTGATCGACAGGGTGTAAGCTCAGCCAATGCATCAACAGAACATCCGCCTGCTCGCCCTTCCCGTTAAGGCTTGTGGCTCGATGCAGTTTGATTGCGCCGGCTGTCGTTCCCACAACTTTCTGCGCTTGGGTATATAGCATTGCGGACTGTTCATAATGCTTCTGCGCCATTTCCACATCCCCCTCAAGTAGCAATCCCTCAGGCGACTTTGGATATAAAGTTTGAAAATTTCGCGATGCACGTTGCGCCACACTGTATTTACCGCCTCTAATATTCAATGCGACCAGGGCATTGACCGCACCAACATAATCAGGCTTCAACGCCAACGCACGGCTAAACGAAGTCGCAGCTGAAACATCATCTTTATCCACCGCCTGGGCGATACCCAGTCGGTAGTATGCGAGCGGTGATCTCGGCACGAGCTCAACCAGCCTGGTGAATGTTGCAACAGCGCTCTTTGTCTGACCAGTCGCAAACTGAGTCGAACCCAGTAAATCCAGAGCGGCTGAACTCTTCGGATTCGCAGTCACGGCTGCCTGCGCCTGCGCGAGAGCCTCTTTCTGGTTTTTCTGTTGCACATAATAGCCCGTCAATCCGACCCATGGCGGCATCGCAGCCGGATTGGCTTTCGTGGCCCGTTCAAGCCAGCCTACAAACTCTTTTTCCTGCCCGGCGTTACTTGCAATAAAAGAAAGATACAACATCGCCTGAACATTGTTTTTGTCAATGGCCAGGATATCTTCGAATCGTTTACGTGCTACTTGTGGCTGATTATCCTTCATGTCCAGTTGACCCAGATTAATCGCCGCCGGAATATTGGCTGCATCAACAGCAAGTGCTGTCTCAAAACACTTTCTGGCTATTGAAAAGTCTTTCTTTCCGACATAAGCTGCCCCTTGCAGATTATAAAATGCCGAATTTTTTGGCTCCTTTTTTATCATGGTCTGCGTAGTTGAGAGGGCATGATCGTAATCTTTCTTGCCGAGATAAGTCAGCGCCAGAATATTCTCTGCATTAAGCTGAGCCGGATCAAGTTTGGCTGCGGCTTCAAGATCGGCAACTGCACGTTCAGTCTGTCCACCAGCCAGGCGGCTCAGCCCCAACTGAGTACGCAATAAGGCATTTTTAGGGGCTTCAGAAACGCCACTTTCCAGATACTGGGCCGCTTTGTCATACTCACCCGTTTGCATATAAGCCGCTGTTGCAATCGCATTGGCCTGCGTATTCTGATGTGTCTCATTCAACAGTGGCGCAAGCGTTTTTAGAGCGGCATCCGGCTGTTTCATCTTCAACTGCGTTTCAGCGAGCCTTTTGCGTGCATAGATATTGTTCGGAAATACTTCGACAAATCTGCTAAGATTTTTTTGCGCTTCCTCATAAGATCCAAGTGCATTATCAACAGCACTCATCAGCAGAACACTAGGCATATGATCCGGTGCACTCCTTAAAACCTGCAGTAATTCATCTCTTGCAGCTGTAAATTTCCCCTGGCGAAAATGCAATACGGCCTGCAGATATGCTCCCATAAGATTATTTGGCTGCACTTTAAGAAGAGCATCGACTTCCTGCTGAGCCGCATCTATCTTGCCGGCCTCAAGATTCAGTGATGCCAGACTCAAATGGGCAGCAATATTATTACCATCACTCATCAAGACCTGCCTGTAGGCTTTCATTGCACCGCCAAGGTCGGACCGCGCGCGAAACAGATCACCTTTCGTCACCCATGCCTTGACATTTCCGGATTCGCCGGCAATTACCTGATCAACCAGCGTCATGGCCTCATCAGGATTATTGCCAAAGGCTGCCAGACGCGCCTGTCCCAGGAGCGCATCGGCGAAACCAGGTACTGTCTTGAGTGAGTCATTAAAGGCAGTCTTTGCCGCATCGGATTTTTTCAGTCCGAGATAGGCCTCTCCGCGCAACACAAAAAGCCCTGCCAAAGTCCGCCCCGTCATCTGCGGCGTAGGATTAATTTCGTCAATTATTTTCTGGAATTCTCCTCGCCCGAGATATATTTGTCCTAGCGCATTTTGTACTTTATCTTTCTCCTGAACGTTTAGAAGCGCCTTGTGCAACTCATCTTCCCCTGCCGCAAGATTTCCGATGTTAATGTAAATGGTACCCAGCAGATAGCGTGCTTCACCATTGCCCGCATCCTTTTGCAATGCATTTTTCAACTGAATAACAGCTGACTTGTCATCACCCTTAACATGATAGCCTTGCGCATCTTTGAAGTAGTCTTGACTCGACTGCGTTTTACTGCACCCTGATACAGCTGCGACTAAAATCAGGGATTGCATTAAGAAGGAAATATATCGATTATTTTGGACAGAAAACTTTTTTGTTCCTGGAAAAGTTGGCCCGGAATTTGAACTGCGAACAGATTTTCCACACTGAATGTACCCATCGGGACTACCAGCGAAAATAACATCTGAATCTGTCTTTACGGATAACATAAAATACCCCTGTTAAGTTGAATAAAATATGCACGAACGATGCAGCTGCCCGCCCGGCACACTATCACTGTAAAAGCATCATACCGGCTAAATACCATGTCTCTTTGTAAAATAAATTCTCTTTCGCTAGTAACGATAACTTTCAATAAAACGTGTTATTCTTAAAAATGTGAGATACATAATCGCCCTATTCCGGTTTAACATGACGTTTATTTACCGTAGTAAAATAAGATAAAAATGGCTAATACTGAAATGCGAAAAGACCATTTTGAGCAGTAATTGTGCCGTTATTTTCACAGGATTACTATCAGCGAATGCTGATTTTTTATAGGGTAAATCTGAACGATGTAATGCACTTTTAAGCAGTTGTGCTTTTAATGCAGTTTCCCAGCTGAATTTTAGTTAACATTTGTATAGTTGAATCTGCCTCATAAATCATGATGCAAAGTATATACAACACAAAATCTGATATGCATTCTCCCAATCTGACGACGGAATAAATAATGATAAAAAGAAAAATCTTCCCGGAATTTCCCCTGAGGGTGACCGGATCGCTCCTCTCTCCTGCAGGAAAAAATGCCCGCCTGTCCATATTGCTCTACCATCGGGTACTGAGCGTGCCTGATCCACTGTTTCCAGCGGAAGTGGATGCGGCAAGATTCGATGCACAAATGCAACTGCTTGCTGGAATCTTTAACATTCTCCCTTTAACTGAAGCTGTTGAGGGGCTGAAATCCGGCTCTCTTCCGGCAAGGGCTGCCTGCATCACCTTCGACGACGGGTATGCGGACAACGTTGAGATTGCGCTGCCTATCCTGAAGAAACACCATATTCCGGCCACATTTTTCATTGCGACCGGGTATCTGGACGGTGGAATGATGTTTAATGACTGCATTATTGAAAGCATCAGAATGGCTCAGGGAAACAGCATCGAACTGACTATGCTTGAACTTGAAAAATTCCCGCTGAATACAATCAATCAAAGGCGTGAGGTGATAGACATTATTCTTGCCAGACTAAAACACCTGCCGCCAGAAAAAAGAAAAAATATGGTCGAAGCGATCAGTGATCTGACCTCAGTCGAGTTGCCCAAAGACTTGATGATGCGAAGCGAACAAGTACGACTATTGAGCGATTCCGGCATGGAGATCGGCGGCCATACGGTATATCACCCTATTCTGGCCAGCATCGACCGGCAAACCGCAAAAAATGAAATTATGAATGGCAAAGCATATCTTGAAAGCTTGACAGGAAAACAGATCAGAACCTTTGCCTATCCCAATGGACAGCCGCAAACCGACTATCATGCAGCTCATGTGAAGATAGTAAAAGAATTAGGTTTCGATGCTGCAGTTAGCACCTCATGGGGAGTTGCAACACAGGGAGGCGATCTGTTCCAACTGCCTCGTTTCACACCCTGGGATGTCTCGATCACACGCTTTGCACTGCGCATGCTCGGCAATCTTTCCAGAACCAACCCCGTCACAGTCTTGATTGATTCCCGGCGTTAACATAGACTGTCATACATTGCCACGATTCCGGAATAAAGCGAAACCATGACAACAATAAAACCCGTTCATTACCCGCTCACCACATTCCCTATTGCGGGAAACTGCATGCAGATCGGCGGACTGCCGCTGACGCGTCTGGCACAGCGCGTCGGGAGAACACCGTTTTACGCGTATGACCGTCATTTATTAACTGAAAAGGTCCGCTTTCTGCGTGAAAATCTGCCCCCGGAAGTCCATCTGCACTATGCAATGAAAGCCAATCCGATGCCGGCCGTCGTGCAGCATATGGCTTCATTGGTAGATGGCCTGGATATTGCCTCCGGCGGTGAAATGCAAGTTGCGCTGGACACGGTGACTGCAACTGGAAACATCAGCTTCGCCGGCCCCGGAAAAACTGAAAACGAGCTTGCCTGCGCTATTGCTGCGGGTATCGTAATTAATCTCGAATCCGAACGTGAAATGACCAGCGCGAATCGAATCGGTCTATCGCTAGGTTACCGGCCTAAAGTTGCCATTCGCGTTAATCCTGATTTCGAACTTAAATCCTCAGGCATGAAAATGGGCGGGGGGGCCAAACAGTTCGGGGTTGATGCAGAACGGGTTCCTGAAATGCTCAAACAAATGGGTAAGCTTAATCTCGACTTCATGGGTTTTCACATTTTCGGCGGCTCGCAGAACCTGAAGGCTGAGTCCATCATGGAAGCTCAGGAAAAGACGATTGATCTGGCCATCCGGCTTTCCCGCGATGCGCCGGGGCCAGTCAAACTGCTTAATATCGGTGGCGGCTTCGGCATACCCTATTTCCCAGGCGAACAGCCTTTAGATGTTTCAGCAATCGGCAAAAATCTTGCGCAACTTCTGCCCAGAGCGAGACAATTTCTGCCTGACGCTCAACTGGTCATCGAATTAGGTCGCTATCTGGTCGGTGAAGCCGGCATTTACGTTTGCCGCGTACTTGACAAAAAAATCTCGCGCGAACAAGTTTATCTTATCACCGATGGCGGACTACACCATCATCTGGCCGCATCAGGCAATTTCGGGCAAGTGATCCGAAAAAATTATCCGGTCGCCATAGGCAACAAAATGCAAGCAACGAACAGGGAGTTCGTCTCAATCGTAGGTTCGCTGTGCACGCCGCTCGATATACTGGCCGACAAAATGGAAATGCCGGTTGCCGATATCGGGGATCTGGTCGTGGTATTTCAGTCAGGAGCCTATGGCCTGACTGCCAGTCCCGGTGCTTTTTTAAGTCATCCAAATGCACTTGAGGTGCTGGTATGACACCCTATCCTACCCCGAAAAGGAATTTTGCGTATGAGCGAAATCTGTGGCTGGTCAGGCAAGCTGGCTGACTCTGAAAATATCATTACGGCAATGGCCGGAAAGCATGGAGCTCAGACAGTAAACGGAAACAATGGCGCACTTGCAACCGGCAAGAACGGGACTGTCGCTTCAATACGGAATGTACTTACCGCGATTTCGGGCAAACCGCAATTTAAGGATCCGCAGTTAAATAAGCTTGCAATAGCTGAAGGTGCAGCACATGCCTTAGCTTCTGGTTATCTGGAACAGGGAAAGGCCATTTTCGAATCAGTCTTTGGTGCATTTTCAATAGCCATCCTGGACGGGCGCGATGACTCGGCATACCTGGCCACAGATCGCAGCGGTATTTCCCCGATGATCTACAGCGTATCGGAAGAAAGTCTGGTGTTCGGCTCAACACTGCATGCGATCAGCAAACATCCTTGCATCAAGCCTGAACTAAACCGGCAAGCCATCTACGATTACGTCTTTTTTCACATGATACCCGGCCCGGAGTCAATTTATCTTGGTCAATTTCACCTGCTTCCGGGACAATATCTGTGCTTCAAAAAAGGACAGATAGAAGTCAAGTCCTATTGGAAAATGCATTATTCAGAATCCGAAAAAGCACCTTTCGACGTACTCAAAACTGAATTTCTCAGCGTTTTACGAAAATCTGTTGCAGATGCCGCACAAGGAGCTAAAACCGGCACTTTTTTAAGTGGCGGCACCGACAGCTCCACGCTTGCTGGCATGCTCAGCGAGGCAACAGGAGAAGCTGCAGCAACTTATTCCATCGGTTTTGCGGCAGAGGGTTACGATGAAATGGCGTATGCGCGCCTCGCATCCGCCTATTTCGGCACACAGCATCATGAATACTATGTCACACCGACTGATGTTGCGAAAGCTATCCCCGAAATCGCCTCCATTTATGATCAGCCCTTCGGCAATGCCTCCGCTGTGCCAACTTATTACTGCGCGAAACTGGCGCGTGAAGACGGTATAGAACGTTTGCTAGGCGGCGATGGCGGCGATGAATTATTCGGCGGTAACGCACGCTATGCCAAGCAGAAAGTATTCTCGCTTTATGAATCCATACCCGCGCCGTTGCGCAGGCATCTCATTGAACCCCTGGCTTTCGGCTTACCCGGCAGCAAAAACATCCCCCCTTTCAGAAAATTACAGAGCTATATCGAACAGGCGTCTATCCCCCTGCCAGGACGACTTGAAAGCTACAACCTGCTGGACCGACTGGGGCCCACCAATATTTTTACAGCAGAGTTTTTAAGCCAAATTGATACCGGCAATCCGCTTCAACTACTAGGACAAACATACCACGACGCAGATGCTCAAACTCAGATCAACCGCATGCTGGCTCTCGATCTGAAGTTCACACTGGCCGACAATGATCTGCCAAAAGTAATCAAATCCTGCCAACTCGCAGGAATTGATGTCGCGTTCCCGATGCTGGCCGACGGCGTAGTGACATTTTCTGCACGACTTGACCCTGAACTAAAACTGAAGGGCACCCGTTTGCGTTACTTTTTCAAAGAAGCACTGCGCGGCTATTTGCCTGATAAAATTTTGAGCAAAAGCAAGCACGGCTTCGGCCTGCCTTTCGGAGAATGGCTGAAAACGGACAAGGCATTGCAGCAACTGTCACAGGATAGCCTGTCTTCCCTGAAAAGCCGTAATATCATTCGTCCGGAATTCATCGATGAATTGATTCGGCTGCATGGCGATACGCATTCCGGCTATTATGGCACCATGATCTGGGTGCTAATGATGTTGGAGCAGTGGTTCATCCAACACCACTGATCAGCGTGTTTATCCGCTTAACTGACAAGATACGCTGCAATCTTCTTGATTGAAAAACAAGTGAACAGGTAAAAATCAAGCGGCCAATTCAGTAAAACCATGGATACGATCATGCCGTCGATGACGACTGTTTGTGCGGATAAAACTGATGACACAGTTGAGGGGCTGGTTAAAAACCCGAAAAATAAAAACCGTCATTCAACCAAAATCGACTCGATCCTGTGAGTGCAATTATCCGTATAATAGGCAGCGGCAAACCACCACAACGACACAAACTTCCCCGAGGTAACGCCAGCTTGTCCATGGCATCCAAAACTTCGCCGTGGCATCACCAACCTCTGTGAGGCAGCAAAAAAACATGACGGGTAACCTTATTTGCACCGAGATAACACCGGAGCAGCATTAGTCTGACCTTAGCCAGCGTTGCTCCTAGCTCCTTAAGCAAAAATAGCCGTTGTTCCGATACAGAAAAAACACGGCCAGATGCAACTGTTGATATTAAAAACCGGGCTGTTGATGGAATTATTCAGACAAATAAATATATTTTGAACAACAGCAGCAAACTTCATTTCAAAGCATACTATTGCGAAAACAGCAATGAACTGAAACCCCGGTTTAATGATCAACCGGGGTGTTATAACCTTATGCCTTATTCAAACCGTGAACAACTTAATACATGTGCTGGCCGCCATTGATAGAAATATTGGCACCGGTTACAAAAGCAGCCTCATCGGAGGTAAGATAAGCGACCAGACCTGCGATTTCATCAGGTTTTCCCAGACGCGCCTGGGGAATTTGCGGCAGAATTTTGCTTTCAAGCACTTCCCGGGGAATTGCCATTACCATCTTGGTACCGATATAACCCGGTGAAATGGTATTGACGGTCACTCCTTTTTTTGCAACTTCCAGCGCCAATGCCTTGGTAAATCCGTGCATACCTGCTTTGGCTGCCGCATAGTTGGTCTGGCCGAAGGCCCCCTTTTGTCCGTTCACCGAAGAAATATTGATTACCCTCCCCCAACCGCGATCGGTCATGCCGTCCATCACCTGCTTGGTCATATTGAAGGTGGAGTCGAGATTAGTATGAATCACCGCATCCCAGTCGGCTTTGGTCATCTTCTTGAAGGTCATATCGCGCGTGATGCCCGCATTGTTCACCAGCACATCCACCGGTCCTATATCGTGCGTAATCTGCATGACGCAGGCTGCGCAAGAATCGTAATCGGAGACATCACAAGCATACGCCCTGAATACATGGCCGTTTTCCTTCATCGCCGCCAGCCACTGTGCTGATCTGGAATTGCCGGGACTGAAGGTCGTGACCACCTCGTAACCCAATCCGGCTAACTTAATGCAAATCGCTTCACCCAAGCCGCCCATACCTCCTGTTACCAGCGCTACTCTGCTCATGCTTATCTCCTCTTATTATAATTTTAGATCACCCGAACTGCGTTATTTAAACGAATCCGTTTCTATCATCAAGGAAAGGCCGAAGGCTGTCAATTGATATCGTTCCTGGCATTTAAAATTGCCCTCCGATAATTTATATTTATCAAAAAAGGGGCTTATATTAGGCACTACGTGTCGCAGTGAGATAGACTTCTACCTGTAACATGAGTGTCATTTTTTTATCAATCTAATTCAAAAACCAGGGGGAATATTATGGAAAGCGTAGTAATTGTTGCAGCAGCAAGAACCGCAGTAGGAAAATTTGGCGGCGCATTTGGTAATGTTTCTGCTGTTGATCTGGGTGTGACCGTGATACGCAGCCTGCTTGAACGCACCGGCCTCAAGGGCGATCAGGTAAATGAAGTCATACTGGGTCAGGTTTTGACTGCCGGTTCAGGACAAAATCCGGCTCGCCAGTCGGTCATCAAAGCGGGATTACCGCATGATGTACCTGCCATCACGATAAACATGGTTTGCGGTTCAAGCCTCAAAGCGATCATGCTGGGCGCACAGGCAATTAAAAGTGGCGATGCTGAAGTCGTCATCGCAGGCGGGCAGGAGAGCATGAGCATGTCACCTCACGTATTGCTGGGTTCACGCAATGGTATGCGTATGGGCGATGGCAAACTGACTGATACGATGATCGCGGATGGTTTGTGGGATGTCTACAATGACTACCACATGGGCGTGACAGCTGAAAATGTTGCGAAGCAGTACGGCATCACACGCGCAGACCAGGATGAGTTTGCCTGTGCTTCTCAGAACAAGGCAGAAGCGGCGCAAAAAGCGGGTAAGTTTGTCGATGAAATCGCGCCTCATACCATTAAAGGCAAAAAGGGCGATACAGTCGTCTCAGCTGATGAATATCCTCGTCACGGCACCACGCTTGAAATGATGGCCGGTTTGCGTCCGGCCTTCGATAAGGCAGGTTCCGTCACAGCCGGCAACGCATCCGGCATCAACGATGGCGCAGCAATGGTAATGCTGATGTCAGGCAGCAAGGCAAAAGAACTTGGTTTGACCCCATTGGCGACCATCAAGGCTTACGCTGCGACCGGCATTGATCCTAGTGTCATGGGTTTAGGTCCGATTTCAGCCAGCCGTCGCTGCCTGGAAAAAGCCGACTGGAGCATCGACGATCTGGATCTGATGGAAATCAATGAGGCTTTCGCAGCTCAGGCAATCGCTGTTAACCGTGATTTGGGCTGGGATACCACAAAAATCAACGTCAATGGCGGGGCTATTGCCATCGGTCATCCGATTGGTGCGAGTGGTGCGCGTGTACTGGTTACACTGGTGCATGAAATGGTACGTCGCGATGCGAAAAAGGGTCTGGCATCGTTATGTATCGGTGGCGGAATGGGCGTTGCGCTGGCTATTGAACGATAAACGCGTTTCAAGCTGGTAGTAAAAAAGCCCCGTACCAGACGGGGCTTTTTTTATGAGGCAGTGCTTAGCACATGTGTAAACCGCCGTTGATGGCGATGTTAGCACCGGTGATGAACGCGGCATCATCAGACGCTAAGTAGGACACCAGCTTGGCGATTTCTTCCGGCTTGCCCAGACGACCGACCGGAATGGTGGCGATAATCGAATCGCGCACTTCCTGTTTGATGGCCATGACCATTTCAGTGCCAACATAACCCGGTGAAATGGTGTTGACAGTGACGCCCTTGGCAGCCGTTTCCTGAGCCAGTGCCTTGGTAAAACCGTGCATGCCGGCTTTGGCCGCGGAGTAGTTGGTCTGTCCGAACTGACCCTTTTGACCATTAACCGAAGACATATTGATAATACGACCCCAGCCCGCCGCCAGCATGTCTTCAATAACAGGACGGCTGACGTTGAATACGCTGTTCAGATTGATGTTCAGCACATCCATCCAGTTTTCCAGCGGCATCTTCCTGAACATGCCATCCTTGGTGATCCCGGCATTGTTCACCACAACGCTGATGGCACCGAGTTCCGACTTGATCTTGGCGATCATCGCGGTACAGGATTCAAAATTCGATACATCCGCCATCGCGATATGCACGTCAAGTCCGGCTGCGCGTTCAGCGACCAGCCAAGCCTGGGCTCTGACCTCTTCCTGACTGATGTAATTCGCAACAACGGTAAAACCATCTGCTGCCAGTTGACGACAGATCGCGCTACCCAAACCACCTGTGCCGCCGGTTACTAATGCAATGCGTTTAGTCATGATGTTATTCCCTTAGTGAACATTTTTTAATTTGGTTGAGACGACAGCACGCCGTCTCTTCGCCGCTAATTACGGTTTGCTATCCGTTGCCGGCTTCGCCGCTTCAACAGGCTTGGCTACTTCGACAGGCTTCGCTGCTTCAACAGGCTTGGCTGCTTCAACAGGCTTGGCTGCTTTGACTGCCGGTTTTGCCGCTTCAACAGGCTTGGCCACAGGGGCTTTCACCGGCTTGGCCGGCTTTTTGGCGGCTTTAGGCGCATCGCGTTCAATCAGCCATTGGGATATTGCCGGTGCCAATTCCTTTTGCGAACGGGCGCCGACGAATACGCCGATGTGACCGCCCTTGAATTCGTACAGGGTTTTATCCGTCGAGCTGACCAGATCGTTGAGCGGCTTGGTCGCAGCAGGGGGAACAATATGGTCGCCTGAACCGTAGATGTTCAAAATCGGCATGGTGATTTTGCCCAGATCAACCGTCTTGTCGCCGAGTTGCAGCGTGCCCTGAACCAGTTTGTTGGCCTGATAGCAGTCCTTGACGAACTGGCGCAGACATTCACCGGCTTGACCCGGGCTGTCAAAAATCCATTTTTCCATGCGCAGGAAATTCAGCAGCTTATCTTCATCTTCCATCACATCCAGCATATCAACATATTTCTTGATATTCAGATTGAACGGCATCATCATCAAGAAGCCATCGTTCATCAGATTGCCCGGAACAACGCCGTAGGCATCAACCAGCGCATCCACGTCCATCGACTTGGACCAGTTGAACAACAGGCCTTCATCGGTGGAGAAGTCGAACGGCGCGACCAGCGTCACCAGACTGTGAACCTTCTCAGGATGCAACGCTGAGTAGATTGCCGAAAAAGTACCGCCCTGACAGACGCCCATCAGACTGACTTTGTCGCTTGCTGCATCGCGGCATACCGCGTCCACACAGTTATTCAGATAACCGTTGATGTAGTCATCCATACTGAGATAACGGTCAGCACCGGAAGGATAGCCCCAGTCGATGATGTACACATCCAGTCCCTGGCTTAACAGGTTGCGGATGAAACTGCGATCAGGCTGAATATCCAGCATGTAAGGACGATTGACCAGCGCATAAACGACCAGCACGGGAATGCCACAGGCATTTTTCGCGTCAGAAGCATAATGGTAGACAGCCAGCTTGTCTTCTGTGTAAACCAGTGTTTTCGGTGCGGTGCCGACGTCGATTTCTTCAACATCCGTCAACAGCGTCGCGCCTTTCATCATCTTGCTGTTCATTTCGCCGAAGTACTTCATGGCGGACTTGGCATCCATATTTGCGAACGGGTTATTCATCACAGTTGCTCCTTCTTCAGTTCCTGAACCTGTGCGTTGAGGATTTTTACCTGTTTGCGCAGATCGTAGACCAGTTTGTAGACTTCATCCATTTCCGAACGTCGTGCAATCGGCAATTCTACCAGTTGGCTTTCAATAATTTCCTGGTACAGTTTGCGTGTGTTAAAACCCGCGGCGGTCATCGCATTACGCTTTTGCGAAAATTCTTCTGTGTAGAACAATTTGTTGAAGGTTTTTTCGTTGGTATCAATCCACAACGCAAAAAAATCATCAAACTTTTCAAACTTTTCGCCTGAAGCGCTCTTCTCGGCCAGCGTTTTCACGACCGACTGCATCGCGTCGGAGCCGGTTTGCTGCATCATTTTCTGATAGTCAAGATTGCGGCTTGCATAGCTCGACATCGCCTTGGCAAAACGATTCATCTGCTCAATTTTTTCACGGTCTTTGCCTAACGCCGGCATCCCGAACAGTTTGCCTGCCGAGTCACCAAATTTGGCATTCAGCGCTTCCATTTGCTTGACCATGGCATCCGGCTGATAGTCTGCAAAATTCAGGGAGGGATTCTTCAGCGATTCCGCCCATGGCTGACTGTTTTGCCGGGCAAGGTCGGAAAATTGTGCCGCCTGCTTTTGTATCTGAGTCCAGAGTTCGGTATCAAAGCTGAACATCTTGTCGAACAGTTGTTTGCTCTGTGCTGTATCGGTGTATTGGCTGAAATCAGCCGGTTCCAGTGTTTTTTCGCGCATCGCGCTCAACAAAGGCTGCCACATTTCAAACAGTTTTTGCATCGCTTCATTGCTGTACAGAGATTTGCTAAAAACATCTTTAGCCAGATTCGCGTCAGCGCCGACAGGGAAGGCCTCAAATACGGCTTTGCTCCAGCTGCTCAAAGGATTGTCGCTCACAGCTGTCGTATTCGGGTACAGCGACTGCATCTGGCTTTGCAACGCAGCATAAGCCTGTTGTTGCGTTTTTATCCAACCATTAAAGTAATCACTCGGGTTTTCCACTATCGTTCCTCTTTAATTGCGCTTGGTAAATTGATTGTGCGCCGGCATTGTCACCGGCGCGGTGATGCTTATTTGCCTGGATTGGCAACGTCAATAAAGCTCTTCAATACATCGCGGCTGACGGCCAGTTGCTTGTCATACGCACTGATCCAGTTTTCCTGTGCCTTGAGTGCTTCTTCTGTCGCGTTTTGTGAGCTTGAAGAAACCGTGCTGAACCAGGTGTTGAATTGATTCAATGCTTCTTTCGTTTGTGCATTTTCCGGCAGACCGGGAATGCTGGTGAAAGCAGCATTGGTCTTGCTGATGGCGGCTTGCCATTGTGTGCGCAAGTTCTTTTGTGCATCAAGCAGGTTGGTAAAAGCCTGTTTTTGCGTATTAGCCAAAACATCGAAATATTCAAGTTGCTTACTCATGTGGTTTCCTTAAGTTAAGTTTATAGCGGGGGGATTCAGGCCGCTTTAGGCAGCACAGCACTGCTAAGCGCGATGAAATTTTTCAAGATGTCGCGGCTGGCAGCCACTTGCTTGTCATACGCACTGATACAGCTTTCCTGTGCCTTCAGTGCTTCTTCGGTTGCGTTTTGTGACTGGTTGGTCACGTTGC
This sequence comes from uncultured Nitrosomonadales bacterium, assembly GCA_903915035.1. GTDB lineage: Bacteria > Pseudomonadota > Gammaproteobacteria > Burkholderiales > Gallionellaceae > Gallionella. Next base: position 14,943 of record CAIWRI010000102.1, on the reverse strand, counting down.
CCATCCAGATATTGAACTGGCTCAGCGCTTCTTTGGTTTGCGCGTTTTCCGGCAGACCCGGGATGCTGGTGATTGCAGCATGCGTCTTGCTGATGCCATCAATCCACTGCACGCGCAGTTCTTGTTGTGCTGAAAGCAGATTGTTGAAAACTTGCTTCTGTGTGTTCGCTACCGCATCAAAAATTTCGAGTTGCTTTTCCATGTTGATTCCCTTTAATTAAATAGATTACTTATCGTTTGTTGTTGCGCCTTGCTTCAGTACATCAAAAAAACTCTTGGTGACTTCGCGGCTCATTTCGAGTTGCTTATCGACCACTTCCTGCCATGCCTGTTGTGCCTTGGCACCATTTTCAGCCATAAAGCGATGCTGCAAATCGCGTATAGTATCGCGCAGCATCTGGTTTTCGTTCTTCAGCGTCGCATTTTCTTTCATTACTTCATCGACACGGGCTTGTGGTACAAAACCCATAGTCTTATAAAACTCACTCATGCGCTCCATCATCTTTTCTGCACCGGGGAAGATTTCCTTTTCGGTGGTAACCCCCCAGAACTTGTTGACAGACTCCAGGCCTTGTTGCTGAGTCGCTTTCAACATCTCATTTGCACCCTGCTTGAACATGGGATTATTAAACATCTCCATCATCATGCGCATTTGTTGTTCGGTCATCATGTTCGGATTACCTTTCTAGTTATTTTTTTTGATTTGGACGACGCGTCCGGTGTACTTTCGTCGCTAGTCTGACCGTGGGCATTCCACATTCCCCACGGATTGTTCATTAAACATGTCTACATCCTTCATGGCACAAAATGGCTTAAGCCATGAAACCCAACATTCCGAAATAATTTTTCAGATTCCAGCCTGAATTGCGCATACAAGACAGGAATGATCCAAGCCCCTGATACAGGAACGAATTACATAAGCGACATTGATGACCGGATCGCCAAAAGATTCCTGTTGCGCCTTGAGTTTATTGTCCTCATCCTCGTCCAGTCTGATGGTAACGGGTTTGAGCATCACGATATTTTCGTTTACTTTTTAGCGCGCTTATTCTACTACGAAAGTAATACTAGTCAAGTGCATTACAACTATATATTTATGAACCGTCTTGCAAGATTCTATACTCGAGACAGCCTTTTCTCCCTGCCAACTTAAGCTAGTAAATCAAAATTTCAGCAACAATATCACGGAATGAAAATCATATATATGGCTATCAGTTTATTGCACCACAAAATCATCCTGAGTATGGAAAAATAAGCGGCTCGAACTGATGCTCACAATTCGAAAACCTCACTCTTCGCCGGCATCTCGACCTGAAACCCCGCAAGCAGAGCTGCAAAAACACGCATGCCTGGCTCTTCACCATGAACAAGAAAAGTACGTTTCTTACCACCGATCTGGCTGTGCCAGGCTAACAGTTCAGACTGGTCGGCATGCGCCGAAAAACCATTAATGGTATAAATTTTCGCTTGTACAGGAATCTCTTCCCCGTGAATTTTAATCTCTTTTGCGCCATCAATAAGCTGGCGGGCCAGCGTGCCCGTAGCGGCATACCCTACAAAAATAACGCTACTGTCTTTTCGCGCCAGATTATGTTCAAGATGGTGTCTGATGCGTCCGCCTGTACACATCCCTGCGCCGGCCATGATGACCGCACCACCGGCGATCTGATTGATCGCTATCGAATCTATGCTCTCGCGGGTAAAATGCAGTCCCGGCAAATGAAACGGGTCACGCCCCTCGCGAAACAGTTCGGCTATATCGGGTTCATAGCATTCAGGATGACGCTCAAAAATGTCCGTTGCTGAAATGGCCATGGGAGAATCAAGAAAGACTTGAATTGCACGCGATAGCGCGCCATTTTCTACGCCTATTCGCAAAAAATACAGCAACTCCTGTGCCCTTTCCAGGGCAAAAGTAGGTATGACGACATTGCCACCCCGCCTGAAGGTATCGTTGATCGCCTCAAAAAACTCGTCCACCGAGTGTGTAATCGGTTTGTGTAAGCGATCACCATAGGTGGTTTCCATCACCACCACATCGGCTGTCAGCGGCGTAACAGGATCGCGCAATAAGGGACGTCCGCTATTACCGAGATCACCGGAAAATAAGATGCTGCGATGCTGACCATTTTCTTCAAGTTCCAGAAATACACTCGCCGAGCCCAATATATGGCCTGCATCAAGGAAAGTAACCCGGATACCGGGTGCCAGCGCTATCGACTGGTTATACAGCACCGTGCGTCCGAATGAATCCAGCACATTAAAGGCATCGAGAATTGAATACAAAGGCGCATCCGGTGGTGAATGCCTGCGATGATGCCTTGATCTTTCCGCCATTTTCCGTGCATCTTCTTCCTGAAGATGCGCAGAATCCACCATCACCAGACGCGATAATTCACGTGTAGCGGCGGTAGTCACAATTTCACCTTTAAAGCCACGTTTGCCAAGCAACGGCAAGCGTCCGCAATGATCAAGGTGAGCGTGCGTGAGCAGCACGAAGTCAATTTGTGCTGGATCGAAACCAAACGGCTTGAGGTTCTCCTCTTCTGCCGCCCGGCCGCCCTGAAACATGCCGCAATCGATCAGGAGGCGATAGCCTGCACATTCGAGCAAATGACAAGATCCGGTCACGCCCCTGTCAGCACCATGAAAAGAGAGTTTCAACATCATCTCCTGAAAATTATCCGCAGATCATTTTATGATTTAACGGCTGAATTATCCCGCAACAAGCGGATGAGCTGCCTTTTAACTATCGCCCGGAATTATCCTGAAGCCTGTAAGCAACACGCCTATGAACGATGCTCTCATCTTACACGTATTTGGCTGATTGTCTCAGCCCATTGATACGATAATCCGGCAAAAATCCTTATACATTGTATGGTTGAAATTTTATTGAAAATGATACAAAATGAACATTGACGACTCCAGACAGACGCATCTCTTCCGTCAGTTTTCAGAAAATACTATTAAGTGCGAAGGTGGGGAAAATTTAGTCATGTTGTTGAATCGGATTCGCTGGCTCCTTAATAAATCTGACCTTTTCCCCTATATTCTGCTGACTGCGGCTTATATTATTACCGGTAAGTCAGGCGTGCTGCTGGCACTCCCGCCCGCGAATGCCGCGCCAATTTTCCTGCCGGCAGGCATTGCAGTTGCCGCAGCACTGATTGCAGGCAGAAGAACTCTACCTTGGATTTTCATCGCTGCGTTGGTTGTCGCCGCCCAAAGCAATCTCTGGGCCGCATTGATTATCGCCGCAGCCTCTACGCTGCAAGCAGCCATCGGCGGCCGGTTGTTGCGACATTTTCTAGGTTATCCGACCACGCTTGATCAAAAAAGCGACGTCTTGCTTTTCCTGTTCGCCACTCCGTTCATTTGCCTGAGCAGTGCTGCACTATCCGTAACAGGATTATGGGCACTGGGCATCATCGACAGTCCGGGTTTACCGGGCAGTTTTGCCACCTGGTGGCTGGGCGATACGCTGGGTGTCATGGTGATGTTCCCGCTTACCTTGATCGTGTCAGCCAAACCACGCGCGCTGTGGCGCAGTCGCCTGAGCACAGTATTCACACCCGTTGTACTATTTTTAGCCGTCTTTATTTTCATTTATATCAAGGCCAGCCAATGGGAATATACCGCATCGCTTAGCGATTTCCGGCAATTATCCCAGCAGTCTGTTGATCAGATTCAGGGCAAACTGGACGAACAGACGTCGTTACTGGAACAGGTGGATGCGTTTGTTATGCATGATACAAGCGGTCATGTCACACCAGCCGAATTTCACCATTTTGTACAAATAGCACTGCAGCGTTTCCCCATGATACAAGCACTGGAATGGATCCCCTTTATCAAAGCAGACCAGCGAGCCGCCTTTGTCGAGACACAACACCTGAGCCATCCTGAATTTGACATACGCGAACGAACGGCCAACGGACGAATGTTGCATGCAGCTGAGCGCGACTCATTTTATCCTGTCACCTACCTCGAACCCTTTGCCGGCAATGAACCCGCATGGGGATTTGATCTTGCGTCCAACCATGAACGCAAAGAAACCATCAACCGCGCGAAACAAACCGGCAGCATTGTCGCCTCCTCAGCCGTCAAACTGGTGCAGGAAAAGCAGCAACAGGCTGGTGTGTTACTGCTTTTGGCGACGAAACCTCATGATGAGCACTCAGATATTGTGCTCACCGTGCTGCGCATGGGTGACTTTATCGAAAAAACGCTACGGAACACCAATCAAATGTTATATGTGCGGTTAACCGATCTGGATGATCAAAAAACCATCTATACCAGCTTTGCAGCACAGCAGGCCTTATATGTGCATAATTTCGATTTCGCTACCCGCCATTACCGGCTGGAAACTGCCCCCACCCCGGCTTATTATGCACAGCACAGCAGCTGGCAAAGCTGGTTCGTTCTGATATTGGGTAATTTATTCACCGGCCTGTTTGCCGCATTCCTGCTGATTGATACCGGGCACGCTGCTCGCATTGAGTCCGAGGTCATAGACCGAACTCGCAGATTGACCCAAAGCGAATCACGCTTTCGCTTCATGTTGGAAAACAGCCCGATTTCAGTACGCATCACCACCTTGCAGACAGGTCAAATTGTATTCGCCAACCAGGCTTACTCTGATTTGATTGTCGTGCCAGCCGACCAGTTGATCGGGCTCAATCTGGATAAATTTTATATTAATTCAAATGGATATAAAGAGATTATAGAAAAAGTCGGTAAAGGTGAACGGGTCATCAATAAACTGGTTGAGTTGAATATTCCCAATAACGGCTCAGCTACAAAATGGGCATTAGCTTCTTATTTGCCGCTGGAATTCGAACAACAGCAAGCCATTCTGGGCTGGTTCTATGACATTACAGAACAAAAACATTACGAAGCTCAGATCAGCACGCTGGTCTATGAACAAAGAGCAATGCTGGAAAATGATCTGGTAGGCATCGTCAAAGTAAAAGATCGCCACATTCTGTGGGCAAACCCGTGCTTCGAACACATGCTGGGCTACAACAAAAGGGAGATGACCGGGCAACCCACACAGCACAATTTTATCAGCGAAGAGGCCTGTCGCGAATTCGGAGAGCAGGCCTATCCGCTGTTGCATGCAGGCAAAATCTATCACACCCGGCTCGAACATCGACGCAAAGATGGCAGCCTCATCTGGGTGAACGTGAGCGGTGCAATGCTCAGCATGACCAGTGGCGAATCGTTATGGACTTTCCTTGATATTACCGATCGCAAACAGGCGGAAACAGCATTGCAAAATAGCAATCAAAGGCTGAATCTGCTGCTCGACTCGATGGCGGAAGGTGCCTTTGGCATCGACAGACAAGGCCACTGTACCTTTGTCAATCAGTCGTTCCTGCGCATGCTAGGCTACGATCGTGCTGATCAAATCATCGGCAGACATCTGCATGAACTTATCCATCATTCTCATCGCGATGGTACGAATCATGCTGTTTCCGAATGCAGCATATATCAGTCGCTTTCGCATCATGATGGTGAACACTGCGCGGACGATGTGTTCTGGCGCAGTGACAGCACCGCGCTTGATGTTGAATACTGGTCCAGGCCGATTGAGAATAACGGGATGATTAGCGGTGCGATCGTCACCTTTATTGACATCACCCGGCGTCGCGAAATGGAAGCGAGGGTGCATCAACTGGCTTTTTACGATGCGCTGACGTTACTGCCCAACCGGCGACTGTTAGATGAAAGGCTTAGTCTGGCCATGGCCAACAGTCGTCGCAGCGGACGCTACGGCGCACTGCTATTCCTTGATATGGATAATTTCAAACCGCTCAATGACACGCATGGGCACAGCGTAGGCGATTTGCTGCTGATCGAAGTGGCCCACCGGCTAAAGAGCTGTATGCGCGAGATTGATACTGTTGCACGCTTTGGCGGCGATGAGTTTGTCGTGATGCTCGGTGATTTGAATGTAGATAAAACCGAATCAGCATTACACGCCGAAAGTATCGCCGAAAAGATTCACAACCTGCTTGCCGAACCTTACCGGTTGACAATCTGCCATGAAGGCGTCGCTGAGCGCATTGTTGAACATCATTGCACCGCAAGTATCGGGGTGGCGCTGTTTCTCAACCACAGTCAGAATGAGATCATGAAGCAGGCGGATAGTGCAATGTATCGCGCTAAAGCCGCCGGACGCAATCAGATTCGCTTCTACGGCCCGCTTCAACCTGCTGCGCCGGAATGCGCCTTTGCAGCAGATTGATACGCGTTACAAACGCCCTATTTTCGGCAATTCGCCTACCAGCGGGGCGACATACTCAAGCCAGGCTTCAGTGACATCGTTACCGGCCGCATTGATATATTCATCCTTCATTTCGGTCGCTTCGCGTGCCACGCTGGACAGTGGCGTGATGAAACATTCGCTCTGATAAGGCACGCTGGATAAGCGGCGTATCGATACCGAACCCGGCTGACCGGTGACAGCGGCATGATTCACTGCAAAATCACCTACTTCGCGCGCTTCCCTTGCATCCACTCCGGAAATAATGGTCGGAAATGAACGCTGCAAATAACCAAAGGTATCGGCGCGCACACGCACTTTTTCGCCCGGAAAGGCCGCCTTCACCAAAGCTGCCAGGGCATCACCCAGCGCACCGCTACCGGACAATTGAATGTTGCCGTGTGAATCGCGCTCGCCGCTGGTGGAAATCGGATTGCCATCAGCATCACCAATCCCCTCCGATACAGCAACCACGCACCGGCCATATTTACTCATAACCTCACGCACATCCTGCTGGAAAGCGGCAACATTAAACACGCGCTCAGGCAGATAGATCAGATGCGGCCCGTCCCCCTCATGCTGCCGCGCCAGCGCAGAAGCCGCAGTCAGAAAGCCTGCGCTACGCCCCATCACCACATTGATTTTGATGCCGGACAAAGCGTAATTGTCTCTGTCATCCCCCATGAAGGCTAACGCGACAAAACGCGCGGCAGAGGCAAACCCGGGACAATGATCGGTCACTTTCAGATCGTTATCAATGGTCTTGGGAATATGCACGGTACAAAAATCATAATTTTCCTCCTTTGCCATCTCGGCGATGATGTGCGCAGTTTCGGCTGAATCATTACCGCCGATGTAGAAAAAATAACGCACGTCATGCTTTTTGAAGACGTCAAACACTTTTTCGCATTCCGCGCGACCGGGTTTCAAACGTACCGACCCTAATGCTGCGGCAGGCGTGTTAGCCACCAACTCAAGCTGCTCAATACTTTGCGTCGAAAGATCAATGAAATCTTCCTTCATGATGCCTGCAATGCCGTGGTGCGCACCCAGAATACCAGTGATGTTCGCATGTGAGCGTGCCGCCAGAATCGCGCCGACCAGGGATTGATTGATAACCGCAGTAGGACCACCTGATTGACCGATAACCATCTTGCCGATTAGTTGCTTTGCCATAACATCGTCTCCTTAAGTAAATTGGTGTAATTCATTTGATATTTTAACCGCATTTTATGTGCCTGCCGCGCATCGCATCGCTTATAATAAACCGGTTTTCAATTCAACCTAATTTTAAGGAGATGCCATGAGTTTGCTGAACGTCCGTCCCGGAAACAATTTACCCCACGAATGCAACGTCATCATTGAAATACCGAAACATGCCGACCCGGTCAAGTATGAAGTAGACAAGACCTCCGGGGTGCTGGTGGTGGATCGTTTCATCAGCTCACTCATGCGCTATCCTTGCAACTACGGCTTTATCCCGGAAACCATTGCAGACGATGGCGATCCTGTCGACGTACTGGTCATCACCCCTTTCCCTATCGTGCATGGCGCAATTATTGCCTGCCGTCCGGTAGGCGTATTGCAAATGAGTGATGAAGGCGGCGACGATGCGAAAATCATCGCAGTTCCTACTGATAAACTGACTCCGCTGTATCGCGAAGTCAAGACTTATGAAGACCTGCCTAAGATCACCCTGGAACAGATCAAGCATTTCTTTGAACTGTACAAGGCGCTGGAACCGGGCAAATGGGTCAAGATCAGGGGTTTTGAAGGTGTTGAAGCCGCACATACCGAGATCATCAACGGTCTGGCCGCCTATCAAAAAACGCTTTCAGACAAATAATGACGGCACAGATCATTGACGGCAAAGCCATCGCACAACAAGTGCGAGCCGAGTGGAAAGTTCGCGCAGATAGCTTGATTGCACGCGGTATCACGCCCGGCATGGCTGTGATCATCGTCGGCAATGATCCTGCTTCAAAAGTTTACGTCGCCAACAAAGTCAAAGCTTGTGCGGAGCTCGGCCTGTATTCCATACACGTGGAACTGCCGGCCGACACCAGCGAAGCGGTATTACTGGCGGAAGTGAATAAGTTAAACGCTGATCCGAAAATACACGGCATTCTGGTGCAATTGCCCCTGCCTAAACATCTGGACGCACATCAAGTCATCGAGGCGATCAATCCTGACAAGGATGTGGATGGCTTCCATGAAAAGAATGTGGGTGCACTGGTCACAGGGGATACGCCCTTCCCTTCCTGCACGCCTTATGGCGTGATGGTAATGCTGGAAAAAACGGGTATCAGTATTGAAGGTAAGCATGCGGTCGTGGTGGGTCGCAGCAACATTGTCGGCAAGCCGATGGCGCTGTTGCTGTTACACAAAAATGCCACCGTGACAATTTGCACCTCCAAAACAGTGGATTTAGCCAAACACACCCGCGATGCCGATATTCTGGTGGCAGCGGTGGGTCGTGCGAACTTCATCACCGGTGATATGGTCAAGCCGGGTGCGGTCGTGATTGATGTCGGTATTAATCGCAATGCACAAGGCAAGCTGGTTGGGGATGTGGATTTTGCCAGTGTCAAAGAAGTCGCAGGCTACCTTACACCGGTTCCCGGCGGAGTCGGCCCCATGACCATCACCATGCTGGTCGCAAATACAGTCAGAGCAGCAGAGCGCTTGTCAGGCTTAAAAAGTTAATCAAAGGGGTTCCCCCCTGTTTCATACCTCTTTGAGGAACACAAAGGCCGTTGAGAAATCAACGGCCTTTGTGTTGCCGCGTAACATCAGTTAAGTAATCAGCACCTGACTCCTGCCGCCCGCCAGCCGCTGCACCAGTATTCTGGTCGAAATGCGTTCAGTCATTTCCTGCACATGCGAAATAACACCGACACGGCGCCCCATGGCCTGCAAACCGTCCAGCGCATCCATGGCGACAGACAGCGTTTCGGGATCAAGACTGCCGAAGCCCTCATCAATGAACAGTGATTCGACGCGCACCCGGTTCGATGACAGTGAAGCCAGCCCCAGCGCCAGCGCTAATGACACTAAAAACGATTCCCCGCCGGAGAGCGAATGCACCGAACGCTGCTCGTCGCCCATGTCCTGATCGACAACCATCAGCGCCAGCGTATCCCTGATGCGCTCAAGACGATAGCGCCGGGACAGCGCTTCAAGATGCCGGTTGGCATAGCCTAGCAAGACATCGAGCGTAAATTGCTGCGCATAATTGCGAAATTTCTTGCCGTCGGCAGAGCCTATCAACTCATTTAGTTGCGCCCAGAGCCTGTGTGTAGTTTGCTGTGTCTCAATCTGAGCCAGCATGGCGGCGGATTGTTCACGGCGCGCCTTGTCCTGGGCTAGCGCCAATTGCAAGGTACTGAGTTTTGCCTGAGCTTCCTGCAATTCACTATCCAGCCCCGTCAGCGCGGCCTTAAGCACTTCCTCACTGTCTGCAGTCGGGCGCTGTTGTTCGAGCAAAGCGCTTTGCTCCTGCCGCTCAGACAAAATTGACTTCAGATTTTGCACTTCAGACTCAATCGACTGCAGCGCCTTTCTCTCGCGGCTTAGCCAGTCAGGCGTAAAGACCAGTAGCGCGCGCAGTTGTTCGAGGTTTAGGCTAGCATCGCGTCGAATAATATGACACTCGCCGGGCAATTCATTGATGCGCTCTACCGCCTGCGGGAAAGAATTAGAAAGAGTGGATTCGGGATTAAAATTTACCAGCCATTGCCCAAGCACGCTCTCGGCGCCAGCCGCTTCCTCAGACAGCCTGTCAAGCTGCTGGCTTCCCTGATCGAACGCTGCCTCACAACGAGCTTCGGCATTACTGCATAGCAGACTGCATTCGAGCTGTTCCGCCAGTTGCTGTTTCGCAAGTTCAATTGCATTACTCAAGTCAGTCTGAACACGGCTCAGGCCCTGCCCGCCAAACAGGGCACTGCGGGCTGTTTTCAGCACGTCCAGCGCCGCTGAACTGGCAGTAAAAGCATCCCCGCTGCGCAGCATTTCCGCACTAGCCAGTGCCCTTGCATCCAGCAGCGCCCCATGGGCAACCTCCAGCTTACCAAGTTGAATAACAAGATCGTCGCGCGCCTGACATTGCGTATTCCATTGCACGGCACTGAACTTGCATTTTGCATGAAACACATCAGGCGCGCTGCGCCAGGCATCAATCCAGTCCTGACTCTCGAAAGCACGATCCAACTCGCTGAGCGTGTCTTTCAGACGCTGCGCGACACTGGCCTGTTTTGCTATTCCCGCCGCACAATCGGCACTGGCTTTAGCCAACGTACTTAGCGCTGCCGTCACCGTATCTTTATGGCGTGCCTGTTGTTTGGACAAGCTGTTCCACCCGCTTTGCGCCTGATCTCGCGCCGCCAAAGCATCGCGCTCAGCACACTCTTCAACGCCTATTTGCTGCAACAATACGCGCACGCACTGCTGTTGTTCGCTGAACCAGCCGGTATAGGCTTCGGTTTCAATCTCAACTATTTCACCGCTCAAAGCAACTGACGCCCAGGCAAGTCGGGCACTTTGTATGCCCTCCTCCAGTTTGCATAATTGTCCGCTGACCGCGTCCATTTGCAGACGACGGCTTGCCGCCTGCGTTTGATGCATCGTTTGTTGTTGCTGCAACAGGCCGGCATCAGTACGGCAACGAGCCACTTCGATTCTCAAGCTATCCAGCATGGCGTGCAGCTGAGGGTTATCGCCGCTAAAGGGATGTTCCAGCGCGCCGCACACCGGACAAGGCTCGTTTTCTTGCAACGCCGCGCGCAAGGTTTCGACATTTCCGGCACATGCGGCTTCCGCGCGCTTGAGTGAGCGCTCTGCCTGAACAAGTGCCGCGCCGGCAAGCGGTGTTTGCTCTGACAGCCGAAGCAGCGCCGTTTCAGCCTGCCGCAGACTGTCCTGCAATTGCTCCGTCTCCGAATTCAACCGCCATTGCTCCGCCTGCCTGACGGCGAAATCCCGCCAGCATTGCTCTGCAATCCCCAAGGCATCACGTCTGACTTCGGCTGTCAGCTTGCGAGCCAGACGGGCAGGCACATCAAATTGATTCAGCGTCTGCTGCAACGCGATGCGATGTTGCTCCGCCACACTCAACGCTTTTTCAGTCCGTGCCAGTTCGGTATTTTTAAGCCGCAGTGTTTTAGCAAGCTGTGTTTCATTTTGTTGAGCCGACTTTAAACCCTCAGCAAAGTGCGCGTGTTCCTGTGCCAGCATTGATGCCTGAGCCAGCAGCGTATCCCAGCGCGGCCAGCTGCCGGCAAGACTTTCCAGAGCGCTCTGCTCTGCCAGCCAGCTATCCGTTTTCTGTTGTTCCCGTTGCGCGCCGGCACGCAGCACTTCATTAGCGGACAGCGCCTGCCTTGCAAGATTTTCACGGGTGCACGCCACTGTATTCAGCCGGCCCGCTTCACGGTGCAACGGCAGCAACGTAGCCAGCTGAACATCAAGCCCCCGGGCACGTTCAAGATCGGGGGCCGCGTCAAGTTGTCGTTGCCCGGCTTCCCGCAGAACTTGCCGGGCAACAGTTTGCAATGTCTCAACTGCGTTCAAGTCCAGCGTTGCCTGTTCAAGCTCCGCTGCCCCCTTTGCGATGGATAAACGGGTATTCGTCAGTTCCACCGCAAGGCGCTCACACTCTGCCAGCAGTGCACGGGCATCCTGTACCGCCGCAATGCGCTCAAACAGGGCTTTACGCGGCACTGCAGCCAACTGTTCAAGCTGCAATTTATCCAGCGCCTGTTCTGCCTGCGCACAGCTCTGCTGAACCTTGAGCAGGCTTTCATACCAGCGCAACTGTCCGGCAAGTGTATTCCTGTTCAGCGCCAGAGTCGCCAGCACTTCATTTGCCAGCTGGCAGTTCTCATCCAGTTGCATGCGCTCATCGGCACTTAACGGTTTCTGATCCGAGAGCCTGTCATTTAAGCGCGCCAAAGCAGCCAGTTCAAGCTTGGCACGTTCAAAGGCACGTCTGGATATGGCGGTATAGATGACGATGCCGGTCAGTGTTTCGAGCAGTTCGCCGCGTTCATTGTCATCCGCCTTTAAAAAAGTGGAAAACTCGTTTTGTGCCAGCAATACCGAGCGGGTAAACTGATCAAATGACAACCCGATGCGCTGCACAATTTCCGCTTTCACTTCGGTATTAGTGCCACCAATCGCTTGCAAGCCGGGCAATTGCTTCAGCGTCATTTCCAGCGGCTGAAGTTTACCGTCCATTTTGGCTCTTGAACGCCGCACGCTCCAGCGGGCCCGGTAATCCTGCCCGTCATTGCCGGTGAAATCCACTTCCGAATACCCGTCAGCGACGCCGCGTCGCAATAAATTGCGGGTGTCATGGGGGGTTACCGTCTCTCCTGTCACATCCGGCAGTCGGGTACCCATGCTGCCCGCTTTCAACAGGCGCGGCGTATCGTCATACAAGGCCAGGCACAAGGCATCGAGCAAGGTACTTTTGCCCGCGCCGGTAGGACCGCTGATGGCAAACAGACCGGCGGAGGCCAGTGGTTCTGCTGTGAAAGGGATATCGAATTCACCTGCCAGCGAGGCCAGGTTCTTGCCGCGAATAGCCAGTATTTTCATTTACATAATTCCGGTTCTAAAAGCAGTTCGGCAAAGGCGTTAAGCTGCTCGATGGGTGCTTCACTGCCATAGCGGCTGTAAAAAAGCCGTTTGAAGATATCCTCCGGCTGCAATCGGTTCAACTCGTCAAGCGACATGGCAGTCACCAGGCCGGCAGGCTTCTCGGCAAAGCAGGTTTCTATTCTGGCCAGCCGCACAGGCTTGTTTTCCAGCGCCGCGTCCACCCGGGCACGCAAACCGGGTTCAGGTGCATCCAGCCGCACGCGCACCTCCAGATAGGGGTGGCGCTCCACATCGGCTGAGGCCGGTAAATCGAGCGCCGCCAGTTCAGCCAGCACAGCTTCAACCGAGGCGGCCTGTCTGGGGATGCGCAGCAGATTAACGGCACGGGGCACCCTGATTTCGCTGACAGCTTGCAGCGACTCGCCCGACAGCTCGACGCATAAAACCTGGTGTTGATAGTCGATTTCCGCAAACGACATGGGCAGCGGGCTGCCGCAATAACGCAGATTTTCCTGGCGACCGACACGCTGCGCCTTGTGCAGATGGCCCAGGGCGGCATAGGCAATGGCGGGATCGAAAATAGCAGCCGAGAGCGCTTCAGCGCCGCCGATCACGATGCGCCGTTCAGATTCAACCGATACTTCACCACCCACCATATGACAATGCCCAAGCGCTATAATGGCCTGCCCCGGTATGCGGCGCTGCGCCGCCAGTTCGAAAACCTGCCGGTACAACAGCGCGATCCCTTCCGTATAGGCATCCCCCTTAGTCTCAACGCACGGCACGTCCCCCGGGCGCAAAAAGGGGATCGCCAGACACCAGGCCGCAATATCTCCCCGGCAATTGCGCATAGGTACCAACAGTGCAGCAAGGTCGATTTCCCCCCCCGCTGTACGCCTGACGTGCCCGATGACAGTGATATCGAATTCTTCCAGCAACGGCCCCGCCGCTTCCAGCCTTCCTGCCGAATCGTGGTTGCCTGCGATGATAACGATATTCAGGAAAGGGACATGCGCTTTGGCCTGTTGCAAAAAACGATAAAACTGTTTTTGCGATGCGGAGGAAGGGTTGGCATTGTCAAAGATATCGCCTGAGATCAGCAGTGCTTCAGCCTGTTCACTGACCAGGGTATGCAGCAGCCAGTCGAGGAAACACTGATGTTCGTAACTGCGCTCAAAACTGTGCAGTGTCTGGCCCAGGTGCCAGTCCGATGTATGCAAAAACCGCATGTCTATCCGTTCATGGTATTCGATAACCGATTTTACGCAGTAACATCAGTTCCAACAAACAGTTTCACCGCTGACACAATCTGCCGACGGCTCCCTTGCCCATTTTTAATGGTGGCGATCATCTTTCATCTCGCCGCCTTGCCCCACAATTCCATACCGAATATTCCTAGATGGCAGTGCGGGCAAGATCATCGTAACAGGAAGCAAGATTATCTATGCGCTCTGAGCTTTCGTTAGCCTTCATTTTGTCGCCCATTTAATAACATTTATTTCGCGATCTCTATATATGGCAAAGTTTCAGAAGCTTGGCATAAAAGCACCTGAGCTTGTTGAAAAATTTGTTGCCTCTGGTTATCTTGGAATACGAGATGGCGAACATTACCTCACGGTTAAAGGCAAAGAGATTGGCGGAGAGTTTCGTATGAGTCCAAAGTTTGGTTCTTTTTCGCCAGAAGCACACGGTTTTCGCCAGAAGCACACGCTTCTCGCTGGAAGCACACGGTTTTCGCTGGAAGCACACGGTTTTCGCTGGAAGGACAAACTTTTCGTCGGGAAGGACACGTTTCCCGTCGGGAAACACACATTTTTCGCTGAAAGCACACGTTTTTCGCTGAAAGCACACAGTTTTCGCCAGAAACACACGCTTCCCGCTGGATACTCACGTTTTTCGCTAGAAGCACACGTTTTTCGCTGAAAGCGCACGGTTTTCGCCAGAAGCACACGCTTCTCGTCGTCAAAAATACGTTTCACGTCGTGAAGGACACACTTCCCGTCGTACAAGATGCGTTTCCAAACGTACAGAATACGACTTCAAACGTACAGAATACGACTCCAAACGTACAGGAT
>CAIWRI010000101.1 GCA_903915035.1 uncultured Nitrosomonadales bacterium | reverse complement strand
GTCATGCTTCCCTGAGGCCGCGGAGCCTGGTGCGAATTCTTTGCTGCCTTTCCTGCAAACTGCACTGACCGGCAAAACAGACATTAATTTTGCCAAATCATCATGGCATTGCAATCTTGTACTGACGCTGAATGACAGCCTACCTGCTTGCCGGTTAATCACGCTGCGGTCTGATTGCATCTTCCTCCCTTTTTTCGTTTGTGGCGATAGAACAGAAGACTGAACGGTTAATCCGTCATACCGGCCTTGCGGCAGACAAGATTGCTCACTTGCGTGCAGGGCGCATTCGCGCTTTAAAAAGCCCGCCGGCTGTTATCCGGTCACAATACGGGAAAATCTGATGTAAAACTTTTCGCATGACGGCCTTCATAAGGCGCGCTACGCTATGCCGCATGGTGCTCTTCACGACATTTTTCACGCTCGGCGTGTGGCTGCTGCAACAGCAAACCACGCTGCCGGATTTTACGCCGGTCTGGTTGCTGGCCGTACTTCCGTTAATGCTGGCAATGATCCCGCGCAGCGCATGTACCGGCCGCCTCCTGTTACTGGCCTGTTTTGCCTGCGGCAGCGGTTTTTATTACGCGGCAGAACTGGCTGAGCAACGTTTAGCGGTCAGTCTGCCGGCTCACTGGCAAGGGCTCGATATGGCTGTCACAGGTGTGGTAGCCGAATTACCTCATCTCAGTGAACACGGTCAGCGTTTTAATTTCACCGTCGAAAAAACACTCACACCCGGAGTCAGTGTCCCTCAACACATTTCTCTCTCAAGCTATGTTGATTTGCATAATCCGTTGCCGGTGCTGCATGCCGGCGAGCGCTGGCAACTCACCGTGCGCTTAAAACAGCCGCATGGCACCAGCAATCCCCATGCTTACGATTTCGAACGATGGGCGCTGGAAAATAATATACGTGCAGTAGGCTATATCAACAACAAGGGAAGCAATATCCGCCTTAACCGGCTTGCCGGTGGCTATGCTTACAAAGTCGAGTCCTGGCGCGAAGCCATACGCAATAAAATCAGCAACACACTGGGCAGCGCCCCTTACAGCGGGATCATCACGGCGCTGACCATAGGTGATCAGGACAGCATCTCTCAGGCCCAGTGGCAGTTATTCAGACGCACCGGCGTCATTCATTTAATGAGCATTTCAGGTTTGCATATCACCATGCAGGCAGGCATGGCGTATGCGCTTGTTTACTGGTTATGGCGACGCAGCTACCGGCTTACCCTGTGGCTACCGGCAAAGAAAGCCGCCGCGCTTAGCGCACTACTGACAGCCTATACTTATACGCTACTGGCAGGCTACGGTGTGCCTGCACAGCGCACTGTATATATGGTCTCGGCTGTCGCTGCGGCCTTGTGGTTCAGAAGAAACTTCTCGCTGGCACAAATACTCTCGTTCGCCGTGCTGTGTGTACTCATCCCGGACCCATGGTCGGTACTCTCGCCCGGTTTTTGTTTATCGTTCGGTGCCGTAGCACTGATTCTGTACACCACTTCCCACAGAATCAGTCAAAGGCAGACGGAATCAGCTCTGCCAGACGCGCAAAATCGCTTGCGGCAACTAATGCGCAGGCTGCGCGAATATGGCACGGTGCAGTGGACGATGAGCCTAGGGCTGATGCCTTTGCTGCTGACATTGTTCTGGCAATTGCCGCTGATCTCACCGCTCTCCAATGCGATTGCAATTCCACTGGTCAGCCTGCTGGTCGTGCCGCTGTGCCTGCTTGGCGTGGCATTACCGACTGAAGTCCCACTATGGCTTGCGCATATCGTGCTTGAGCTGACCATGATACCGCTGCATTATTTAAATAATTTGCCATATGCAGTATGGATACAGCATGCTCCGCCGCCCTGGAGTATCGCGGCAGGCATGCTCGGTGTGCTGTGGCTGCTGAGCCCGCGCGGGTTTCCGGTACGCTATTTAGGCGGGCTCCTGATGCTGCCGATGTTTTTAAACAAACCTGAACAAATACCCTACGGCACACTGAATATGACTATCTTCGATGTCGGTCAAGGCTTGTCAGTGGTCATACAAACACACCAACATGTCCTGCTCTATGATACCGGACCTGATTTTTCAGCTGAATCAGACAGCGGCAATCGCATTCTGGTGCCAACGTTGCATGCCATGGGCGTTAAATCACTGGACGGCCTGATGCTCAGCCATGACGATATTGATCATACCGGCGGCACAGACTCTGTGTTGCAGGAGATGCCCGTCGCCTGGCTATCCTCGTCTCAAGCACTGAGCACCGTAAAAACTTATACCGGCAAGTTACGCTATTGTCGCGACGGAATCGGCTGGAACTGGGATGGCGTGACTTTCGAGATATTGCATCCGGGTAAGGAGAGCTTTGTAATGCGCGGCAAGCTGCACAATAATGATTTGAGTTGCGTGTTACGCATCAGCATAGCAGATCAACATATTCTGCTGACAGGTGACATTGAAAAACGTGCCGAACAACGCTTGCTGAAGTTACACACCGCACAACTTGCCGCCACCTTACTGGTTGCACCGCACCACGGCAGTTCAAGTTCCTCGGATGTCAATTTTATCGCCGCCGTGCTACCCGATTACACCGTGTTTACTTCAGGTTACCGGAATCGCTTCGGTCACCCCAAAGCAATCGTTTTGCAACGTTATCTGGACAGCGGTGCTGTGACGTTGCGTTCCGATTTCGATGGTGCGATTCTGGCGCAGATGAATGCACAAGGCTTGAAGATTGAGCGCTACCGTAACACGCATCGCCGCTACTGGACGCATATACCCGCATCCGACTAGGCCATTTGGCCTAGGTATTTTGGCCTATTGTTTAACCCCTCTGAAACGGGGAAACTGCACGCTTGTAACGGCACGATAAAAATTGAAAAAAACGGGGGGCGGCGTGCAAGAAACCCAACTTATGTATTTGTTAATGACCTTATCCCTTTTGCAGGCAAGTCATGCGCCAACGCCGGAACCAACCCGCGTCATCCATTCCAGGCCGGCACCGCTTAAACCGCCTCAAGATACACGGGATAAACTTGATGTTGACACGAAAAAGAATTGTCCGAAACCAAGCAAAAGCTCATAGAGGCGATTATTTCCTCAAAAGCAGGATTCGGCATGTGGCTTAACATCGGCATCAACCTGTCAGAACAGCAAGATACGCTGCCAAAGCCGCAACTTAAAAGCGGCACTTGTCCGGCAAATGATTCCCGCGGGGCTAACGCCCGCTACGCGATAACTCGCAAAATCACCCGTGTCTGCTTATCCCGTTTGGTGAATTTCACGTCGTCGCAACTGACTGTCTTTGGCTGTCTTCCTGCAATCGTTTTTGCCTGCACGAATCATCGTTTTGAGTCAATACGACTGAAGGGTGAAAGACCCGCAGCAAGACAATTTAGTTTGATAACCGCACGGTTTACAACAGCATCAGTACGGCGTATAAAATGCTGAATTTATTATATTTCACAACACGCTTAGCCGTTAAATCAGCCTGAGCAGGACTCATTTGAGCAAGAATTACCCTAGCCTGTAGTCAGTTGATCCTTATGAGTTTTATTTTTAAAAAATCGTAAATATCGCTTGCATTAATGATATTACTGTATATACTCTTAAATTGTCGCTTGACAATTAAGACTTGAAAGGAGAACGTGATGGGACAACAATTTTCGCCTGGACTGCTCTATTCGGTCGCACCGGAAAATTTATCAACACTACATTTGCAGGATGAAGAAAGTGTGGACGCTTTTGAATGGGAACAGCCTGAATCTCAGCTTACTGCGTTAATACAAGGCTTACTATCTTGCTTCAGACATACCATTCGTAGGCATTAAGTACCACCAGCCTGCCGGTACTTCAAAGCGGGCAGACTGGTGGACGCGCAGGAAGCGAAGTGCTACCTTGTTTTCATGAAAAATATCACCTGTCAATTGTCAGCACGGTGCCTCTGAGTCGGCAGCCTCTGGGCCATAGCTTATCTCGCCGTACCGGTGCTTTTCTACGTACAACCAGACAGGCAACTGGCAGGTATGCTTACCGGAATCATGTTTAGCTACACAGGATATCTCGGCCTTGCTTGCGGCATATATCTGCGGCTCGACCACTTCACACAGCCAAAACACGTCTCAACGCCTGATTGTAGCTGTCATGCTGCTCATTTCCCTGCTCCTGCAGTTTGGTATTCAAAACGGCCATGAATGGGCTCAAGTTACAGGCGCTCCCCCTTAATGTCATGCACAGCGCAATCGCCGGACAATTCAAAATACGGCATGGTCTGTCCAGCATCATCTATTTGATCGAAAGTTTGCTGGGTGCTTACCTCGTCACGCAAAGTCCTCGAAATTGAGTGAAAGGATCAACCTCCTTCGAATTCACAAAGCGCAAAAACCTGCTGTCCCATCGCCTCCAGGCGCGCCCGGCCACCGATATCCGGCAAATCAATCACAAAACAGCATTCGACCACGATCCCGCCCATTTCTTCGATTAGCTTCACAGCAGCTTCAGCCGTGCCGCCGGTGGCAATCAGATCATCTACCAGCAGCACGCGATCGCCTTTTTGTATCGCATCCAAGTGAATTTCGATGCGATCACTGCCATATT
Organism: uncultured Nitrosomonadales bacterium; assembly: GCA_903915035.1. Lineage (GTDB taxonomy): Bacteria > Pseudomonadota > Gammaproteobacteria > Burkholderiales > Gallionellaceae > Gallionella. Next base: position 9,033 of record CAIWRI010000101.1, on the reverse strand, counting down.
CCAGCTGATAATCGCGTCCTGCCGTCTCTGCCGGCAATTTGCCGCGTTTACGAATGGGCACAAAGCCCAGATTCAACTGATAGGCAACCGGTGTGCCGACGATAAAGCCGCGCGACTCAATACCGGCTACCTTGTCGATTTTGACATCCCGGTAACGTTGAACGATATTGTCTATGGTAAGGCGCAAACCTGCCGGATCCTTGAGCAAGGTAGTGATGTCGCGAAACATGATGCCCTGATGCGGGTAATGCGGAACGGTGCGGATAAGGGATTTGATCATAATTAATTCAGGATTCAGGATTCAGGATTCAGGATTCAGGATTCAGCAGACGTCCGGCGACAGCAGAGAGTTTTGCCAGCATCGCGACATCGCGCGCTTCAGGTGCGGTGAGAATTGCATACTGTAAGGCGCTGCGACAGGTGCAAGCAGATGCATTTGCATCGTAATGAATAGGCGCTGCCGATGCCTTGACCAGCGCGCGCGCCATATCGGCATTGGCATGCAGCACCTTGACAATCGCATCGACCGTGACATTGTCATGATCAGGATGCCAGCAATCAAAATCCGTCACCATCGCCACCGTGGCATAACAAATTTCCGCTTCACGCGCGAGCTTGGCTTCAGGCATATTAGTCATGCCGATCACATCGCATCCCCAACTGCGATAAAGCATGGATTCCGCCAGACTGGAAAACTGCATCCCTTCCATCACCAGATAGGTGCCGCCGCGCACGACCGGAATACCAAGTTGTCCGGCTGCGGCAAACAGATGATCTCCTAAGCGATGACACACCGGATGCGCCATCGACACGTGGGCTACCAGTCCGGTGCCGAAAAAGCTCTTCTCCCTGGCAAAGGTGCGGTCGATGAACTGGTCGACAATGACAAATGTGCCGGGCGGCAGATCTTCACGCAAGGAACCTACCGCGCTGACGGAAATGATATCCGTGACCCCCAGACGCTTCATCGCATCAATATTGGCGCGAAAGTTGATATCCGAAGGTGAAATACGATGCCCTCTGCCGTGACGCGGTAAAAAAGCGATCGGTTGCCCCGCCAACTCACTAAGCAATATTTCATCCGACGGTTCGCCGAAAACAGACTCAGCTTGTACCCAGCGTGAATTCGCCAGCCCTTCGATATGGTAAACACCGCTACCGCCAATAATACCCAGCATATAAATTTTCCTTTTGCGAAACAATTTGTTTACCTCCTTGCCCGCAAGGCAGAGAAGATTGAAGAGAACCGCTACGCGCGTTAAATATCACGCAGCGCCCATTCTCCTCAAGTCAGGCAGGGAACTCGTCCGGTCAATGCACACAGCAATTCATAGCTGATAGTACCTGCCGCCGCCGCGATCTCATCAATCGGCAATCCTTCGCCCCAGAGTACCACCTGTGATCCTGCGCCTGCCCCCGGCAGTGCAGTTAAATCCACGCTGAGCATATCCATGGATACCCGCCCCAGCAGCTGCGTTCTTCGCCCCTCCACCAGCACGGGCGTGCCATTAATCGCATGACGCGGATAGCCGTCCGCATAGCCGCACGCCACAATCCCGATGCGCATAGGTCGATCTGCGCGAAATTTGGCACCGTAACCGACTTCATCTCCGGCCGCCAGACTTTGCACTGCGATAATACGGCTTCGCAATGTCATCACCGGTTTCAAACCGAGTTGCTGCGCTGTGATCTCGGCAAACGGCGACGCGCCATACAGCATAATACCGGGGCGCACCCAGTCACCATGGGTTGCCGGATAGCGCAGCAAGGCCGCAGAGTTGGCCCAACTGCGAGCCATGCGATATTTTCCGGCAATATCGTTCAGTACCGCCAATTGAGCTGACACACCCGCCGCTTCATCCGCATTGGGAAAATGACTCATCAGTGTAATTTCACGCACAGCCTTGTGGCGGCGTACCGCCTCCATTGCCAGCGCACTCTCTTCCGGCGTAAAGCCCAGTCGTTGCATACCGCTGTTTAGCTTGAACCAGAGATCAAGCGTACCCCGTCCGGGATAGGCATCAAGCAGCGATATTTGCCAGTGACTGTGAATAACGCAGCTGAGATCATATTCAGCAATCCGTTCCAGATCAGTCTCAGTAAAAAACCCTTCGAGCAACAAGATGGTCTGGCGGTATCCGGCCTCACGCAAAGCAATGGCATCCTGAATGTCCAGCAATGCAAAGCCATCCGCAGCGGCGAGTGCCTCGGCGACACGCAACAGGCCATGCCCGTAACCATTCGCCTTAATGACAGCCATAATGCGTGCCGATGTGCTGCGCCGAGCGGCATGCAAATTATTTTGCAGCGCATTTTGATCAATGAAAGCTTGTATGGGACGCGGCATGACACAGTATTTATAAATTTCGATGACGTAATGATAGCAGGGGCAATACTTTCATGATATAAATCGTTCCGATAAAAATAAATCAAAAAGATAAAACAGTTTAATGAATATCGGCTTCTACATCATACTTACAGCGCAGTTCTTGTCCGCGCTCGCCGACAATGCCTTATTGTTTGCCGCCATCGCCTTGTTGAAAGAGATGCACGCGCCCGCCTGGCATACACCGGTGCTGCAGGAAGCCTTTATTTTCTCCTACATCGTACTGGCGCCCTTCGTCGGTGCGTTCGCCGACTCGCTACCCAAGGGGCGCGTGATGTTCGTCAGCAATAACATTAAAATTGCCGGCTGCATCGCCATGCTGTTCGGCGTCAGCCCGCTGATCGCTTACGGCATTGTCGGCCTTGGCGCAGCGGCTTATTCGCCGGCAAAATACGGCATCCTCACCGAATACCTGCCACCTGAAAAACTGGTGCTGGCGAACAGCTGGATGGAAGGACTGACCGTGTTAGCAATCGTATTGGGCGCTGTCATCGGCGGCGTGTTGACCAGCCCCGCCATTGCAGGACCGATGTTGCTATGGTGGGACGTACCCTTGATCAACACCGGCATAAACACCCCGCCGGAACTGGCCATTACCATCATCGTCGGGTTGTATATCTTCGCCGCCATCATCAATCTTTATATTCCACGCGTCGCGCTTGATCATAAACCACTGAGCAAAAACCCGGTATTTCTGCTCGGTGAATTCTGGCACAACTTCAAACTGCTCTGGCAAGATCCGTTAGGCCGTGTCTCGCTGGCCGTCACCACGCTGTTCTGGGGAACGGGTGCAACACTGCGTCTGCTGGTACTAAGCTGGGCTGCCATCGCTTTGCACTATGATTTTGCCAGCGCTGCCAAACTGACCGCCTGGGTCGCCGTGGGTATTGCGATAGGCGCGGCACTGGCCGCAAAATTTGTCAAACTGGAACATTCGGTCAAGGTACTGCCCATCGGCATCGCCATGGGCCTTGTCGTGCTGATTATGATTCCAATCACTAACAGCCTGTGTGCAACGCTCTTGTTGATCACGATCGGCGCAATGGGCGGTTATTTCGTGGTGCCGATGAATGCGCTGCTGCAACATCGCGGCCATTTATTGATGGGTGCGGGCAGCTCTATCGCGGTACAAAATTTCAATGAGAATCTGAGCATCTTTGTCATGCTGGCACTCTACGCGACGATGGAAAAGTTAGATCTGAATATCTATATTATTATTACGGTATTTGGTTTATTGCTCGCACTCACCATGACGGGCTTATACAAGCGCCACGGCCACGATCAGGATTCCGGGAAAATCTGACACACTTGCATTTACAATGACAAAAAAAATTCCAACCGATATTCAGCAGCAAGCGAATGAAATTATTAAACATTTCAACTAGCAAAAACTCAGTGGCCAATCAAGTTTCACAGCTCGCTTCAAAGGTGTGTTTTTATACCTGGATCGTGTAGATTTTGGCAGCCAGACTTCTGAGATATGCTGCCTGAAATATACCGGGACATTTGATAATCGGGAGTTTGCTATCTACAAATATAGCTCGAACAGATATGATCCTGACGAGTTCATGTTACCGGGCATGGCACATTTTGATGGAAGCATTGAAGGAGCCATGTTATGCGGCATGGCGGTCTATCCTGCTTAACCTGCCACGCCTGAACTCACCTTGCGCCGACCGCTTAACCAGTGCGGCCTAAGTGCTCAGCTCGTCCATCGTTTTTACTGCCAGACACAAGTCCTGCCATACTTTGGCTTTTTCCATGGGACTGCGCAGCAAATAAGCGGGATGAAAAGTGACTATCAGCGGAATGCCCTGATAATCATGTAGCGTACCGCGCATGGAGGCAATGGTCGCATCCTTCTGCAACAGGGCTGCAGCGGCCGTCCTGCCCAGCGCCACAATCAGTTTTGGTTTTACCAGATCAATCTGCCGTTTCAGGTAGGGCAGGCAGGCGGCAATTTCACCGACATGAGGATGCCGGTCTTCAGGGGGACGACATTTAATCACGTTAGCGATATAAACTTCGCTGCGTTTAAGCCTGATCGCCAGCAGCATATTATCCAGCAGATGGCCTGACAGCCCCGCGAATGGCTTGCCAGTTGCATCTTCATCAACGCCCGGCGCTTCACCGATAAACATCCAGTCGGCATGCTCATTCCCAACACCAAGCACCGTATACGTACAGCCTGCGCGCAACTTGCAAAGCTCGCAGCCGGCCACTTTTTGCTGAAGTTCCGGCCAGTCAACACTACCCAGCATCCCTCCCTTGTTTTCCTGCTGAAACTCACGCAAGCTGTCGTTAACCTGAAACTCGCCGTGCCCGATAACGTCAGGTTCTGCTGCCGATGGCAAATCAAAAAGGGATAATGGCTCAGTTTCATCGCCTGCCTGCTGCTCAGCAATTTCCTGCTCAGACTGCATAACGGACTGCACGGGCATAGCAGACGGTATATCGACGGGCACAGCTGGCTGCACCAACATATCCGAATGTTCCGGCAGATCAATCTGTACCGCTACATCAGCCAGCACCGGCATATTCGACTGCACCGGTACATCAGGCTGCATCAATATATTCTGCTGTGCGGGCACATCGGCGGGTATCTCGCGCCGTACCCATAGCGGATACAGATTCAATTCACGCAGCATTGCCTCGCGCCTATCCATTTTGCATACCCGTCACGTCGCATGCCATCACCACGGCATCCTCGTTACCTTCCAGATTACGGTAATAACCGCGTCGCCGCCCCACCTCAAGAAATCCCGTTGAGCGATACAAGGCAAGCGCGGCAAGGTTAACAGCACACACTTCAAGAAAAACAGGTGTCAATTGACGCTCGCCTGCGATAGCCAGCATTTTTTGCAGCATCATCCGGCCCAGCCCTTTGCGCTGTTGAACTGCGGCAACGCCGATTGAGAGCAGTTCGGCCTCATCTATGCCTGGCAGTAACACCGCGTATGCGCTGATTTTACCTTCAATTTCATCCACATAACACAAGTAGTCGCTAGCTAGCGCATCGCAGAAATTACCGCGTGTCCAGGGGTAGGACTGCACTGAAATTTCAATGCTCAGTACTTCATCAACGTCAGCTGCTGTCATCAATCTCATTTTTTTAACTTTTCCGCCGCCAGTTGTTCGCGTTCAACGGTTTTGAGTGCGACCTTGTCCCGCAAATAAAACGGTTGAGCCTCTGCCACATCCGCCCCCAGCCCAAGGGCAAATTGCGCAGCACCCAGCACGGCGATTGCCGCAGCTTGCGGTATGACAGTTCCGTCCACACCACTCAACTGCCCCGCATAGCGTTGTTGCAATGCGTCAGCGAAAGCGGCAAAACCACTACCTGCAGCAAACCAGCCCTCACCTTCAACTTGCGGTGCCTCTTCCGGTTTACAAAGGCAGGGTTCACAAACAGTGATCCAGCCAGTCGCCTGTTTTTCATAGGCAGCGCAATATATCTCGCCCATACGCGCATCCAGCGCTGCAATCACTTTGGACTGACCGGTGGCTTGCGCTATTGCCAGCAAGGTACAAATACCGGCAACCGGCAATCCGCCGCCTAGCGCCAGGCCCTGAGTCACGCCGCATGCAATGCGCACGCCGGTGAAGGAACCGGGCCCTGAACCGAAAGCGATCCCGTCAAGTTCCTGAATACCGACGCCTGCATCCTGGAGCACGCCATCGAGCATGGCAATCAGCATTTCAGAGTGTTTCTGCCCGACCAGTTCACAGCGTTCAATGACAACACCGTCCTGCCATAAGGCTACCGAGCAGTATTCAGTAGAGGTATCCAAAGCAAGTATTTTCATCTTAAAACCCTTTTCATCCACGCAAGACACGAAATGATTCAGCGAACATCCGCGATGCAGATTGCCGGCCTAACCCGTTTCGTGCATTTTGTGGACAGTCGCTTTTTAGCCTTGATTGGCAATCAACAACACGATAGCCTGTGCGGCAATTCCTTCACCGCGCCCGGTATAGCCCAGCTTCTCGGTGGTAGTCGCCTTCACGTTGACCGCACTATGCTCAATGCGCAAGTCGGCGGCGATATGTTCAACCATCTTTGAAATATGCGGTGCCATTTTCGGCGCCTCGGCAATGATGGTCGCATCCACATTTCCTACTTGGTAGCCTTTAGCCCGTACCATATGCAATACTTCACGCAGCAAAATCCGGCTGTCGATATTTTTGAAGCTGGCATCGGTATCGGAAAAATGTCGCCCTATGTCACCCAGTGCCACAGCGCCCAGCAGCGCATCGCAAAGCGCATGCAGCAAAACATCCGCATCAGAGTGGCCGAGCAAGCCTTTTTCATGCGGAATATTCACGCCGCCGATAATCAGCGGGCGCCCTTCCACCAGCTGATGCACATCAAAACCTTGTCCAATTCTCATCTTGCCTCCCTTAACAGCAACTCAGCCATCAGCAAATCCTGCGGATAAGTCACCTTGAAATTACGACTATCCCCCGCCACCAGTTTGGGACTCAGGCCCAGCGCCTCAACGGCTGACGCCTCATCGGTCACCGCTTTGCATTGTTGCAGGGCGAGCGCCAGCAATCCCGCGCGAAACATTTGCGGTGTCTGCGCCTGCCATAACTGCTCCCTGTCTTCCGTTTGCTGTATGCGCCCCAGAGCATCGCTGCGCTTCAAGGTATCCGCCACAGGAATTGCCAGTATTCCGCCCACGGCATCCTCTTGCAATTCATCAATCAATTTTTCCAGATGTGCCTCAGTCAGGCACGGACGTGCGGCATCGTGCACCAGCACCCAGTCATCCGGTTCCAGTTCCGCTGCCAGCAAACCATTCAATACTGTATCGGCACGCGTTGCGCCGCCGCAAAATAAAGGCTGCAATTTATCGCCCAGCGCTGACCAGTCATAAGTGTGAAACAGGCTATCTGCCGGGGATAACACCACAAACACGGTACTAAGCCAGGGACTGGCACAAAGGGTATGCAAAGCATGAAAAATCATCGGTTTGCCCGCCAGCGGCAGATACTGTTTGGGCAACTCATGCCCCATGCGTGCGCCGAAACCTGCTGCGGGTACTAAAGCGTGGAATTCATTCATAAGCTGATTGTAACTGATGTTACGCCCCTGCGATAAAAGCTTAACCGACAAGTTTTCGAATGACAGGTCCGATGGCTTTAGAAATAGCATGGCGGTTCTCAGCAAATATTTTATAGCAAATATTTAAAATTGGCTTGAGAGATGTTCGCATATAGATCCAAGCCAACACGTGAAGATTCGCTCTTAAATAACTTTGAGCGAAAACCTCAACTCCTTGAATCAGGCTGCCATCCTCATATTGTCCGTACATAGAGGCCAGTGCCAGGGCACAATTGACACCGCTTTTTTCAAACTCATACGAATTAATATCAATAAAATCAAGCAACCCTGCCTGATTTCTACGAGCCAAAAAGACGATCTCAGCTTCACATAACGGGCATTTCCCATCATAAAATAGTGTCAGTTTTTGCATTTTTTTCATATTTAAGTTAATTTAACATTAATCCAATAAAATGCATTCGAGTAGAAAAATCATGTCTCTCATTACACAACCTTTTAAAGCATTAATTATCGGCTCTTCTGGCGCTATCGGCTCAGCTTTTGTAGACGTTCTTCAAAACACGCCAAATTGTACGGAAGTAATCGGGATTCATCGTCATTCAACGATCTCAATCGACTATCAAAATCCGGATTCAATTGCACAAGCAGCTGTTGCCTTAGCCGGGCACGGCACGTTTCAACTCATAATCAATACCATAGGCGTATTACATTCTGAAAAATGGATGCCGGAAAAAAGGTTAGAAAGCCTCAATTTTGATCAATTAACAGAGCAATTTAACATTAACACAATAGGGCCGGCACTCACGATAAAGTCATTTTCCAGGCTTTTAGATCCTAAATATGCCATGATGGTAACGCTATCAGCCAGAGCGGGCAGCATTGAGGATAATCAACTTGGCGGCTGGTACAGTTATCGGGCGTCAAAAGCCGCACTCAACATGATCATCAAAACCGCTGCGATAGAACTTAGAAGAACTAAGCCTAATGTCGCGCTCATTGCAATGCATCCTGGGATGGTTAACTCATCTCTTTCAAAGCCCTACGGAGGAGAAAGTATGGGGCAATCGCCAAAAGCGGCTGCGCAGCAAATGTTAGATGTCGTAAAAAACCTATCTATTGAGCAATCCGGCAGCTTCATTTCCCACGAAAATGAGATACTCACCTGGTAACTGATGCTACTGCATAACATCAGTTAAATACAAAAAATCACCGCAGATTAGCTGTTGATCGTTGATTGAAGAACAAGGATAGCAATCAATGTAAGCCATGCCAAGACTGTCTTTAGACGAGTGGGGCAGCCGCGTCATTGCGAGCATAGCGTGGCGATCCAGTATCATTGTGAAGCCGCAGGCCGTGGCGATCCGGCGTCATTACGAGGTTGAGAGTGCAAAGGATAATTGAAAATCCGCCCACTTTCCACTTTCCACTGCCCACTTTCCACTGCCCACTTTCCACTTTTATATATAAATATGACTCCCGAAAACGCACTATCCCCCCCCGACAACTACCTCACGCACACGCGCGGGTTCATGAGCTGGGCCTTCACGCTCGACCACAAGCGGATCGGCGTGATGTACCT
>CAIWRI010000100.1 GCA_903915035.1 uncultured Nitrosomonadales bacterium | reverse complement strand
GAGTATTGAACTGGATACGCCGATCACGCCGGGTGTTGAGGCGCTGGTATTTAAGGCCTCCCGCGGTATCGAAGATATTTACGAGCTGACTTATATCCGGAAAGACGGCAGTCGTTTCCCTGCGGTAGTCTCGGTCACCGCCTTGCGCGATGCGCAAAATGACATTATCGGTTATCTGTTGATTGGCACCGACAACACCGCCCGCAAACAGGCGGAAGCGGCATTGCTCAAGGCCGGCGCCTTGCAGAGTGCGATTTTCAATAGCGAGAATTTCTCCAGTATTGCCACCGATGCCAAGGGGGTGATTCAGATTTTCAACGTGGGGGCGGAGCGTATGTTGGGCTATGCGGCTTCCGACGTGATGAACAAAATCACGCCGGCGGACATTTCCGATCCGCAGGAAGTGATCGCGCGTGCCGAAGCCTTGAGTATTGAACTGGATACGCCGATCACGCCGGGTTTTGAGGCGCTGGTATTCAAGGCCTCCCGCGGTATCGAAGATATTTATGAGCTGACTTATATCCGGAAAGACGGCAGCCGTTTCCCTGCCGTGGTGTCGGTCACCGCCTTGCGCGATGAGCAGAATGACATCATCGGTTATCTTTTGATTGGCACCGACAACACCGAACGCAGCCAGATCGAAGAAGAGCGGCAAAAACTCGATCAGCGCTTGCGCGATCAGCAGTTCTATACCCGCTCCCTGATTGAGTCCAATATCGACGCGATCATTACCACCGATCCTTCGGGAATTATTGCCGATGCGAATAAGCAGATGGAATTGCTCACCGGTTGCACGCGAGATGAGTTGATAGGCGCGCCGTTCAAGAATTATTTCACCGATCCTGACCGGGCGAATGCCGGCATCAAGCTGGTGCTGAATAATAAAAAGGTCACCAATTACGAGCTTACTGCGCGTGCCCGCGACAACAAGGAAACGGTGGTATCCCTCAATGCCTCGACCTTTTATGACCGGGACAGGAAGCTGCAGGGGGTATTTGCCGCCGCTCGCGATATTACCGAACGGAAACGACTGGACCAGGTGCTGCAGGAAAATAACATCGAGCTGGATAGTGCCCGTTCTGTGGCCGAAAAAGCCAACCTTGCCAAATCGGATTTCTTGTCCAGCATGAGCCATGAGCTGCGCAGTCCGCTCAACGCCATTTTGGGTTTTGCCCAGTTGATGGAAACCGATAGCCGGCTTGATTCGCCCGATCAAAAGGAAAGCATCGGCCAGATACTTCAGGCCGGCTGGCATTTGCTGACACTCATCAATGAAATCCTTGACCTTGCCAAGGTCGAATCCAGACAAATGGCCTTGTTGGAGGAGCCGGTATCGTTAGCCGACGTTGTGCTCGAATGTCAGAGTATGATAGAGCCTCAGGCGCAACAACGGGATATTAAGATTACAGCCTTGATTCCTGATGTTTCGCTTTTTGTCCGTGCCGATCGCACCCGTCTGAAACAGGTGATTATTAATCTGCTCTCCAATGCCATCAAATACAACCGCAGGCAGGGGGCTGTCGAAGTGGCTTGTAATACCAACATGCAAGGCTACACGCGTGTGAGTGTCAAGGATAGCGGTGTGGGATTGTCATCCGAGCAAATGAAACATCTGTTTCAGCCCTTCAATCGTCTGGGGCAGGAGGCCAGTCGCGAGGAAGGAACCGGAATCGGCCTGGTGGTGGCCAAGCGCCTGGTCGAATTGATGGGCGGTGTGATCGGTGTGGAAAGCACGGTTGGCGTGGGCAGTGTATTCTGGTTTGAGCTGAACTCGACTGCCGGCCCCGAACGGGCGAGTGAAGATGCCGAACAACGGTTTCTGATCCCGCCGCCGGCTATGCATAATGCACAATTGCATAGCCTGCTTTATGTCGAGGACAATCCGGCAAATATGAAACTGGTTGAGCAGATCATCGCGCGTCAGCCTAAGCTCTGTCTGTTGACTGCGGTGAACGGCAGTATCGGCATCGAAATTGCGCAGAATGCGAAGCCGGATGTGATCCTGATGGACATTAATCTGCCCGGCATCAATGGTTTTGAAGTGCTCAAACTGCTGCGTGAAAATCCCGCCACTGCGCATATCCCGGTGTTAGCCATCAGTGCCAACGCCATGCCTTTTGATATCGAACGGGGCTTGCAGGCAGGATTTTTCCGCTATCTTACCAAGCCTGTCATTGTGCACGAGTTGATGTCCGCGCTGGATCTCGCGCTGGAATTTGCGGATAAAAATAAATAGAGAAGGGGTGGTTTTATGAAGACTGAAGCTGATATATACAACGCCAGTATCCTGATTGTCGATGATCTGGCTGCCAATGTGCAATTGCTCACGCGTATGCTGCAATCCGCAGGCTATACCTCCATCGCTTCCACAATGAACCCGTTTGACGTTGTCAAGCTGCATCGAAGCAATCACTATGATTTGATTATGCTGGATATTCTGATGCCTGGCATGGACGGCTTTCAGGTGATGGAAGCGCTTAACGAAGCGGCCCTGGATGACTATCTGCCTGTGCTGGTTATCACGGCACAGCCGGGGCATAAGTTGCGCGCGCTTCAGTTGGGTGCCAAGGACTTTGTTGCCAAGCCCTTTGAGTTGCCTGAAGTTCTGGCAAGGGTGCATGGTATGCTGGAAGTGCGTCTTTTGCACAGGGCCTTACATGCAGCCAACGAGTTGCTGGAACAGCGTGTGCGTGAGCGGACCGCTGAACTTCAAGAGAGCTATCTGGAAACGATATTCACGATGACGCGCGCGGCGGAGCACAAGGATGACGATACCGGTTCGCATGTACAACGGATCAGTTACTACAGTCGCGAGTTGGCCAGGCTGTTGGGGTTGGATGAGGAGTATGCCGGGCAGATATTTTTCGCCAGCCCCATGCACGACATCGGCAAGATAGGTATACCCGATCATATCCTGCTCAAACCGGGCGGTTTTACACCGGAGGAGTGGACTGTCATGAAGCAGCATGCCGTGATGGGCGAGGAGATTCTGGGCAATAGCAAATCGCCTTATCTCAAATTAGGCTGCGAAATTGCGCTTAATCATCACGAAAAATGGGATGGCAGCGGCTATCCTTCCGGCTTGCGCGGAGAAGAAATTCCACTGGCGGCACGTATCATGAATATTTGCGATATCTATGATGCGTTAAGAAGCCGGCGTCCCTATAAGCCTGCCTTCGATCATCAAAAGGCGATGGAAATCATCGGGAATGGTGATGGCAGAACGATGCCCACGCATTTCGATCCGCTGATTCTGGCGGTATTTCTGAAAAATCATCAAACCTTCAGCGATATTTTCGAAAAATATGCCACGATGAAGAGCGTTGCTGATTAGGTCGCACCAATTTAGCGGCAAGGAAAAATCCTTGCGGGTAAAACAGACAATATCCGCATGCCTGAAATATCCGGGTGAAGACGATCAGAGGCTGCTTTAAATTCACTAACGTTTCAGGCGCTAGCGCAATTTTATTTCGGTCCGGATACGCGACAGCATGCGACGCTGGCGGAGATCCAGATCCCGCAGCATTTGCAGATTCGCATTTTTGCCGGGAAAAATAGCCGGATCTTTGGCCATTTCAGGATTCATGTAACGCATCATGTCAAGATTGGGATTGCCGGAGCCAATCAGATTGGTGAGCTGGGCGGCATTTTTCCCGTTCAGTATAAAATTAATGAATTGCAGTGCCGGATCAGGGCTATGCCCGCTGTTGTGCAGCACCATCGAGTCCAGCGCCAGCACAGCAACTTGTTTCGGAATACTGGCCGCAATGGTGAATTTCCGTCCTGCCAGTTTGGTGTCCTGAGCTACCTGAAAAATATCGCTGGAATAACCATAATTCATTTGCCGGCCTTGAGCAGGTTGGGTGCGATGCGGGAGGCCAGTACGATGAGGGTAAGCATCATCAGGCTGGATACGGCATTCACCTGGGGGGTGACCGCGCTTTTGATCATCGAATAGATGCACAGCGGCAGTGTGGGTATGCCGACACCAGCGGTGGAAAAGGTGATTACAAAGTCGTCCAGTGACAAGGTGAAGGCCATCAGCGCACCGGCAATCACTGAGGGGGCAATCAGCGAAAAGGTAATGTAGCGAAAGGTTTTTCAGGGTGAGGCACCGCAGTCGCGCGCACCGGGCGTTGTGCCGCGGGTGTGTCCGCCAGATCCTGACCATCGAGCAGTATCTGCCCGGTGTCCGGCAGATCAAATCCTGCGATCATGCGCAATATACTGGTTTTACCGCAACCGGAGGGGCCCTGCAGGGTAAAAAATTCACTCGCTTCAATGTCCAGACTGAGCTTGTCTACGGCCGTTAAATTGCCAAAGCGGCAAGTTACATTCTTGATTTAAAGCATGCTTCCTTAGTCATGCAGAAGGTCAGAAGCATCATTCATTTGCCGCCTCCTGTGAGCGGAACAAAGCTGACCGGCAAGATAACGGCACTGCGGCTCGTCCCGTCACTGTTTTTGGTAATCAGCCGCAACTCCTGAAGGTGTGAAGTGCGCGCCACCGGAATGACCATGCGCGCACCGGCTTTTAACTGATCCAGTAACATGTGCGGCACATGCTCTGCCGCTGCGGTGACGATAATGCCGTCAAACGGCGCATGTTCACGCCAGCCCTCATTGCCATCGCCTTGTTTTTGATAAATATTGCGATAACCCAATTCCGTGAGCAGCTTTGCTGCCCTGTCAGCTAAGGACGCGATGATTTCCACGCTGTAAACGCTGGCCGCCATCTCGGCCAGAATAGCACTCTGATAGCCTGAGCCAGTGCCGACTTCCAGTATTTTGTGCTGTTTATCCGGTGCCAGCAGCTGGGTCATCAGTGCCACAATGTAGGGCTGGGAGATGGTCTGCCCGTGCTCAATCGGCAGTGGATAATTTTCATAGGCGCTATACATCTGTTCTGCGGGTACAAAACGATGACGCGGCACTCTGGCCATCACGTCGAGCACTACTTTTGAAATCGGATAGCTGCCGACTTCATCAGCCATCGCGTGGATTTTTTTGATCATCAGCAATCGCGCAAAATACTGTTCATCCGTCTCGCGTATCATGACACTTCCCGACTGGCTTGCCACCAATGGTTTGCAGGTTGCGGTTTTCCGCCAAGCACGCGTAATTTCTGGTACAACTCCCGCTCCTGGCTAGAGAGCTTTTCCGGGATATGCACTTCAATGCGCAAGTAAAGTTCGCCGCTCCGGTCGCTGTCAAATTCCGGCAGACCCTGACCCTTGAGACGCAATACTGCACCCGGCTGCGTGCCGGCAGGCACGGTGACGCTGAGCGAACCATTCAGCGTCGGAACTTGCAGTGTCGTGCCCAGCACGGCATCGGTCAACGCTATCGTCTCCCGATGTAACAGATCTGCCCCCGCACGTTCAAAACGCATATCCGGCTTTGAGCGCACGACGACATACAAATCCCCGGCAATACTGTTTTGTCCGGGCATGCCAAGGCCGGGTATGCGCAGCGCCATGCCTTCCTCTATACCCGCAGGGATTTTCACCGTCAGCGTTTCTTCCTGCTCCACCTGGCCACTGCCGTGACAGCGGGTACAGGGTTCCTGGATAATACGGCCCCGCCCGTGACAGGCAGGGCATGCGCTGATCTGCTCAATCAGCACGTGTTCTTTCCCTTTGTGGCGGCTAATGCGCCCTGTGCCTTTGCATGTCTCACAGTTCAGCGGCTTGGCACCCTCAGAGGCACCGCTGCCGTGGCAGGACGGGCAGGTAGCCTGCCGGCTTAAATACAGTTTTTCCTCGCCGCCATTGGCAACACGATCCAATGTGATAAATAGTTCCGTTTCAATATTCGCAGCACGCACCGGGCGATGAAAAATTTTTTCAAACGGATTGCCAAAACCGAAGTGAAGTCCGCCAAAGATATCTTCGAAATTGATGCCACCGTATAAATCCTCCTGGCTGAATCCTTCAACGCCGGAAAAGCCGCGTGCATCGTATTCGGCACGTTTTTTTGCATCTGATAATACCGCATAGGCCTCGGCGATTTCCTTGAAACGCGCCTCCGCATCCGGCGACTTATTTTTGTCCGGATGGTATGTCATGGCGAGGCTGCGGAAGGCATCCTTGATTGCCTTCTGCGGGGCATCTTTTACTATGCCTAATACCTCGTAGTAGTCGCGTTTAATGATCGATCACCTGGATTCGGTTTGCGGTTTTTTTGCTGTCAGCTGACTTGTCGGCAAACGACAGCCTGATATTTGTCAGCTCCGTGAGTCGCGCAGCGACCGCCTGATTGATGCTGTCGGGTGGATAACCTTCTTTTGCATCCGGCTCGCCAGCCGACATTCCCGTCAGTATCTCCATCGCCTGATCGACGCTCTGTACCGCGTATATCCTGAACGTACCGACTTCACAGGCTTGCACCACATCCTGCCTGAGCATCAGATGGACGATGTTGGCAGCAGGAATCAATACTCCCTGCTCGCCGGTCAGCTTGCGTGCGGTACAGATGTCGAAAAACCCCTCGATTTTTTCGTTGACAGCGCCGATGGCCTGTACCTGGCCCAGCTGATTTACTGATCCGGTTACCGCAAGGGCCTGGCTTAACGGGATATTTGCCAGATTTGACAGCAATGCGCACAACTCGGCAAGAGAAGCGCTGTCGCCGTCCACGGTGCCGTAGGATTGTTCAAACACCAGGCTGGCGCTGAGCGAGAGCGGCTGATTTTTGGCGTAGCGTGCGGCAAGAAATGAGGACAGAATCAGCACGCCCTTGGAATGAATCGCACCTGATAATTTAACTTCGCGTTCGATGTTGACCAGTTCACCCTCGCCCAGACGCGAGGTCGCGGTAATGCGGGAGGGAATTGCGAAGGCGAAATCGCCCAGTTCAATCACCGAGAGACCGTTAATCTGGCCTACGATTAAACCATGAGTATCTATCATCAGGATATCGCGCAGGATCGCTTCATGCAGGCTTTGTTTGATTCTGTCCTGACGACGGATCTGTGTATCAATCGCCTGCTGTACATCTATAACGTTGACGACAGACCTGGCCGCTTCCTTCGTCCAGTAATCGGACTCGCATAACAGATCGGCGAGGCTGCGCATATGGGTCGTCAGTCGCTGTGCGTCGCCTGACAGACGCGCGGCATGTTCAATTACCCGCGCCACTGCACTGCGATCGAACGGCAATAATGCGTCGCGGCGCACCAGCGTGGCAATCAGCCTTGCATACAGTTGCTGGGTATCGGCATCGCGAACAATGCGTTCCTCGCAATCGGCCGCCACCTTGAACAGTTCGCCGAATTCCGGATCGTATTGCTGCAGCAGATAGTAAAACAGTCGGTCACCAAACAGAATAACCTTGGCATTGAGCGGGATGGGTTCGGGTTCCAGCGAGACGGTGCTGACCAGACTGTACATTTGTCCTAACGACTCAATGCGAATTTCGCGCGTATGCAGCGCACGTTTTAACGCCTCCCAGGCGAAGGGTTGTACCAGCACCTTATTGATATCCAGCAGCAGGTAACCACCGTTGGCACGGTGCAACGCTCCCGGCTTGATCAGGGTGAAATCGGTGACCAGTGCGCCGAACTGGGAAATATGCTCTATCCTGCCGACCAGATTGCTGTAAGTCGGATTGTCTTCGCTGATGACCGGCGCGCAGCCCGATTTGCCGTCTGTTATCAGTATATTAACCTTGTAACGGGTAAAACTGTGGCGGGTCACGATGGTCATACCGCCGATATTGGTGGATTCTTCCTGATTTCGAAACTCATCAATATGCTCAGCCAGATCTGATTGTATACGCTCCAGGTAGTTTAAAACCTCAGGGAAATCGTTATAACTCAGCTTCAATTCATTCATCAGGTGCACAACGACAGGCAGCGCCGTTTCATGATTAAGCGCGTCGATCTTTTCATGCCGCTCCCGGCGCCATTGCAACATTTGCCACATGATTTTTTCCAGCTGCACCTGAAATCCGGCAATCAGACTCTCCACCCGCTGTTTTTCTTCAATCGGGAGTTTTTCGTATTCGTCAGGTGGAATCACCGCATGATTACGGGTAGGCGCAAAGGAAAATCCTTCAGGGGTGCGCAACAGGGCGATGTCCTGTTCTGCTGCATCTGTCGCCAGTTTATTGAACAACGCATCCTGGCGGTGGGCAAATTCATCGCGGATCAGCGCAGCTCTGGCGTGGTATTCGTCGCTCTCAAACAGCGCAGGAATGGCACTGCCGAGGTACTCGACCAGTTTATCCATATACAGACCAAGCGCCACCCCTTTGCCGGACGGTAAACTTATGGCACGGGGTTGGTGCGGGTGGTCGAAGTTATTCACGTAACACCAGTCAACCGGCACAGGCTCAGTCGCGGCTTTTTTTTCGAGCAGTTGCAGTACCATGGTGCGTTTGCCGGTGCCAGGCGGGCCCAGTACGCAGACATTGTAGCCTTCGTGATGAATCCCGGTAGCAAAACGGATGGCCTCCATCGCACGCATCTGGCCGATGATCTCCTGCATATCCTCAAGTTCAATAGTGCTGTCGAAATCCATCTGTCCGGGATCGCAAGGATGGTATAACTGCTGCGGGTTCAGCGGGAGGAGGGCGGACATTTATTTGTTTTCCCTGTATTCGGCATCAATCACCTTGTCGCGCGAGCCGCCGGCCTCTGTTGTTGCCCGCCCCGGCGCTGCCTCTTGCCAGCGGGTTTCCCCGTAGGGGGTGCCGCGACTAGCCTGTCCTGATTGCGAATAGATCACGGCGCCGGCTTCCTGCAACAGTTTTTTGAGTGCATCGGCGCGTTCGGTGGCTGAATTCGCCTCTTTTTTGAGTAATGCTTCCTTGGTTTCACGCAAACGGCTCTCAATGCGGCTTTTCAGATCATCAGTGAGTTTATCGGGAAAGTTTGCCAGCAGTTTTTCGGCTTCGTAACAGCTGGCATCTGAAGCATTCAGCTTTTCTGCATCCTCGCGCCGTTTTTTATCGGCATCTGCATAATGCTCGGCATCATTCACCATACGCTTTTTATCTTCCTCAGACAGTCTGGTGGAGCCGGTGATGCTGATGGACTGCGACTTGCCGCTGGCGGTATCTCTGGCAGAGACGCTCAGCATGCCGTTGGAATCAATGTCGAAAGTCACTTCAATCTTCGGAATACCTCGTGATGCCGGCGGCAACCCGTCGAGATTGAATTCGCCCAGACTGGTATTGTCAGCCGCCATTGGTCGCTCGCCCTGAAACACATGTACTGTAACGCTGGTCTGCATATCGGCAGCAGTGGTAAATATCTCGCTGTGTTTGACCGGAATCGGCGTGTTGCGCGTGATCAACGGGGTCGCTATTCCTCCCAGTGTTTCCACGCCCAGCGTCAGCGGCGTGACATCTACCAGCACGATGCCGCCTACCTCGCCTGCCAGCACACCTGCCTGTATCGCGGCTCCACAGGCTACGCACTCCATCGGATCAACACCCATTTCGGCCTTATGGCCGAACAGTTCCTCAAAATAGCTGCGCACGACCGGCATACGAGTCGGCCCGCCGACAAACACCAGCCTTTCCACATCCGTGGGGGTAATCCCTGCATCTTTCAACGCCTGTTCAACAGGCCCCCTGCAGCGCTCGATTACCGAATGCACCAGTCGTTCGAGTTCGGTACGGGTCAGATCGAGTTCGAGATGGCGCGGCTCACCGTTCACGCTGGCAAGATAAGGCAGGCTGAGGTGCGTGCTGACACTGGTAGACAGTTCTATCTTGGCCGCTTCCGCAGCTTCCATCAGGCGTGCTGAGGCCTGTTTGTCGCTGCGCACATCCACGCCGGTTGACATCTGAAAACGTTCAGCCAGATGCTCATAAATCTGTTGATTCATGTCGGTGCCGCCCAGTTGCGTATCGCCGCTGGTGGTTTTGACTTCAAATACGCCTTTGCCAAACTCCATGATGGTGACATCCAGTGTGCCGCCACCCAGATCGATCACCGCAATGCGCAATTCCTGTCCCAACCGGTCAAGTCCGTAGGCAAGTGAAGCGGCTGTGGGTTCATTAACCAGACGCAACACTTCCAGACCTGCAATCCGGCAGGCATCCCGGGTAGCTGCCCGTTGATTATCGTCAAAATAGGCAGGCACCGTCACCACGGCTTTTTCAACTGCTTCACCCAGAAAAGCTTCTGCATCGCGCTTGATTTTTTGCAGCAGGAAAGCTGACAACTGTTCGGGCGAATAGTCGCGCCCCTGCAACCGTATAATTTCGCGTTTCCCCATACGGCGTTTGAAAGCGCTGGCAGTGCCTTCCGGATTGGCACTCGCCTGGCGGCGTGCAGGCTCGCCCACCAGCATTTGTCCGTTAACGGTGATTGCGACATAGCTTGGGAATGCTTTGCCGCCAATGCTGATGCCCTCGGAGCTTGGGATAATGACAGGACGTCCGCCGCGCAGCACGGCGGCAGCGGAGTTGGAAGTGCCAAGGTCAATGCCGATGATATTCATGCGCTGCGCTCCTGTTCATATTCGTTTTACAGCATGGCAGCCCGCCAAAGTCCGGACAGCTGCAATAGTCAGTGTTCCCAGTTAACCCGCAACAAGTTCTGTTCAGGATTGTAGTGATACGCAAGTTCACCCTGATATGCGTGATGCAACGCTTCACCCATGCCGCGCGCCAGATGAATGTCTGTTGTTGTCACCTCCGTGCTACCGACTTTATTCTCCACTGCAATGATGCGCTTGAGCGGATGCTCTGCGCGTTCATGTTTTTCCAGATTGTGCAACAGATGCATGATTTCGTCGCGATGAGACTGAAAAAATTCACCCTTCATGCTCAGGAACCCGGCTGGATACTGGTCGTGGATGCGATGACAGGCAGGACACATTTCAGTGTGTGCATTTTCAGGTGCTGGCAGCCACTGCCAGCGTCCCTCATGGTAAACAGCACCGCATTGTGAGCAGACTGACGGTTCGAGCAGTTTGCCTTTCGCCTTGTATGCATCATGCACGCGTTCCTTAAACAGGTTGTCGTGCCGGGAAATTCTTTGAAATTCTGTCATGATATTCACGGCGGTTTCAAGCACCAAGTGCAAAAAGTGCTGCGTGATGTAGCTTAAAGTCAAAAGCGTCTGGCATGAACAGTTCAACCGGACATTTGAAACCGAGTGACTTACGTGGACGGGTATTTAATTTCCACGCAATCGCGTC
>CAIWRI010000099.1 GCA_903915035.1 uncultured Nitrosomonadales bacterium | reverse complement strand
GTAGGCGTCGGCATCCGGAATGCCCAATCCTTTCCACAAGACAAAATGCGGGCAGAAAAAATAAATGACCGTGAATTATTCATGAAGGGTATTGATATCAGCTATTACTACGAAGGTTATAGCGAATTTAAAGTTGAGGATTTGTAACGTGCGCAGCAAAGCCGAATTGGCCTTGATGGCAGACCTGTTGCCACTGCTCAAAAAATTAGCTCAGGGGCGCGGGATTTCGGGATTGAATGCGTATGAATAAGGACATGAAAAAGGTGGTGGTGCCGACGTTGAGATTCCCCGATTTTCAGGATGCGGGGGCGTGGGATACTAAAGCATTAGGAAAAATAGCGGCATTGATAACTGAAAAGGCCGGAAGCAACCGTTATACATTAATGAGCGTTACTGCGGGTGTAGGTCTGGTTACTCAGATTGAAAAGTTTGGTAAAGAAATTGCTGGCGAGGCGTACAAAAATTACTACGTTATTAAAAAAGGCGATTTTGCCTACAACAAAAGTTCAACAAAGCAACATCCAGAAGGCCAAATGGCTCTTCTTGAACGTATAGAACAGGGTGCCGTTCCCAATAGCATATTTACATGTTTTAGCGTAGATCAAGAATTTGTTTCACCGTATTTTTTGAAATACCCATTTGCTACAAACATTCACGGGAAATGGCTCCGAAACTTTATAGCAGTCGGCGCAAGGGCAAATGGAGCTTTAAATGTTGACTCAAAATATCTGCTAACACGCCCAATAGTTTTTCCTTCTTTAAAAGAACAGCAAAAAATCGCCGATTGTCTGTCCAGCATTGACGAACTGATCAGTGTGCAAAGCCAAAAGGTCGACGCCCTCAAAACGCATAAAAAAGGCTTGGTGCAGCAGCTTTTTCCACTGGCTGATGGCAAGGAGTAAATCATGAAGCTATATCTTGATAACGGCATGTTTAATCGGCCATTTAACGATTAATCCAACATTAAAATATTGTTGGAAGCCGAGGCGAAACTAAACATACAGGAAAATATCCGCTCTGGCTTATATGAGCTTGTCTGGTCTTATATGCTGGATTACGAAAACGAGAAAAATCCTTTTCGGAAACGGCGGGAACAGATAGCAAAATGGAAGAAATACGCCTGTACTGATGTTGAAGCGGAGCATGGCATTATTCATCTTGCAAACTCGCTCCATCAGTCGGGGCTAAAGAAATTTGATGCTTTGCATATTGCTTGCGCCGTTGCAGCACAGGGGGATTATTTTCTGACCACTTGTATCCGCTGATTTGCCTCACTTTGACCATCCGCTGTACGTTTCATCGCTGTCTGTCACCATCAAATATAAATCACGCTCTGTGCGGTGCAGAGCGTGATCATTGTTTGCGATTAAATTCCGAAAGTATGGGTTTTCAAATCCCGACGGTGATTTTTTGTACCGGGCTGAAGATATTACCTGCTTGATCCTTGTCATACCAGCATAGTTGATATTCGCGAATTTCCGGCATATTCGCCACCAGTAAAGGTCTATCATCATTCCATGGACTTATCGTGGCATTCATCAAATGCTCCCAATCCCCTCCGTTGCGACGGCTCTCGATAATCACCGCATCATGGCCATACTTTTTAAACTTGATCACAACACGATCATTATTTACACCATGAACAGTGACCAGAGAAAATTCGGTATAAGCATGAGTATCCACTTTTTGGCTGCCGATAATGCCGAGATCTTGCCCGATAGATTCGCTGTAACCGTCACTTAACTTGATGCGCTGCACTTGTGTAAATAAACGAGTCAGGATGCCGGACGGGCGGATGGCGGGCATATCCTCAAAAACAGCAAGTACAGGTAAGGGTTGAAGCCCGGCTGAGGGGTCGTTAGCAATACTGTTGCGTAAAGCAGTTACTTCCAGATCGTATTTTCGAGCGGCCGGAACTAAATCTTGTGATATCCGTTTGTAATAATTCAAATCGAGTATGGTGCCGGAAACCTCATCCGGGCTCACTCCCAATCTGGAAGCATGGACAGGCAATTTTGCAATGTAATGACCGAACCAGATAGTGCGTTGACTTTCAGAAGTGGGGAAGTAGGCTTGCTTTAACACGATAGATCTCCTTATTAAAATATCGAATTGAATTTTTCAGCTGGCAAATGACTTCAGACAGCGAAGATATTGTACCGCTGACTATTTAGTTAATGTAATCAGGCAATGCTGAAACTTTCTAAGTATTAAAAGCCGGTCTAAGTAGTCATATTCTGAGGTCGTCGTAATTTTGCTCAATTCAGATCAATAAAAACAGGATTGCCGATCCGGGAACCCGTTTTAGCAAGCATAAAGATGACTTCTTTTAACAGGAAAGTGAGTTTGCGTAGCAGGTCAGCGTCTCTGTGTAGCAAGCCGGCATGATTCTGTAGCCAAAAAACATCTGCCATAAGCAAGAAAACCTCTCTCGCAAGCAGGTCAGCCTGATTCGGTAGCAAGAAAACCTCTCTCGCAAGCAGATCAGCCTGATTCGGTAGCAAGAAAACCTCTCTCGCAAGCAGGTCTGCCTGATTCGGCAGCAAGAAAATCTCTCTCGCAAGCAGGTCAGCCTGATTTGGTAGCAAGAAAACCTCTCTCGCAAGCAGGTTAGCCTGACTCGGTAGCAGCCGAGCACCTCCCCGGCTGCTCAGGCATGCTGGCCTGCTTATGGCAGATATTTTCCCGCTTGTGGCGGATTTTTTCTTGCTTATGGCAGATGTTTTTTGGTTTACGGCAGATATTTTTCTGCTACAGAATCATGCCGGCTTGCTACACAGAGACGCTGACCTGCTACACAGAGACGCTGACCTGCTACACAGAATGGCTCCCCTGCTCATAAGAATTGTTTCAGGCAGCAAGTCAGTCAACTTTGTGTTCATAAAAGTGAAATTTACCGGCTATAAAGTCACTTTTAACCTGAAGCTTACGCAAGTGTTGGCAGGCTTTTTCCCCTGCCTGCGGCAGACAGGCCCGCTTCTGGCTAATCACTATTGTGTGTGAATGATGAACGGTTCAACCTCATCCGTTTTTGCTGAGAACAGCAGCAGATCGTAAATTCCTTCTCTGTTTTCCTCCGCCGGCTGAACGGCGCGAGGATGCGCGTGCATCACGATGAGCGCCTCATTGATCTGCTGATACGCTTGTCGCGTCAGGGTGCGTCTATCGCTGGCCGCCGCATTTAACGAGGGCGTGGCGGTCAGTTGCACATGTAGATTGCGACAATTGAGTATGTTCCACAGCGAAGTTGCGAAGGATAAGTCGTCGATGTAGGCAGGGGCCGTGCAATGCGCGCCCTGCGCATCCTGATAGCGGATGGCGACAGGATGTATCAGTACGGCCGCATCAATGGCAGGTTGCAATAGTGAGGCATGAAAAGCCGCTATAGCGGTGCCGTCGGTGGTCGTGCCTTCAGGAAATACCGCCAAACTATCGCCGCCTTGCAGCAACTCGACTATCTGTTTGTTGATGCGCGCAGCATCGCGAGCCCGACCCCGTTCGATGAACAGGGTCTGTGCCCTGCCGCAAAACCAGCCTATGACCGGCCAGCTTTGTACTTCGGCTTTAGCGACGAAGCGCATGGGCACGACGGCATTCAAGATAAACACATCCAGCCAGGAAATGTGATTGGTGACCATAATGCCTGATTGTAATCGGGCAATATCCGAGGCCATGCTGATGCGTATATTGAGTATCGTGAGCATTTCGCTGCACCAGCGCAGCAAAATACGACGACGTAAAGTCTGGCTAAAGCGCGGGAAAATAATAGCGATCGACAAGCCGTAAGCCAGATGCAAAGATAAACGCAGCGCCCGGAAAACGGCCCTGACTGGTAGCGATCTCATGAGTTATCCTTCAATCCGCGCAGCGACATAGGTATCCCTCGCCCTTCGGGAGAGGGGGCGCAGGAACGATCATGACGAATTTTGCCATCAAGGGTGGTTTTCTTCTCATGATCTGATTCTGCGTTGCTCAAGGAACAGACTGTTGCCAGCGACTTTTTTAGCCATTTTTTTAGCCGCATTCATGGCGGCAGAAACTTCGTGATGAGAGCTGAATTGTCCGGGTAGTACGGTAATCGCACCGATGGACAGACTGGTCAGCGGATGGAAGATCAGCTTCCCGTCGCGTCCTTCACTCGAATATTCACCATTGAGGATATGTTCTTCCTTGAACAGCAAGGAGGCTGCCTGTTCGAACGAGCGCAATGCCTGTTCGCAACGCGATTTCCAGTCACGGCTTTGCATCAGCAAAATAAAGTCATCGCCGCCAATATGGCCGATAAAATCCATGGTGTGATCGCAGGCCCAGCCCAGCAACCTTGCGACGAGCTGGATCATTTCGTCGCCCTTGCCATAGCCGAAGTTGTCGTTGAAAGGCTTGAAATGATCAAGATTGCAATGACAGGCAATAAATTTTGTATTCATCTGCAGCAGGCCTTCAATGTGTTCAATGACAGGCACATTACCCGGCAACAGACTGAGCGGATTGGCATAACGCGCTGACTCCTGTTGCATTCTGATTAATTCGCGCAACAAGTCCTGCAGGGTAGCGACGCCGATATAACGCCCCTGTTCGGTGATAATGAAACCATCGGCAAAATGCCGGGTTGGCGTTTCTGCCAGGAAGGAACTGAGCTCTTCTACAGGCATACTTTTTTCTACCAGCAGCGGATCTGTCCGGATAAAATGCTGACAGATTTGCTTGCCCGTTAGCTCCCGCTGTCGCGGTTGGCTGAAGGTGTCGATGAACTGATCGCGATTGATTAATCCTGTCGGCAGTCCGTTTTTCACCACAGGGATAATATGCAAAGCGGCATTGCCGGAAAAGCGCTCAAAAATCTGTTCATTTGAAGTTTCAAGTTGCGCGGGTTCTACATAACTCAACAGCTTTTCAGCTGTTATTTGCCTGCGATGGCTCATGCCGTTGACAGGGAATACGCCGATATTTTTCGAATTGATGATGCGGCAGGTCTCGTTCGAGGCCAGCAAGGGCGGGGTAGGGCTGGGATGGGCGATAAAGTATCCCTGGCCCAGCGCAATGCCGATATCTTTTACCACGCGCAGCTCGCCTTCCGTCTCAATCCCTTCGGCAATGACGCGGGTGCCGCAACTTCCGGCGATCTGCTGTATGGATTTCAAAAACTGTAACTTGACAGGATCGTGATCAACACCCTGTATGAAATGCATGTCTATCTTGATGTATTCCGGACGCAGTTCAGACCATAAACGCAGACTGGAAAATCCTTCGCCCAGATCGTCAATCGCGGTCTTGAAACCCATCTGACGATAGTGAAACAGCGCACTGCGCATTTCCTCAAAATCGTAGGTCGGCTGGTTTTCAGTAATTTCCATGACCACGCGGGCAGGATCAATACCCAGCGAACTCATGAATTCCAGTGTCCTGCCGTTTTTGAAGCTGGGCAGCGACATCGTCTCAGGGCTGATATTAAGGAACAGATTGCCGGGTAATTTTTGTCTGGAAAAACTCTCCAGGACGATCTGGCGCGCCAGCATTTCCACTTCCAGTGAAAGGTTCTGTTGCAAGGCTGCACCGAACAAATTGACCGGCGAATGTAAGGTACTGTCCGCCGGGCCGCGGATCAATCCCTCAAAACCTATGACTTCGCCGCTCTGAAGGTCGATGACAGGTTGAAACAAGGCGCTTAAT
This sequence comes from uncultured Nitrosomonadales bacterium, assembly GCA_903915035.1. GTDB lineage: Bacteria > Pseudomonadota > Gammaproteobacteria > Burkholderiales > Gallionellaceae > Gallionella. The sequence continues at coordinate 40,151 of CAIWRI010000099.1, read as the reverse complement.
TTGCGTTGCGCAATGATTTCCTGAAGCGGTGTCATGGCTGCTGCCGGCACACCCGGACCGTTATCGTTTGAAAACCGGAGATTCGTTTGAGCTGGCTCATTTGGCTGTGACGCGAGCATGTCAATTTCCATAAACTATCTTAAGCATCCTATGTTAGCGGGATGTTATGACAAGGATATGACAGGGCGTGATAATCGTCCTGCGCTATGCAATCAGTTAAGGAGTCGCTAGAATTCGTCCTTGCGACTTATTTGGATTCTATATATGTCTAATTTGCCCTCACGCAAATCATTCTTCTTCACGCTGGCAGGTCTCACTGTGGCTGCCCTGTTGTTCAGCTGGCAGGTCATGCCGCGTATTTTGCAAGCGCAAGCGGAAAAATATATTGCCGGTGCCGGCGCTCATCATCTCACCATGAATCGCCCTGAGTTCAATCCTTTTGAATGGCGGTTGCGCCTGTCCGGATTGCATCTTACCGGGCCTGACGGCAAGCCGCTGCTGAGCTTTAACGAACTGGTCATTGATTTATCCTCTGCCAGCCTGTATCGACGCGCACTGGTATTTGATGATATCCGGCTGGAGGGACTCAAGGTGCAGGCTTCATTGCTGGCCGATGGCAAACTTAACTGGTCGGCGCTGATCTCGGCCCTGCAAGACCCGAAAAAGACGCAAACGCCGGATACCGCTTTGCCCCGATTTCTTATCCATCACTTTGCATTGTCAGGCACGGTACTCAACTTCGCGGATCAGCGCATCAAGCCTGCCTTCATCACGCAAATCAAACCGCTTGATCTGACGCTGACAGAACTGTCCTCCTTGCCGGGGAATAAGGGGCAATATACCATCTCCGCATTGAGTTCCTTCGGCGCACAGCTGGCCTGGCAAGGTGTGGCAAGTCTGAATCCTCTGGCAGCGAGTGGCAGTTTCAAACTTGACAATTTAAACGTCGCAAATTTTGCGCCTTATCTTAATCTGCCGGAAGGGGTTAGCGTGAAGGGCATTGCAGGGTTGTCCGCGCATTACCGGCTGGACTATGCTCAGGGAAAGCCTGCGATCAAGCTGGCGCAGATAGCCGCTAAACTTGCTGGCGTTCAATTAAAGCCGGCAACAGGACCTGCCGTTACAGTAGACGCCATTGAAGCGGTGGATGGCCGCTTTGACCTTGCGAGTCAAATTGCGCAGCTTGGCAAACTCAAGGTGATAAAGCTGGCTTTGCAGACAGAACCTGCCCCTCAAGTCGTAGGAACAGGCAGTGTGGAAGATGTTCACGTCAATCTGAATAAACATCAGGCCACCGTGGGGCGCATTGCCCTGGATGAGGGGCAGCTGCATATTGCACGCGATGCTCAGGGTCACATCGACATTCTGCAGGCCTTGCCCCGGACAACAAATAAGCCGGAAAAGCCGCAAACTGTGCCGTGGCATTATCAGCTCGCCAAGCTGCAACTTCAGAATTTTGATGTCGTGCTCAAAGATCAAGCGGCGCAATTGGGGCTTAAGAATATCGCCGTTGAGATAAACAACATCAGTGATGATTTGAACATCGCATTGCCCTTGACGGCGTCCTTTACCAGCGCAGATGGCGGCAGCTTTACAGCAGAAGGTCAGGTGATTCCCGCCAAGCCTGCGGTGGATCTTCAAATCAGGCTGGCCGATCTGAGTTTACTGCCTGCACAACCCTTATTGTCCCGACTGGCAAAGTTAAAGCTGGTCAAAGGGCAACTTTCCGCAGCCGGTCATGCCAGCTACGGGGCGCAGGGCGCGAAATTCAGCGGTAATTTTGCGCTGAGCGATTTGCGGCTGGTCGAGGCGGATACCGGTAATCTTTTTCTGGGTTTGAAGTCCTTGTCCAGTCGCGCATTTGACGTCACGCCGTCTGAACTAGACATCAATGAACTCGTCATCAACGGACTCGATGCGACACTGATTATCAATAAGGATAAATCGCTCAGTTTTAATAAGCTACTGCTGCCTGTCGCAAGTACCGGGCAGCAAACCATTAAATCTGCGCCGTTCGGTGTCAACATAGACCGCTTGCGTCTGGTGGCAAGCCAGATGGAATATGCCGATTATTCGCTGGCGCTGCCCTTTGGCACCCGGATTCATGATCTGAAGGGCATCATCAACGGGCTGTCAACCCGCAGTGATGCGCAGGGTCAATTGACGCTGGACGGTCTGGTTGATGAATACGGTACAGCCCATGCGGCAGGTCAGCTCAATTTAAGCAATCCTGCCGATATGACCGATATCAAGGTGATATTTAAAAATATTGAAATGGCCAGACTCACGCCTTATTCGGCGACTTTTGCCGGACGGCGCATCACTTCGGGTAAATTGTCACTGGATTTGGAATACAAGCTGAAGCAGCGTCAGTTAGCGGGGGACAATCAGGTGGTGATGAATCAGTTGACGCTGGGTGAGCGCGTGTCGAGTCCGGAGGCCAAAGATTTGCCGCTGGATCTGGCGATTGCCATTTTGCAGGATTCGGACGGAAAAATTGAATTAGGGCTGCCTGTCTCCGGCAGTCTGGATGATCCCAGGTTCAGTTATCGCAGTATCATCTGGAAGGCGTTCAGCAATGTCCTTGGCAAGATAGTCACCGCGCCTTTTCGTGCGCTGGGTGCCTTGTTTGGCAGCGATAAAGCGGTTGAAAATATCGTGTTCGAATCAGGCAATGCGCAGCTCTCGCCTCCTGAACGGGAAAAGCTGCAGCATCTGGCGCAAATGCTGGTCAAACGTCCCAGGCTGTCTATCGCTATACACGGCGTCTATGCCGAAACAGATCGTGTCGCGATTGCCGATTTGCAATTACGCCGCAGCCTTGCACAAGGCATCAATCAGCATCTGGAGGCCGGCGAAGACCCGGGCCCGCTTGCCAGCCATGACCCGAAAGTCCAGCATGTGCTTGAAAAACTGTTTGCCGCGCGGTTTGATGACGGGGAATTGGCTGCGCTCAAACAGGGATTCCGGCAGGCGAATCCGGGCCAGTTGACGGAAAGCACGATTGGCAAAGTGCTGTCCGGTCTGACGCTTCATAAAAAACGCACACTGACTGAACAGGAAGTCAGTCAGCTCAAAGGCATTGATTTTTATACCCTGCTGTTTGAACGTTTGCGCAGTAAAGTCGTCGTGGCTGAGTCACCATTACAGGAACTAGCCGGTGCGCGCGCCGCAGACACGGAAAGCACGCTGAAAAATGCCGGCGTGCCGGCAGACAGGCTGACAATACTGCCCGCTGAAAAAGTGGATGCACAAGGAACTGATGTGCCGGTTAAACTCATGTTGGGCAACAAGTAATGAATCAGGATGCCTGGCTGCGGCCGTGAATTTTAATCGCGGGAATGCGGTAAATCAGCCAGAAACCAAGCAATAGCAAGGCCGCAATTAAACCCTGACTGGTATGTACCGCTTCAACCAGACAATTGCGTGCCGCGCTGAGCGTCATCCGGGCTGCGCCGGCTTCAAGAAACTTCGCTGCACGCAGACCATCCACCAGGATCTGCGGATCATCCAGCCAGGCTGTCCATTTTTCCTGATTGACCAGCATCAGGTGAATTTTTGCGACATATAAATTCGAAATCAGCGAACCTGCCAGCGCGGTGCCCAGCATGCTGCCCACCATGCGCATGGTCTGTAGCATGGCGGTTGCGATGCCCAGTTGCGTGCGCGGACTGCTGATCTGCACCAGCAGGGTGAGATTCGGTAGCATCAGGCCCAGTCCCAGTCCGCCGGTCATCATGGCAAGCGCAATTTTCATCGGTGAGGTGGTAATACTGATCTGCGTCAATGACAAGGCAGCAAGCAGAAACAGCGTGAGGCCGATATATAAAATCCCATGCGGCGACTCAAGGCGCGTGACGATGCGCCCGTTGATAATGCTGCCTACCGTGATGGAGACGGCCAGCGGGGTGATCAGCAAGCCCGCCTGATTGGGCGACAGGCCAAAACCGCCCTGAAACATCAGCGGCGCGTAATACATGATGGCGAACATGCAAAAACCGATCATTAACGACAGCATGAACAGGGGGCGTAAAACAGGGTGACTGAACATCGCCAGCGGTAATACCGGATTGTTGCAGCGGCCCTCCCACCAGATCAGCAGCATGGCACTGGCGGCGCCCAGTAAAGCTAATGCAGCCAATAGCAAGGGCTGTGTATGCTGGGGCAACCATTCCACCAGCAGTTGCAAGCTGCCCAGCGTCAGGGCGACCAGCAAGGCGCCGAACCAGTCGAGTTTTTCAGGCGGATGTTCGGTGTGACGTATGCCGGGCAGATACAACCAGACAACCCCCAGGCTGATGATGCCGACAGGCAGATTGACAAAGAACACCCAGCGCCAGCCCCAGTATTCTGTCAGGTAGCCGCCCAGTGAGGGACCTACCGCATTCGCCAGGCCGAAAGCCGTGCTGAACAGAATTTGCCAGCGCAGGCGTTCGTATGATTCCGGAAAGATGTCGGGCACACTGGCAAACGTAGTGGCGACCAGCATGCCGCCACCGATGCCCTGTAAGGCGCGTGCCAGGATCAGTTCCAGCATGCTTTGCGCCGCGCCGCACAGCATCGAGGCCAGCGTGAACAGAATAATGGCGGCAATGATGAACGGTTTGCGACCGTATTCATCGCCCAGTTTACCGAACACCGGCACCGTAATCACCGAGGTCAACAGATAGGCGGTACCCGCCCAGGCATACAGGTCAAATCCGTTCAGTTCGGCGACCACGGTAGGCAGCGCGGTGCCTATGACGGACTGATCCAGCGCCACCAGAATCAGCACAAAACAAAGTCCTAGCATGGCCAGCAGTTTTTGCCGGAAATTCCGTGGTGCAGCGCTATGACTTTCCGCTTTCAATGGCGATCCCTATTGATTAAGTGGGCTGATTATCCTACAAAAAACTTTTTCATCCCCGTAAAGATTTTTGCTATGGCTCAAGGCAGTAACGCGCAAAAATACACAATTCACGAAATAAACAAATGCTTTGAGAAAAGCTAACCCGCTTCAGTAACTAGTAGCGGGCTATATTTTATCCATAATAGTGATATTATACCCATAGGGGGGTATATGTTATCTATAGAAAATTTTGGCGTCAGTTACGCCAGGACAAATCTCGCTGATCGGGCGAAAGCACGACGGCTTGCGCTTAATCTGTCCAGAAAGACACTGGCGGAACGTGCTTGTGTGGCGGCGTCCAACATAAAACGTTTTGAATTGACGGGGGCGATTTCGATTGAAAATTTATTGAAAATCGCGCTAGTGCTGGAGTGTCTCGGAGATTTTGACAATCTGTTTCAGCCTTCACAGGCCTTTCATTCTCTTGATGAGTTCAGCAAACCCGAACGAAAGCGAGGCAGAGAGTGAGGCCGGTAAAGAAATTGCAGGTGAAATCGGGATTGCTCACAGTGGGTGAATTGGTTCTGGGAAGCCGTCAGCGTATTGGTTTCCAATATTCAAAGCAATGGCTGGAAGAAGGCTATTCCCTGTCTCCTTTGCGACTGCCTTTCGATGGCGCGGTACATGTCGCTGATACCTCACTTTTTGGCGGCCTGTATGGGGTTTTCGCCGACTCATTGCCTGACGGCTGGGGTTTGTTGTTAATGGACAGATTCTTTAAGCGTAATGGCATGGAACGTTCTGAAATCGGGGCGCTGGATCGACTGGCTTATATCGGCACAAAAGCGATGGGGGCGCTGGAATATTACCCTGAAAGTTCCCCTCACCAGTCAACAACAGAGGATCTTTTTGCCTTGGCTGAATCAGCCCGAAAATTAGTTACAGGAGAAACAGAAGACGTGTTGGATGAGCTTATGGTTGTTGGCGGATCTCCTGGCGGCGCACGCCCCAAAGTGACGGTTGCCTTTTCGGCAGATTTCAGTCATTGTATTTCCGGAGTTGATGTTATTCCTGATGATTATTCGCACTGGCTGGTCAAATTTCATGCAAAAAATGATCACCTGCACGCAGGCATCATTGAAAAAATATACGCCGATATGGCCAGGCTGGCCGGCTTGGAAATGCCGGAAACTCGACTGATTGATGTCGGCGTGCAGCGTTTTTTTGCTGTGCGGCGTTTTGATCGAAGCAGAAATGTCAAAAAGCATATTTTAAGCATGGCGGGCTTAATGCATGCCGATTTTCGCGCGCCTTCCATGGATTACGAAGCGATACTGGGTGCAACGGCATGGCTGACCAAAAATCTCAATAATATCGAACGCGCATATCGTCTTGCCGTTTTTAATGTGCTTAGCGGCAATCAGGATGATCATATCAAGAATTTCACTTTCATCATGGACGGGCAGTGGCGGCTGTCACCGGCGTATGATTTGACCCTGTCGGATGATGCGCGTGAACATACTACCTCGATGATGGGTGCAGGCCTGCCGGCAAAGAAACAAATGGATGCGCTGGCTGCGAAGCATGGCGTGACTAATGCTGATGAAATTCAGTACCAGGTCCGCTCAGCACTCTCGCAATGGCAAACATTGAGCCGGCAACAATTGCCCGTCAGTGTCAGTCAGGATTATGCCCAAAAGCTGGCACGGATTGATCAACGCGTGTTTGGCTAAACCTTCTGAAACGCGATGCAGAACAGATTTTCCGGTAAGTATTACAACAAGCATTACAACGGTATATTGATTGCCGCATTGAAGCCATACGCGTTGGCGCCGCCAATAGTCGTGCTTGAGCTGCGCAGATTGAGTTGCCAAATTGCTGCTGCGCTGTATTTAATTGCAGCCACGTTACATTATTTTTAATGGCTATATTTCTGATAACAAACCAAGTAAGTTCCTAATTTTTCTGGCCGATTAAATTATGATGTCTCAATAACCTTGTTATTCGTATCGCCAAGCATGTTGGCTTGTGTATACTTCCTCCGGGCTTATCGGAGGAGTTGAGAGTGTCAGAAATGAAACGGGTATCATTACCGGCAAAGACTGCATGGCGTGTGCTGGCGGTGCTGGTCATCGGGGCAATGCTGGCCAAGTGGGCCTGGCTGGTTTTTGCGCCAAACAGCGACTCCGTGCTGCCTAGGATGGCGGCAGATAGTCATGCTCAGGCTGAGCACTTGTTTGGCATCGTGGTGACGGCTGTGGCAACAGCTCAAGCTGCAATGCCTAACGTGAAACTGGTCGGGGTTTTTGCGCCAAACTTCGCTATACTTGAACTGGATGGCAAGCGTCAGACCGGATTGGCGGTGGGGCAGGATGTCATGGCGGGTAATAAACTGGTGGAAGTGGCACGCGATCACGTGGTGATTGAGCGCGGCGGAGTACGCCAGACAATCGTACTAGAAGGCAATGCCTCGGCGATCAAAAGCGCGCAGGCTGCGACAGTGCCGCCACTCCTCCCCGTTGCAAGTCCTGAACAGGCGCCGACTGCCGTACAACTTATCCTGCCGGGGAAGATTGGCTTATGAATATTATGAAAGGGCATTTGATGGCCGGATTGTTATTTCGTTGCTTGTTGTGCTGTCTGCTGGCCGCGTCGTTGCAGGCGTCGGCGGCAGAAGAGCAGATCTCACTGAACTTTGTGAATGCCGATGTAGGCGAAGTCATCAAGGCGGTATCGCAAATCACCAAGCGCAATTTTCTGGTTGATCCGCGCGTAAAAGGCACGATCAACATTGTCTCCGCTACACCGATCCCGGCCTCGTTAGCCTATGACACGCTGCTCTCAGCCTTGCGCTTGCAAGGTTTCGCGGCAGTTGAATCAAACAGCGTAACCAAGGTTATGCCCGAAGCCGACGCGAAACTGTATATTCCCAATCTCTCAAATCGCGGCAACGGCGACAAACTGGTCACCCGCGTGTTTATGCTGCACCACGAATCGGCCGTGCAACTGGTGCCGATCTTGCGTCCGCTGATTGCACCCAATAACATTGTGGTGGCCTACCCGAATAACAACGCGCTGGTGGTGACCGATTACGCCAGCAATTTAAAGCGCATTGAGGAAATCGTCGCGACACTCGATCAGGCGCAAACTGCTGAGACAGTCGTGATCCCGGTGAAATATGCTTCCGCGATGGATATTGCGCAAACCATCAACCATCTGATGCTGGACGGGTCGGTGGTCGCCGCAGGTTCGACCGATGCAAGTCAGCGCTTCATGCTGGCGTCCGATGGACGTACCAACAGCCTGCTGCTGAAAACGGAAAGTGCAGCGCGCATTGCAAGGGTGAAAGAGCTTGCCGCTCGCCTGGATATACAAACCAGTGCGCCGGGCAATATTCATGTGGTGTATCTGAAAAACGCCGAAGCGACTGCACTGGCTTTAACGCTGCGCTCGGTGCTGAGTGGCGATACCCAGGCTGCTGCCGCGCCAGCCACCTCCTTGGCAAGCTCTGCGACCGCAATGCCGGGCAGCATGACGCAGACGACAAAGAATGGTGCAGCGCCTACTGGCGGGGGCATGATACAGGCGGACGCGGCAACCAATTCTCTGATCATCACCGCACCTGAGGCCATTTATAACAACCTGCGCGCCGTGATCGAAAAACTGGATGTACGCCGCGCACAAGTGTATGTGGAGGCGCTGGTCGTGGAAGTGACCGCAGCGAAAGCAGCCGAATTCGGCGTGCAGTGGCAGTCCTTGAACGGACTGAATGGCGGCGGGGCGCAATTAATCGGCGGCACCAATTTTGGTACAACCGGACAGAATATTATCGGCGCGGCTGCAAGCATCGCCTCTGTTGGCACCGGTTTGAATATTGGTATTGCCAACGGCACAACGACGCTGCCCAGTGGCCTGAAGGTGATTAATCTGGGCATGCTTGCACGCGCGCTGGAAACCGATGCCAATACCAACATCCTGTCCACGCCGAATCTGCTGACGCTCGATAACGAGGAAGCGAAAATTATCGTCGGGCAAAATGTGCCCTTCATCACCGGCAGTTACGCGCAGACAGGCTCTACTGCGACGGCGACCCCGTTTCAGACTATTGACCGCAAGGATGTTGGACTGACATTGAGCATCAAGCCGCAAATTTCACAAAATGGCGCGATAAAGTTGCAGATTTATCAGGAAGTGTCCAGCGTGGATCAAACCACATTGACCAATCCGGGCGGCGTGACCACCAATAAACGCTCGCTTGCCTCAACCGTGATGATTGATGACGGGAAGATTATTGTCTTGGGTGGATTGATACAAGATTCCCTGAGCGACAGCCGTGACAAGGTGCCGTTGCTGGGCGATATTCCCGTATTGGGAACGCTGTTTCGCTATAACACCAGGCAGCATAGTAAAACCAATCTGATGATTTTTATTCGTCCCTTTGTGATGCGAGATGCGCATGCCTACCAGGGCTACACTCAGGATAGGTACGAGTATTTGCGTGGCGAAGAAGGCAATGCGAAGATGCCGCTGGGTTTTGCCGTGCCGGATGTGCCGGCACCCGCTCTCCCGCCGCTGAATTAAAAGTGGTGAGTGGTGAGTGGTGAGTGGTGAGTCTGCGAATTGAATCTCCCCTCTCCCAAGAATTAACGGGCGCTTTTTCCATTGCGTTCTCGCCCGCTTGCGGGATAACCTTTATGGACTCAACGATCAAAGCAAATTCAGCCTGCTTTCTCACCCTCTTGCCGGATAACCGGCGACTTGCCCATTGATGGGCTTAGTCGATTGGCTATCAATGATGGCTTGGGCTTTAGCCCTTAGTCGGAATTGAGTTGTTCTATCAGTTGTTTCATCAATGGGGTCAGGGGAGAGGATTGTGCATAAAGTGGAAGCGTTAATTAACCGGAATTGAGTATGGAAGCGCCAGTCAAGACTTACGCCAGAAAAATACCTTATTCGTTCGCTAAAAGTCATGGCGTGCTGCTGCTCGACCTCACGGAGGATGGTGCGGTACTCAGCGTGCGCGAAGATGCAACATCCGTGGTGCTGGCTGAGGTGCGGCGTGTGCTGGGTGTGCCGATCAAAGCTGCGTTGGTTCCGGTTGCAGAATTCGAGCGAGCCATGGCGGCAGCCTACGGGCAGGCGGACGGCTCGGCGGCCTCCATGGTGGACGATGTCGAGCAGGACATGGATCTGTCGCAACTGGTGAACGACTTGCCGAAAATCGAGGACTTGCTCGATGCCGACAGCGATGCGCCGGTGATCCGCATGATCAATGCGCTGTTAACCCAAGCGGTTCGCGAAAACGCCTCTGACATACATATAGAACCGTTCGAAACCCGTTCAGCGGTACGCTTTCGTGTCGATGGCACCTTGAAAGACGTGATCGAACCGCATCGCGCCTTGCATGCGGCGATGGTGTCGCGCATCAAGATCATGGCCGAGCTGGATATTGCTGAAAAGCGCCTGCCGCAGGATGGGCGCATCACCTTAAGACTGGCCGGAAAACCGGTCGATGTGCGTGTGTCTACTCTGCCCACAGGGCATGGCGAACGCATTGTGCTGCGCTTACTGGACAAGGAAGCGGGGCGACTGGAGTTGACGCGCTTAGGGATGGAAGGCGAAACACTTGCGGCGCTGGATGTGCTGGTTCATCAACCGCATGGCATCGTGCTGGTAACGGGCCCCACCGGTTCGGGCAAAACCACTACCTTGTATGCCGCGCTCTCGCGCATTGATGCGACGGTCACCAACGTGATGACGGTGGAAGACCCGGTCGAATACGATCTGGACGGCATAGGTCAGACTCAGGTCAATCCGCGCATTGAGATGAGTTTTGCAAGGGCCTTGCGCGCTATCCTGCGTCAGGATCCGGATGTCATTATGATTGGTGAAATACGCGATCTGGAAACCGCACAAATTGCAGTGCAGGCGAGTCTGACCGGGCATCTGGTGCTGGCAACCCTGCATACTAACGATACGGTAAGCTCAATCACGCGGCTGACCGATATGGATGTGGAACCTTTTCTGTTGTCATCCAGCCTGCTGGGTGTGCTGGCACAACGTCTGGTGCGTACCCTTTGCACCGCGTGTCGCGTAGCGTATCAGCCGGATGCGATCGAACAAGCGTTATTTGAAGCTGCACCGTTGCAGTTATATCGCCCGGCGGGTTGCCTCGTTTGTCATCACACCGGCTATCGGGGGCGCAGCGGTATTTATGAATTGCTGAAAGTCGATGAGGGCTTGCGTCATCTGATACACGACAGAGCCTCTGAGCAGGATTTGCGCGCACACGCGCTTCAACACGGCATGTGCAGTTTGCGTGAGGATGGCTTAAGGCTGGTATTGTCCGGCGCGACTTCGCTGGAAGAGTTGTTCAGGGTAACACCCGACTAAATTTTAAACCCTTTTTTGTCCACGGCAAGACACGAAATACACGAAAAAATTCAGATCAAAAGCACGATTTCTGTTTTCATATTGCGGGTGTTGACTGAATTTAAACTGGTTTTGATTGATATCTTTACCCGTATGTGCTGTTCGGTTAGGCAAATTTCCTGCTTAACTCTTTTCGTGTCTTTCGTGGAAAGTATTTTTTCAGGTTAAATTATGGCAGCTTTCAGTTATCAGGCGATAGATGTCAAAGGCAAACTGCTGCATGGCGTGACTGAAGCGGACACCGTGCGTCAGGCACGTACCAGCTTACGCGAAGCCGGCCTCACTCTGGTTGAAATCGAATTGCTTACGCAGGATGCCACGCCGTCGGGACGTCAAGTGCGACGCGGCGGAATATCCGTCGCACAACTGAGTCTACTGACTCGCCAGTTAGCCACCTTGCTTGATGCCAGCCTGACGCTGGAACAAGCGTTGAGTGCACTGATCGAACAGAGTGAAAATGCAAAAATACGGCAGATACTGGCCGGTGTAAGAGCGGAAGTGCTGGGCGGCAGCACATTTGCAAAAGCACTGGGGCGTTATGCAACGATCTTTCCTGAGCTGTATCGGGCACTGGTCACCGCAGGTGAAGCCTCCGGCGAATTGGGGCGCGTAATGCTGCGACTGGCTGATTACACCGAGTCTCGTCAGAATCTGCGTCAAAAAGTCGTACTGGCATTTATCTACCCTGCTATCGTTACCGTGGTGGCGTTGCTGGTAGTCAGTGGCCTGTTAATTTACGTCGTGCCGCAGGTGGTGGGCGTATTCGAGCAATCGCATCAAACCTTGCCGCTGCTGACGCGCTCACTGATCCGGGTGAGTGCAAGCCTGCAGGCTTGCTGGGGGTATTTATTGCTGTTGCTGGCAGCCGGTGGTGTGGCAATCAATCTCATGCTGCGCCAGCCGCACTTGCGTTATCAGGCGCATCTTCAACTGTTGAAATTGCCGGTAGCGGGGCGTCTGGTGCGAGGCATCAACACGGCGCGCATGGCCAGCACGCTGGCAATTCTGGCAGGAAGCGGCGTGCCCTTGATGGCCGCTTTGCACGCGGCGGCAGGGGTGGTCAATAATTTGCCGATGCGATCCGCTCTGGATGAAGCTGCCGGAAAAGTGCGTGAAGGCGTCAGTCTTAGTCGTGCGCTGGCGGTCTCCGGTTACTTTCCACCGTTGCTGGTGCATCTGATCGCGAGCGGAGAAGCCAGCGGTAAGCTGGACGTGATGCTGGAGCGCGCGGCGGAACAACAGGAGCAGGAAGTCGGCTACTACACCGCCATTTTGACTTCATTGCTGGAACCCGTTTTGATCCTGGTCATGGGCGGCGTAGTGCTGTTGATCGTGTTAGCCATCCTGATGCCTATCATCAACATGAATCAGATGGTCAAGTAATTATTCACCTTACATGGTTTTGATCGTCATTTTTAACAGATGGTCTTAAAATAAATCTTTATTTTACAGTATCTTGCAAAAAAAATAGGCCAAAATACATAGGCAATAAGGCATATTGTCCAATTCGCCTTATTCGTTCATTGTGTCTCCCGAAGGCAATGCTGCCGCGCCGGCAACAGCCTTAAAAATTTATCAGGGAGTGCATCATGATCTATTCCGTCGCTATGAACCGGATTTATCACTTGATTCCGGATTTTATTATCGCAATAATTAAGCCGGGACACGGGCGATTTGTCCGTTTATCACTCATCGGACTGACTTTTCTTGGCAGTTTAATATTATCCGGGTGTGGCGGCGGGAGTGTTGCCGCTGATCCGCCGCTTTCATCCGAACCGCCCCCGCCACCGGCTCAACTCACGGTGGAAGGCGCTCCTGAAGATGCGCGAATTGCGGTCAACTGGTCTGCTGTGGTTGGCGCGAGCTCATATAATATTTATTATTCGACCAGCCCCGGCGTGACTAAAAGCAATGGCACGAAAGTTTCGGGTTATGCCAGTCCGCTGACGATTTATGATTTGACGCCGGGTACGCGCTATTACGCGGTGGTAACTTCTGTCAGCCCCGGGGGAGAAAGTGCCGTTTCAAAGGAAAAATCCGCAGTTCCGGCTGATACGGATGAGGATGCGCCGCCACCGGCACCACTTAATCCTCGTGCGGATGCCGGCAACGGACAGATTGTTTACTCCTGGGATGCCTCACCCGGTGCCAGTTCCTACAATCTTTATTACGCAACGGCAAGCGGCGTAACGGCGACCTCCGGCGGCACAAAAGTCACCGGTGTGACCCGTCCGTATACGTTGACGCCGCTCACCAGCGGTACGACCTATTATGCCGTTATCACGGCAGTCGGCTTATCCAGTGGCGCTCCCCTGGAAGGCAGCGAATCCTTCGAAGTCGCTGCCACGCCTTCGACTGTACCGCCTCCGCTGGCGCCAGTCAATTTACAGTCCGCGCTGGATATTACGGATCCCGGTACCGTGGTGCTGAACTGGAGTCCTTCTGCCGGCGCGACAAAATACAGTCTTTATTACGGGCCTGCCTGGGGGGTTACCCAACAGACGGGGACGCTGATCGATAATGTTACCAGCCCTTACAAAATAAGCGGTTTGACTAAGAATAGCGCCTCTTTCTTCGTGCTTACCGCCAGCAACGGTAGTGGTCAGAGTTCAGATTCTGCACAGGTCGCAGCGACTCCCAGAACCACGGCTTTACCGCCGATCAGCCAGCGTATGGTGCAGATTCCTGCCGGCAGCTTTCAGATGGGCGACAATCTGGACAGCATTAGCTATGCCAAACCGGCCACAATGGTGGCTGTTTCGCCGTTTTATATAGACAAGTTCGAAACCGGCTATGACGCCTGGGTACCGGTTTACAACTGGGCGATAAATAACGGTTATAGCTTTGATAATCCAGGTAACAACGGTTCTGACTCGCCTGAGCTTGGCACGGATTTGCCGGTTACGCTGATCAGCTGGTACGACGTGCTCAAATGGATGAATGCGCGTTCTGAAATGGAAGGAAAAACGCCGGCGTATTACACCAATGCCGGCAAAACGCAGATCTATCGCAGCGGGGATGTGGATATCAGCAATGCCATGGTGAACTGGGCAGGCTGTGGTTACAGACTGCCTACCGAGGCCGAGTGGGAAAAAGCCGATCGTGGCGGACTGACCGGTGAACGTTATCCCTGGGGCAACGATCCGCTGGATTACAACCTGGTCGATCCTTCGCTTGCCAATTACAACATGGGCAGAACCACCAGCATGGGGGTTTATCCCGCCAATGGTTTCGGTCTGTATGACATGGCCGGCAACGTCTGGGAATGGACCTGGAACTGGTGGACAGCCGATTACAGCGGCCTGTCGCTTAGCGATCCGCATGGAGTGGATGTCAATCCACTCCCGGGTGCGGCGGACTTTTTGCGGGTGCGGCGGGGCGGGGGTTATGCCTACGGACCCGCTTATCTGAGGAGTGCTGAGCGGGTGCCACGTCCACCTTCCTACACAGGACCCTATTTCGGCTTCCGCGCAGCACGCAGTTGCGCACCTTGAGGCTGTGGCGTCATTGCTTGTTGCAATGCTGGATAACCGGGGGGAGGTGAACGCAAAGAACAGATAACTTTTTAATTCCAAATATCGAACTTATTTTTTATACTACTAAGGGAGAACTTCATGAAAACCAGATCCTTGACGCCATTAATGATGGCATTGCTTTCAACTACCTTATTTATGGGTACGCCTGCACAGGCGACGGTGCCTACATCAGACCAGATTCAGACCCTGGTCACTCAGGGGCAGGCTTATCTTTTGAGCGATTATGTGGCAGATTCAGGCACTTCCGGGCATTGGGCGGCCTCTTCCGGCTATGAACTGCCGGTGACTTGTTCCACTGTCGCCGCCTTGCTGGAAACCGGAAAATACAGCGATCCGCTGTATAAAACAGATATCGATAATGCGATTACCTATATCCGGAGCTTTGTCAAGACAGATACGCTTAATAGCGTGACATATCATGGCATTTACCAGGATTCTGGCGATGCCAATTATGATAATGGCCTCGCCTTACTCGCCCTGTCCCTGTACGGGCAACAGACCACCTTTGCCACCCCCGCGCTACAGACAGCTTACAATACCGACGTCAGCAATGCGCTGCAGTTTTTTGTCGCGGGTCAAAGCAGTACCGGAATTTCTACAGGCGGCTGGCGCTACACCTTTCCCAGTACGGATGCGGACATGTCCGTCACCCAGTTCGGCGCGATGGGCATGTATTACGGCTCGCACTATTTGAATGTCACTATTGATCCTAGCGTAGCAGGCTCGTGGTCAAACAAGCTGTATACCTTCCTTCAGCATGATCAGGATACGACTGATACGAGCAATCCCGCGCTTTTTGGTCATTTCTATTACACGCCGAATGGCAGTGACGGCACGCCGCTTGCCATGTCCGGCGCCGGTTTATGGTCTTTGGCTATGATAGGCAAGGGCGGTGGCACTGAAGCTAACAATGCAGTCGGCTGGTTTGCCGCCAACTATAATTCGCTGCTGGGCGACACCTGGCAAAGTTCTGGTTCCAATAACTACTATATGGTCTATGCCGTCGCCAAGGGGCTGACGGCCACACTGGGCGTCAGCACCAAGCTGGGCGGGAGCATCGTGTGGGCTGATGGCCTGACAACAGCCATGTATAACCAGGCAAGCACGAGCGGCACCCTGACGCACTGGGTGGATCAGTATGACCTGTCGTATGTTGACCCCAATTCAAATATGTCAACCGCGTTTGTGTTGATGTCGCTGGCCTTCGCAGACATCAACCTTGGCACCACAGACAAATTCCTGCCTGATCCGGCACCTGTCACGGGGGTGACTGCGCCGCCGTTAAGCGGAATGGTCACCCTGGAAACCAGGGGTGGTACGACGATTTCTGTCGCGGGCAGGGCCAATGCCGGGGAAAATGGAACAGTACCTGCCACGGTAACCCTGCCGCTCGGATCGTTCGGTTTTACACTCAATCTGCCAACGACAACACCGGCGACCACTTCCGTTGTTCTGACGCTGGTGCCGCCTGCCAGTGCCTTTGATCCTGCCAACCCGAACAGTTTCGTTAACGCTGACGGCACGGTGAAGGCCGGGATAAACTGGTTCAAAGTCGTAGGCGGGACATGGAAAGGAACTTCGGTGCCTATCACTGTCGATCTGGTCAACAAAGTCATTACCGTCACGCTCACCGATGGTTTGGTGGGGGTTGATGCCGATGGGATCGTGAATGGCAAAATTGTCGATCCCGGTGCGCCTGGCTTTGGTGCCGCACCCGCTAATGCGTCAACCAGCGGCAACAGTTCCTGGTTCGGTTGCAGCGTAGGCCATAATAACGGTACGCCTGACCCGATGCTGCCGCTGATGGCTGCCGGTGCGCTGGCTTACCTGATACGGCGCAAGGTTTGAGACTGACGCAGCCCTTAAAAGATCCGCAGTTATGGGTGGCCATGGCACTTGCCCCGTTATTCTGGCTGGTTCTCTGGCAATTAGGTTACGCACATTTTGAGCTTGCCGACAAAAACCCGTGGCGATTGTTTCTTCCTGCACTGGTATATCCGGTGCTGGAAGAAATGGTTTTTCGCGGATTAATACAGCAGGAACTCTATCGTTCATCATGGGGAAAGCGCAGGGCGTTTTTTTTGTCAAATGCCAATATTGCCGGCAGCCTGATGTTTGCGCTGAGCCATTTGATTTATCATCCGCCGATGCGCGCGCTGTGCGTATTTTTCCCATCGCTGATTTTCGGCTATTTTCGTGACCGTTATGGCAGTCTTGCGCCCTCTATCGCGCTGCATATTTTATATAACAGCGGCTATCTGTTGCTGTTTTCCGGCTGTTGCTGAAAGAGTACTGGCATCAGCCTAAAAATGGCAATAACTCGCAAAAGCACTAAAAAACACGAACAGATTCAATGTGATATTGATCTTTAGATCACCACCAGCCTGGTGAGTTAATATAACCAAACAAGGCTTTGATTAATTTCGTGAATTTCGTGGATGAAATGCTTTTTATAGGATTAGCAAGAGTCAGCGGGTCAAATAATTCCTCGATGCTGTATTTACAGTGATATTTGAAAAATGCCGGGTGCCGTTTCCGGCCCCAGGTGGTGTAAAAGCTCATTGAGATTCCCCTGACCACTGGCGGTGCCGTTAAATTTGAAATGTTTTGCGGGTGACCAGCTACCCTGACCGTTAAGTCGCAAGGCCCCGCTTTGTGTGCTGAGCGTGGCGTGAACTTCGTCATTGGCAGCCGTGATATCGATCTTATAATCGCCGACAGGATTGATAGCGGACATGGTGGAACTGGCCTGATTCCAGTATGCCGTTGCCTTGCCTTGCATGACTCCCGATGCATAGATGAATTGCTGACTTTCGATGCGCAAATTGCCACCCAGTTCGGCGGGTTTAAGAAAGGGTGATAAATCGCCGATCACCTCTGCCGGCATGGAGATCATCACATGGCTCAGTGTCAGGCGGTGACGTTCGAGGGTGAGTTCCATGGGCGTGGCTGAAAAGTCCCCGCTTGCGATAAGCTTGAACTGACCTGAAAGCCAGGCTTGTGGCTTCACTTGCCAGCTGAGCGTTGCCAGCGGATAGTTGGAAGTTTTGCCCGGATGCAGCACGGGCACCGCACTGCCTTGCCAAACCGTACCCTGACAATTGGCCAGCGACACATGATCTTCACTCATCCGGCGGACAGCCAGGTTCAGCAGGGATGCCGGCGCACTGATCAATAACAGCACGATAAAATAAAGTCCGGCGGCAAGATAAAGCGTCTTGCTCACGGATTGTTGCCGTTGGTCATTGTGGCGTGAATCGCGACCATGCCGGGTTCCGTCAAGAGCGTAATGGCGGCGGAATCAACGCGTATTTGTTGCAACTGTTGTAATTCGCGCAACCAAATCAGCCACTTTTCGAATGAAATGGCGGCGATAGTGATGCGTACGCCGGAAGGTTCCTGAGTCGTGATCGTGGTGAGTGCCAACTGATGCCGGATAGCCGATTCCTCAATGGCTGATTTGACACTCAGCGCATTCATCACCACCCCTTGCGGGTGATGACGCAAACTGGCGATTTGTCCGGATGCGGTATTCATTTGCTGTACCTGAACACGCAGCACGGGTAATCTTGCATGCAACTGCGCAACTGCATCGTGAGCCGGTTGCCAGAGCAGAAAATAGACCAGCAGCGGCGTAACCAGGGCTGTGCCAATAAGGATAGCGCGACGTTCATTTTGTGGGCGCGCCTGCCAATGTTGCAGATGCAGGGCATTCAGATAGGCTTTCATCGCAGATATTCCCGTAAGAGCGTCATTTTGCCGACGGTGCCGTCACCCTGATCATGCATGTCGCTGAGACGGAACTGAAATCCATTCTTTTTCACCTTCTGCGCTATGGCCTGAAATTCAGCCGCATTGGCTAACTTGAGATCAAACTCCAGTTTGCCCGCTGCGTAGTTCAGGCTCAGAACCGCGCCGGTTTTTAGCGTACCCAGTGCTTGTGATGCAGCGTCGAGTAAAGGCAGGAAATCGCTGCTGTCAGTGACACCTGCCGTATGATGCAGTTCCGCCAGCTTACGCTGCATTTGCAGTGGCGCATCGACCAGTTCGCTGTCCTCACCAAACGTGCCGTGAAAGATATGTTCTGTTTGTTGCCTCAGCAGGTTTTTTTCATGCGCCAGCATCGTCCATTCGAGATGCGAACCCGCAACTTCGATACTCAGCGCAGCAAGCAGGATATGCAGTGCAGGCTTCAGTTTGGACAAACCGTCAAGCAGGCGTATAGAAGGCGAAAAGTCGCCCCATAGCAAGTTGGGGGTGGCATCAGAGATTACGGCACAGCGCCAGTCCCAGGCGACGCCCGGAACAAGTGGAACGGGCAAATCCCAGCAGGGTAGCACTGAAGTGTCGCTCATGCGCAATACTATCTGTTTTGGTGCGCCAGCGTTAACGTGAAGCTCACGTAGCACCAGACTGAGCGTCAGCGGCGGTGTCTGACTGTTGCCGCAATCGAGTGCCAGCCCTGTTGTTACTGACGTGCGTAAAAATCCGCTTTGTCCGTCCCACACCAGCAGCCACGAATCGGCGGGTAAATCAGGCATTAAGGTTTCGGCTATGACGCGCCGTAACGGTAAGCCAGCGGCTTTCGATGCGGTCACAAGCTGTTTTAACCATGACTTTGCCACCACTGATACGCTGATCATGCCGGGTTCTGCCGAGGCTGACGGCACGGCATGCACATCTTCAGGATCTGTCAGGGTGTACTGTTCGGCAAGATAGGGCAGTGCGCGCTGCCAGCGGCGTTTTTTGCCGGCAGGTTCAGGTGTGGTGAACATCAAAACGCGGTCGGCCGACAGTATGCCCACACAGTCACGGGCAGGCGGCATATCAGCCAGTGGTGATATGCCCTGCTGCAATATCCGGCCTGACTCATCACACAGCGCCCAGGGGCAGTCATGCCAGCCGGTTGAAAAATAGATACGCAGAGTATTCAAAAGAAGGTCACCAAAGACAATACTCCCAGCAGAACCGGTTGATGTAACAAATAGATTGCAAGGCTGTATCGACCTGCCAGCGCCAGCGGTTGCACCTTGTAGTCGCGGCTCAGCCAGCCGGGATGGGCTATGATTAATCGCCCTAAAAAAATCCCCAGTAATACTACGCCAAACCAGGGGAAAAGTGGCACGTAATCTTCTGTGTAAGGTTTGTAGGTCATAAAACCCAGCCATTGCAATAATGGCGCATTAAATACCGGGCTGCTGTAGCTTATGCCGAGGCACAGCAGTGCTGCGAGCAGATTGGCATAATAAAAACGCACGCACAGCCGCCCGAGAAAGCTGGCGAGTAAAATAAAATGCAGTATGCCAAAGAAAATAAAACTTTGCGGGAATATCAGGTAACTGCCCAGTGAGACGGCAATGCACGCTGCCAGCAGTTTTGCCTGTCTGCGCCAGTAGGATATTGAACCTGTGCGCTGTGCATTGAGCACCAGACTGATACCCGTCAGCACTAAAAACAGGCTGACAATAAAAGCGCGTGCGCTCAACCAGAATGTAGCATGATTGAAATCTTGATGCAGCCAGCCGTAATAGTTCAGATCAAAGCTGACGTGATAAACCATCATCAACATAATCGCAAAACCGCGCAGCGCATCAATGGATATAAACCGCGACTGCACATCGCTTATCCCGGCAGAAATGGTTTTTGTCATTGCAGACTCTGCCATACGACGACAGGCCAGCCGTTGATCCGCTGTAACAGCGCTTCGGTAGTCACTTGTGAATTGGCGACCCTTGCGCGGCCGGTGACCCAGAAAAACTGACTGCTGACAGAAAAATCCTGACTGTTAACCTGCATGCCGGGTCTGGGCAGGTGAGCGATAAAATCCGGCACATCCTTATATGGATTGCCACGCCGCTGTTGCACCATGATGCGGGCATCCGACAGATTCAAGTCCGGAATCATCGCAACGAGCACTTCGGCAGGCACAAAATTGGCATTGACCGGTAAGCTGAGCGGCAGTACGCTGACAAAGGGGCGTAGCAGTTCCACACTTCGTTCATCAAAGCCTTTTACTTGCGACAATTCAGCAAGTTCCAACAAAGGCCGGTTGGCTGTCCGGTAAGGTTCCGGCAGCGACAGATAGTAGCTATCCTCTGCGCCGCCTCCAGGCTGTGTAATGCTGTCGCTATCCATCCAGTCAGCCAGGGAGAGTGCCAGTTCACCGGACAGTCCGAGCAAGCTTAACAAACGCTGGCATTGTGCAATGTCGGGCGCGCTGCTAACACCGTTGCGCACCAGATTGTTGAGATTATACAAGCCCTGCCTGTCCTCGATGACGCCCAGCACTTCGCCATTATCCACCGGCATGGACGGCAGGCGCAGCGCCCACATTTCACCCGCGTTATCCGTGTTGTTGGCGCGGGCATCATCAGCCAGTACGGCACGCGCCCAGTCGATTCCGGCTATGCTCAAACGTCTGGCCTGGGCGTGGTCAAACTGACTCTCCGTCTGGCGTTGCCAGAGCTCCTGCTGTTTTGCAAGATAAGTGGCCAGTACCGTGGCAAGGGCTACGATCAGCAGCACCAGAATGATGGCAACACCGCGCTGTGAATGAATGGACTTCATTGCAGTGCGAAAATACGCGTGAGTTGTTCGCCATTGCTGAGCGTGAGCGAAAGTTCAGCGGCTTCAGGCAAGGTGCCCGGTGTGACCGGCCATTGTGTCTGCCAGATACCGGTCGCATCCATATAACGCCATTTAAATTCGCGTACGCCTTCCAGTATCGTGTAGCGTACCGGTTTTGCCTGCACGGCCTGATCCAGTGCCGGCCAGCGCAGCAACACAATGCGGTCCTGTTCCAGACGATAGCCGATACGTTGCGGCGGGGTCATTGTCCCTGCTCGGCTGAAAATCAGTTGGGCATCGTCATCGCCCACGACGATGGCATGACCTGCCCATTCCGGACGCACGATACCTGTCTGGTCGCGGATGCTGCGATGCGTGGCCTGCGCAATATCCTGATCCAGACGCGAAAAAAACAACGACAAATGCTGCCATTTGCGCGTTTCAGCGGCAACCCGTTCACGGGTTTGAATGACAGCTTCCAGGCCGCGATATCCTGCCACCGACAACAGCGCCAGTATCACCAGCGAGACCATCAGTTCGATCAGGGTAAAACCTTTTTGGCCGCATCGGGGAGCGAGGAGTGAGGAACGGGAAGGCGTAAGCAAGGACGGCATGGTTTTCATCGGCGCGGATACTCGACCAGATAGCCGTTCAGATGGCGCAGCGCATGTTCAGGGGCCTCTACGGAGGCAACACTCACTTCAATGTGGCGAAAGGCGGGATTGGGTGTGGCGCTGATTTTTTCCTGCCAGATGAACTTGAGTCCTGCCTGGACTGCGATACCTTGTTGTGAACCGGGTGGCAGCCAGTCGCCCAGCCCCGAGTGCAATGCAAGCCGGTTTTGTGCGACCCAGTCGGCCAGTACACGCTGGCGCATGGCATCGACATGATTGGTGGCAGCACCCGTTGCACGCACTACGGCTGACAGGGCAATGGCCAGTATCGCCAGCGCAACCAATGATTCGAGCAGGGTAAAACCCTTCTGTAAAGAACGAGACCGCAAGGGTCTTCCCCGCACAACTAAAGGGCATAGCCCCAAGTTATTGCGTGAAGGATCGAGGGTCGAGGGTCGAGGAGCGAGGGGGCTAGGGCTGAACATGCGCCTCCCCGGATTCTGTTGCTACTTCGCCTGTGCTTTTTCCGACGATGCGCATGTTGCCATATTGATTTCCAATACCGATGGTATAGGGCAGGGGAATGCTGTTTGCGTTGAGCAATAATTTATCGCCGGGCTTCAAGAGGATTTCTTCAACTCTGAGCTGGCCGATTTGAATGCCATCCGGCAGATCGCGCGGACGAAACAGCGGGTCGTCTTCGATGCGCACCCAGTCATTGTAGTCATCCTTTTTCCAGAAATAGTAATGCGAGGCCGCTCCGGACCAGGCAAGCGGACGACCACTGGCCTGAGCCTGCAACTGGGCATTTTCCAGCAACAGCGCCAGCTTGTCCGATTCCTGACGCAGTGCCGCGCGATTATCCGGCATGAGTTGCAGCGTGACCATCGCAAGCGCGATGCCGATGATCACCAGCACGACCATGAGTTCAATCAGGGTAAAACCAGATTCAGGCCGCAAGGGACAAGATGCAAGATGAGGTGGCAGGTCGGGCTTAGTCCCGACACGTTTAATATTCCGAAAGCTTACAAATCCCACGAACCGATGTCCGCATCATTGCCTTCACCGCCCGGTTCACGGTTTGCACCATAGCTCATCACATCGACATCGCCGTGCAAGCCGGGTTGCAGATATTTATAAGGCTCGCCCCAGGGATCTTTAGGCAATTTTTCCAGATAACCGTTGCCTTTCCAGTTTTCCGGTATCGGCGCTGTGGCAGGCTTTGTGACCAGTGCCTGCAAGCCTTGCTCGGTGGTCGGGTAGCGCATATTGTCAAGTTTATAGAGTTTCAGCGCCTGTACTATGGAGCCTATGTCTTGTCTGGCTGCCGTGACGCGCGCCTCATCAGGACGGCTCATTACTTTTGGTACGATCAGCGCTGCCAGCACGGCGATGATAACGATGACCACCATGATTTCGATCAGGGTAAAGCCGCGCGCGCGTTGTTTACTTATAAAATTCATTATGGTGCACTCCTAAGGTATGAGGTGAATGCCTTAACTCAGTAAAAACTGTAAAGTTTGCAGTAGCAAAATCACGACAATTACGCTCAGCAGAGTATTGCGGCGGCGTTGCTGAATCAGCAGTTGCTGCATGGCAAGCTCGACGCCTGCTGCGGGATTTTCCAGCAAACGCTGATGCAGCAGGCGCGGCAGATGAGGAAGTAAGGTCGCGTAGCGCGGTGCTTCGGCTTTGAGCGATTTTAGAAAACCGCGCCAGCCGACCTGCTCGCTCATCCAGCGTTCCAGCCAGGGCTTTGCCGTTTTCCACAAATCCAGCTCAGGATCAAGCTGCAAGCCCAGTCCTTCGATGTTGAGCAAGGTTTTTTGCAGCAATACCAGTTGCGGCTGAATTTCAATGCCGAAACGGCGTGAGGTCTGGAACAGACGCAGCAGCACGCGACCAAATGAAACTTCGCGCAAGGGGCGATCGAAAATCGGCTCGCACACGGCGCGTATCGCGGATTCCAGTTCGTCAACCCGGGTAGCAGCAGGTGCCCAGCCGGATTCGATATGCACTTCGGCGACGCGTTTGTAATCGCGCTGAAAGAAGGCGATGAAGTTCTGCGCAAGATAGTTTTTGTCGATGTCGGTTAACGTGCCCATGATGCCGAAATCCAGTGCGATGTAGCGACCGTCGCTCGCCACCTGCACATTGCCCGGATGCATGTCGGCATGAAAAAAACCGTCGCGAAATACCTGAGTATAGAAAATCTCCACGCCGTTTGCGGCCAACTTCGGAATATCGACGCCTGCATCGCGCAGCGCGCCAACCTGGCTGACTGGCATGCCGTACATGCGCTCCATCACCATCACGTCCGCCGTGCAGTAATCCCAGTACATTTCAGGTATCAGCAGTAAGCGGGATTCGGCAAAGTTGCGCCTCAGCAGGCTACCGTTGGCGGCTTCACGGGTCAGATCCAGTTCATCGGACAAATGCTTTTCAAATTCTTCGATCACCTTGAGGGGTTTCAGGCGGCGGCCATCTGTCCACAGCCGTTCCATCAGACCCGCGACCACTTTGATCAGGGCTATGTCGTGTGCAATGGTCAGGGTAATGCCGGGACGCAATATTTTGACAGCCACTTCGCGCCCGTCGTGCAGCACGGCAAAATGCACCTGAGCTACCGATGCGCTGGCAATCGGCGTTTCATCGAAGCGCTTGAATACTTCAAGCAAAGGTTTTTTGTAGCTGGCTTGCAGCAAAGCTATCGCCTGTGCTGAGGGGAACGGCGGCACCTGATCCTGTAACTTGGCCAGTTCATCGGCCAGATCAGTCGGCATCAGATCGCGTCGCGTCGAGAGCATTTGCCCGAACTTGACGAAAATCGGTCCCAGACTCTCCAGAGCAAGGCGCAAGCGCACCGCACGGGGTTCGGAAATGTCGCGCATGAACAGCAGGTTATTCAGTGGCGTGCGCAGCCAGCGTACACGCTGATGTGACAGCAGGAATTCGTCCAGCCCGAAACTCAGTATGACAAAGATGATTTTGAAAAGACGAATAAAACGCATGATTACAACGATTCCTTATCATGAAACTCGCGTAGCGACGAACGGTACTCCTCGTCCTTTGGGATAACCAGCGACTTGCCCGCTTGCGGGCTTAGTCGATTGGCTAGTTGTTCCATCAGAGGGGGTACGGGGGAGAGGGGATGATCATGGTGAGTTTTAACTTCAGCGGTGTCTTTTTTGCCATGATCGTTCGACAGGCGCACGATGCGCTGTTCCAGTCTTGCCATATCATCACGCAAACCATCCACTTGTGCGATAAAGGCATTAATGTGCCGTGGTTTTGCGATGAGTGGTCGTTCTTCTGTGAAATATTCTGCGGTAGCGTGCGCGAGATTCAGCGCGGATGAAAACAGCTGTTTTGAACTCACCGCCTGTACGATGCGCTCGGCCGCGATATCGCCCGTCACAGCGCTCAGGTCTTCAGCCGCGTCCCAGCGCAGATTACGCCACAGATAGAAGACTTCTGTCAGCAGCGCTGCATCGCCCGTGCTTTGAATGTCTGCGTGCGCCAGTTCATCGTGCAGTGCCAGACGCGGCAGCAGCGACGGTGCGATTACGCTGATGGCATCGGCGATTGCCGTCTCTTCTGCGTGACAAACCGAGCCGTCAGGCAAAACAGTATAGGCAAGCGAAAATGGCGCAACATCAAAGCGCACCGTTTTGCCGGAAAAACGCGCCAGCCGCTCAAAAGCCCAATTGTTTTGCGCCAGCAGATGGTTCAGCGCCGAGGCGGACAGTCGGGTGATCATGGTGTTTGAATCTGATATTCGCACAGCGGTACACTACCTCTCTCGCCAGCTTGCGGGAGAAAGTTAGACAAGAAGGAAACGGACAGAGGCAATTTCATCATGAATCTCATCGTTTTATACCCGTTAGTGCAATACGGTTTGCTGAATGCCTGAAAGCATCCAAACCGAATTTGCATCTTTCAGGTTCTTCTGCACATGCCAGATTTCATCGACGCTTTCCGGTATGCCGTTGTTTTCACTCAGCTGGCCGGTGAAGCGCACGCTGGCAATCGCCCAGTCGCCTTCATGGACTACTTCCATCAGTTCGCCATTGATGGCGATGACGTTGGTCGTTTGCGGCGTATTATCGCGTTCCTGCATTTGCATGGAGATTTCTGCAAACATTTCAGGGGTGGTATATTCACGAATGTCGTTCAAATCTTTACGGTCATTCGCCGCCTGCAAACGGATAAAAGAGCTTTTTGCGCTACGCAGGAAACTTTCCACCGGAAAATCCGCAGGTATATTTTTGCTTGTGCCGCTACGGCCTTCCGCAGAGGCCGCCGTTTGTTGATAAGGCGCACCTGTCTGTCCGGCAGGCTGACCCGCATATTGCATGGATTGCATCGCAGGGCGTTTCTTGCGAAACAGGGAAATCACCAGCATCACCGCAGCGGCAGCCAGCAAAGTCGTCAGCAGGCCATGCATTCCGCCGCCACCCGCGAACATCGCACCGAGTCCTGCACCTATCGCCAATCCTGCTAATGGCCCCAGCCATCTGTTGCCGGGTCTTGCCGGAGCTGAACCTTGTGCCGCAGCCGGCGCTCTCGGTGCCTGCTGTGGTGCCATGCTGCGTTGTTTGCCGAAACTGCCGCCGCCGCCAAATCGCCTGGCTTCAGCTGTTGCGGCAAATAAACTCAGGCAAGTTAAAATTATCGTCAGCAGAATTATAAATTTTTTCATGGGTTTCTATCAGAAGAATGCTCAATTGGCTGAAGTATAACACTGCACACTATTTTCACCTGATGTCAGGCTGCCGCGCACATGGTAAGTTTCATTCAGTAAAAGATGATGCCTTAGTTGATCAGCCTGGCTGCTGTGACGAAATATTCGGTTTCACCGAAACAGGAAGTCGGCAAGCCCTTGTGTTGTTCATAAGTCAGTGCGATGCGTTGCCCTGCCAGGGCATTGACTTGCTGTGCAACCGTCTCATCGCGCACCGTGAAGTTGAATTTCTCCGGTGCTGCGCCCGGGAGCGCGACCAGCGTCAATTCTCCCTCCCATGTTTTACACAGCCATCCCTTATGAGAGAGTTTTTGCATAAAGCCTGCGCGTTCACCTTCCGAATAGTTCCAGTGCAGTGCAGCCCAGCTGTAAGCTGCGAAAATGGCGATAACCAAAAGGATAAATGCAAAGCCAATTAGTACGATACGTCTACCTGTAGCCATCGGTAACTCCTGATTTTAAGATTGGTCATGCTTCATTATATCGAACGGACATCAAAAGGCGGCACTACATTGCAAATTAAGCGGCATCCGGCTCACGGGATGCAGGAAACTCAATGATTGCGCATGCAGCATCAGGCCAGGTGCCCCCAGTGCATCACCATACAATGCATCACCCAGAATCGGATGTCC
This sequence comes from uncultured Nitrosomonadales bacterium, assembly GCA_903915035.1. GTDB lineage: Bacteria > Pseudomonadota > Gammaproteobacteria > Burkholderiales > Gallionellaceae > Gallionella. The sequence continues at coordinate 12,798 of CAIWRI010000099.1, read as the reverse complement.
GATTGCCGCCATGTGTACGCGCAACTGGTGGGTGCGACCGGTAACCGGCTCCAATGCCACGCGACTCGAATTTTCTGAACAGGCAAGCAGGCGATAGCGGGTCAGTGCCGCTTTGCCCTGAGCTATATCTACCTTTTGCCGTGGCCGGTTAATCCAGTCAGCGCCGATCGGCAAAGCGATTTCACCGTTTTGTTTTTCCAGCACGCCCTCGACTATCGCCACATAGCTTTTTTGCACCTGTCGCTCACGGAACATCTCCGACAGCCGGCGCTGCATATCTATCCCGCGCGCAAATACGATTAACCCCGAGGTTGCCATGTCCAGCCTGTGCACGGTCAGCGCATCCGGGAAATCCCTGATGACGCGGGCTGACAGGCAATCCTGCTTGTTGGCCCCTCGCCCCGGAACAGATAACAGTCCCGCGGGCTTATTGACAACCAGCAGCGACGCGTCGCAGCAGATCAGTTTCAGGCCCTCGTCAGCCGGCGGGGAATAGTCAGGCATGCTGTGCTGACAATCCGCGGTCAGGCTTTCTTCACGAATTCAGTTTTCAATTGCATCGCGCCGATTCCGTCGATTTTGCAGTCGATGTCGTGATCGCCATCAGTCAAACGGATGTTCTTTACTTTCGTTCCGACCTTGACCACCAGTGACGAGCCCTTCACTTTCAAGTCCTTGATGACCGTGATTGTATCGCCATCCACCAGCACGTTGCCGAAGGCATCTTTGAATACTTTAGCCTGTTCGGCACTGGCCTCTGCTGCATTTTTAGCCCATTCATGCGCACACTCGGGGCAGATGTAATTGTCGCCATCTTCGTAGGTGAATTCTGAACTGCATTGTGGACATTTTGGTAAAGTGCTCATGGTATTTCCTGTTATTGAAAGTAAAAAGGGATTGCTAATGGACGTCATCTTCCCGTTGATGACGCACCGCAAGTATTGTTACATCCCGGGTGGTTTCATTAAATTGTGCAAACTATAGACGAAATTTGACTAATTCTTGCGCGGGTAACTGCTGAACAGCTTTCTCAATTTCTTGAATAGAAAGCATAATTACTCCGGGCTTGTTTGTGGTGCCGGGTTATAAATAGTCGATGTCGATTGTTTTAGCTGCAATTTTTGGTTTTAAAAAGCAATTTAGCCTGGATGACGTGCAATCCGAAAAATTCCGGGTTCAATTTCATTGCATCCGGGCTACACTTGCTGAATCTTCGATCCTCAGAGTTTGTATCCTTTATGCACTGCGACCACGCCGCCGGTCAGATTGAAATATTCGACGCGCTCTAAACCCGCTTCTATCATCATCTGTTTTAATTCTTCCTGACCCGGATGCATGCGGATGGATTCGGCCAGATATTGATAGCTTTCTGCATCGCCGGCAATCAGCTGTCCCATCTTCGGCAGCAGCTTGAAGGAATAAAGGTCATAGACTTTTTCCAGCGGTTTGGCGACTTTGGAAAATTCCAGCACGATCACGCGCCCGCCGGGCTTTAACACGCGCTTCATTTCACGCAAAGCCGCATCCTTGTGCGTGACATTGCGCAGACCGAAGGCGATGCTGACACAATCGAAATAATTATCGGGAAAAGGCAGAAACTCGGCATCGCATTGCGCAACCGGCGTCGCAATTCCTTCATCCAGCAGGCGGTCACGGCCGACACGCAGCATGGCATTATTAATGTCGGTCAGCACAACCTGGCCGCTGCTGCCGACCGCTTTTAAAAACAGCCGCGACAGATCAGCCGAGCCGCCCGCCACATCCAGTACGCGATGTCCCTTGCGTACGCCGCTTACGCCGACCGCGAAGCGCTTCCAGATGCGGTGCAGCCCGACTGACATCAGATCGTTCATGATGTCATACTTGCTGGCAACTGAGGTAAACACGCCTGCGACGCGTTTTGCCTTGTCTTTTTCGTCTACGGTTTCGAAACCGAAATGGGTGGTTTTACTCATGATGTTTCCTTTTTAAAGTCCCTTGTCCACGAACGACACGAATTCGTCACCGGTTGCCAACGCAGTTCGCGCAAGGTCATTAGCTTGTGATGCAACAATTGGCTTGTGAGACAATGGCTGTCTCGGGTTTAATCTTTTGTGTTTTTTGTGGACAGGTTTTAGATTTATTCCGGATCGCGGCTCTTGCCCGCCGCGGCCAGTCTTTGTAAATAGTCATACCAGACCCCGTCCTGATTTTTACCCAGCTCATAAAGGTAATCCCAGTTATACAGGCCGCTGTCATGCCCGTCATCAAAGATCAGTTTAATGGCATAGCTGCCAACAGGTTCAACGCCGGTGATCAGCACCGCGCTTTTGCCGTATTGCAGCTTTTCCTGTCCCACGCCGTGTCCGCGAACTTCGGCAGAAGGTGAGCATACCCGCAGGTATTCAAAGGGCAATTTAAAGCGCGCACCGTCGTCAAAGGCGATTTCCAGTAGTCTGGATTGCTGATGCAGGATGATGTCGGTCGGTGTCATAAGGATCTTATTTTCTTCAAAAGTGCTGTGGTGGAACGTTCAAAGCGGAACGGAATACTGTGAATGCTGCCGCCCCACGCCAAAACCTCGCTGCTGCCGACAATGTTTTCAGGTTTCCAGTCGCCACCTTTGACCAGCACATCGGGATGGCAGGAAAGAACCAGCTTGAGCGGGGTGTCCTCATCAAACTGAATAACAAGGCTGACAGATTCGAGCGCCGCCAGCACCGCCATGCGATCCTGGCACGTATTGATCGGCCTGTCATCGCCCTTGCCCTGACGCTTCACCGATGCATCGCTGTTCACGCCGACGATCAAGGAGGCACCCAGCGCACGCGCCTGTGCAAGATAAGTCACATGACCACGGTGCAATACATCAAAGCAGCCATTGGTAAACACCAGCGGGCGGGGCAGTGCGGCAATCCTGCGGCTAAACTGCTCTGCATCGCACAGCTTGGCTTCGAAGACGGGGGGGGAATCAGTCAACATATTCGAAAAATTCAATCACCCGTGACACACCCTGGCTGCCGCTGGCCACGGAACTCGCGGCATGTCCTTCGGCATGGCTGACGATACCCATCAAATACACAATGCCATTTTCCGTCACAACCTTGATGCTGTTGGCGCCGAAGCGATTATCGCCGACGAAGCGCATTTTAACATTTGAGGAGATCAGCGCGTCGTTGCTGCGTGAACTCAGCGAAGTCTTTTCTGCCACCGCCAGCTCATTGTAGATTTTATTGACGTTCATGACATTGGCAACAATGCGTTTAATCTGCTCTTTGACCTCAAAGCTGGGCACCTGGCCTGTGATCAGCACCGCACGGTTATAGCTGGTCACATTGACATGCACGCTGTCTTTGAACTGGATATCAATACGATTCAGGGCCTTGTTTTCAATCGCCTCGTCTTCAATATAAGCGCCGTTGGTACGCCTGTCCTGAACCATCAACACGCCGGCACCTGCGCCAACCAGGATAACCGGAAAACAGCCTTGTAATGAGGCTGCGAACAGAAAAATCAATACAATATTGCGCATGCTCATTCTCCCATCAGTTGATAGTCAATCGCATCACAGATGCAATGCAAGGCAAGCAGATGTACTTCCTGAATGCGCGCGGTACTGCGTCCGTCCACGCAAATCGAAACATCGCCCGCTCTCAGTATGCTGGCCATTTCTCCGCCATCCCGGCCGGTCAAGGCGACCACGCACATATTGCGGTCATGTGCGGCATGAATCGCCGCCACCACGTTAGGCGAATGGCCGCTGGTTGAGATTGCCAGCAACGTGTCACGGGGCAGACCCAGCGCGCGAACCTGTTTGGAAAAAATCAGGCTGAAATCATAATCGTTGGCTATCGACGTGAGCACGGAACTGTCGGTCGTCAAGGCAACAGCGGCCAGTCCCGGGCGTTCGATCTCAAAGCGATTGAGCAGTTCCGCCGCAAAGTGCTGTGCATCGGCAGCCGATCCGCCGTTGCCGCAGCATAATATTTTGCCATCGTTGGTGACGCAGTCGAAAAATAACTGCGCAGCATTTGCAATCGGTGTGGCCAGCGTATCCTTGATCCTGAGTTTTAATTCCGCGCTGTCAGTGAAGTGCTTGATGATGCGTTTATTGATATCCATGGCTTACAGTTTCGGAAGATTATCTGAAGTACGAATATTAACTGATGTTACGCATTCGCAATCAAACAGCCTGTAGTTTTTTTACGGTGATGCTTTTTATATATGACCCGCTGTGCGCCGCCGAAGAGAGGCAGCAAACAGCGGTGCTGTTGGGCGAAAACAGGTTGCCTTGCAATGTAAGGCAACCGTTTCGGCGAAACAAAAACGCGTCAGTTAGCTGAGCCAACACGGTCTTGAGCAGCAGCGGATCGTGCGAGTTCCGCTGCCGGTCTGCCTCCGGCGAAGTTGCTTTTATGACTTAATCACTGATGTGACTCAGTAACATATTAACCTGAATCAGGCATCAAACGCATTTTTCAGCCACTCAACATGAAGCCCTTTATCATCATCCATGAGCATGACATCGAAGCGGCACGGCGGCATATGAGATAACTTCATCAGGTAATAGTTTGCCGCAAGAATCAGCCTGTGCTGCTTGTGCCTGTCGATACTGGCCGCAGCGCCGCCGTAATCAGCACTGCTGCGCTGGCGCACTTCAACAAAGACCAGCGTTTCACCATCCCGCAGAATCAGATCAATTTCCCCCAGCCGACAGCGGAAATTTTGTGTGATCAGTTTCAAACCCTGTTGCTGTAAAAAATGCGCAGCCCAGTGTTCTGCGGTTTCACCCTTCACGGCTTAACCTGAAGCGGGGCGCTGATCGCGGCGTCAGCGGCGCCCGGTGATGTACTGTCATGTTGTACCGGAAACATCGGCTCTGCTTGCGTTTTGACTGCATCAGCGGCTTGTACATGTCCCTGTACAAAAAAGGCAGGAACCGCTTCACGATTAAAAGTATGTTCGCTTAAACTGATGCGTCCGGTCACGCCATCCAGCGGCAGGGCGGTTTGCAGCTGCTGGTCAATCAATATTTTGACCAGACGATAGGCATCGACGCCCAGCGCATACATTCGTTCAAGGTCAATCGACAGTGGCGGAGACGCGTGCGGATATGCCGTGACGACAGCTTGATCCGGCTGTAGCAGCCAGGGCATGTCAACAAACTGTACGCCTTCAAGATCGAAATTAAGCAGCGTATTGGTATTGCTGACGAATAATTGCGACGTGCCGTAAGCGGTCAGATTAGCCGGCAGGAAGGGCCGGATGGTGCGCGACTTCTCGGCATTGGTTGCGAAAAAAACCATGTTGTCCGGCGCGGCAGCAAGTTCTGCAAATACCGAGGTATCACCGCTAAATATAATTTCACGCAGCAAGCTGCCGCCCAGCGCCTTCCATTGATCTTCAAAGGCATATTGCAAGCGCTGCGACAGCACATCGTTTGAGCTGATGACAATCGCCTGTTGCCGCTCCTGACTCCTGGCCAGTACGGCAACTTGCCTGGCTTCCGCTTCAATCGCCATGCCGAAATAATAAAGATTGCCGTGGGCGGGCAATACCGGAATGTTCAGACTGAGCGTAGGAACGGGAAAGTCCTGCATTTGTGCCAGCGTGGTAACCCCGTTGCGCGTCAGCGGGCCTACCACGGCTTGTGCGCCGTTTGCCACCGCCTCCTGATAAGCTGCCACCACGTCGCTTGATTCATCAAACTTGCCATAGGTTTGCACAGGCAGCGCATGAGGATCAAGGCTTGCTGCTGCCTTAAATCCCATTTGCACGGCGGCGGCCGCAGTGCCAAAGCTCGTCGATTGCATGGGCAATAGCAGCGCGATGTGACTTATTGCATTGTCCCGGCTGAGCAGGGGCATTACCGTGATTTCAGGTTGTACATTGATCGTCGCAGATTCCTGAATAACTTCCGGAGCTATTACCGTGCCGGTTGCAAGCGGTTGCGCGGTCACTGAGCTACAGGCGTATAGTGCGAACAACGTCAAAAACATGAGGGATACGCGTTGCATAATTTACATCCGCAAAAGTTGGAACCCGCATTATATGTAGTTGCCACGCCGATTGGAAACTTACGTGACATTACCTTGCGTGCGCTCGATGTGCTGAGCGGAGCCGATGTCGTCGCAGCAGAGGACACGCGCAATACCTCGCATTTGTTAAAGCATCACGGCATTCATGCCAGGCAACTGGTGGCGATACATCAGCATAACGAACGCGGCGCGGCGGATAAAGTTGTCGCCTGGCTGCAGGGCGGTCAAAGTGTGGCTTTTGTCAGCGACGCAGGCACGCCCGCCGTCAGCGATCCGGGCGCCTTGCTGGTTCAAGCCGTGTTAGCGGCAGGCCTGCGGGTGATTCCGATTCCCGGTGCCAGCGCGGTAGTGGCCGCCTTGTCCGCCTCCGGTTTGCCTGCGCCGCATTTTCTGTTCTATGGATTTTTGCCCAATAAATCAGCTGCAAGACGCACCGCCTTGCAGGAGTTGCAAAGTCATCCGTACACGCTGGTATTTTATGAAGCGCCGCACCGTATCGTTGAGTGTATTGCTGATTTGCATGCAGTCTACGGTGGCGACCGGCAAATTGTGCTGGCGCGTGAAGTGACCAAACTGTTCGAAACCATCCATGCCTGCAAGTTATCGGAAGCGCAAACTTGGCTCGAATCGGATGCCAACCAGCAGCGCGGCGAATTCGTGGTGCTGATTTCAGCCGCGATAGCTAGCGTAGGACTGTCAACGGATACCCTGGCTACGCTGACCCTGTTGCTGGCGGAATTGCCGCTAAAACAAGCCGTGCAACTGGCGGCTAAAATTACCGGTGCCAATCGCAGCGAGCTGTATCAGCTGGCGCTGGAGATGAAAAAGGCAGAGTAAATGCCCCCGCTGCTCATAAAATTACCGCTACTGATACAGGCGTTGCTGACCGATCCGGCTTGCTATGATCATCCGGTCGGGAAGATTGAACTGATAGAGACGCATATTTCCTGGGTATTGCTCACCGGTGTTTATGCCTACAAGATTAAAAAGCCGGTCGATCTGGGGTTTCTGGATTTCTCCACGCTGGAAAAGCGCAAACAGGACTGTCTTGAAGAGCTGCGTTTAAACCGCAGGCTGGCGCCGGATTATTATTTGGCGGTGGTTGCGATTACCGGCAGCCCTAATCAACCGCGCATCGGCGGCAGCGGCGAAATTCTGGAATATGCCGTAAAGATGCGCCAGTTTCCGGCGGACCATACGCTGGATAAGCTGGCTGAACGGGGGGAGCTGGGCAATCTGCAAATTGATGCGCTGGCCGCACGTCTGGCGCATTTTCATCTTGTTGAATGCGCTATTGCGCCTGTCGATAGTCTCTGGAATCTGCCCCAGACAATCGCCCGTCCGGTTGAAGCTAATTTTAAAGTATTGCAAAGCTGCCTGACTGACAGGGCGCTGCGCTTAGCTGAACTGCATGAGTGGTGCGATACTGAACATGCGCGACTTGCCCCTTTGATGGAACAACGCCGGGTGCGGGAATGTCATGGCGATCTGCATCTGGCTAATCTCGCCTGGGTGGACGGACAACTGATCATTTTCGACTGTCTGGAATTCGATCCTGCCTTGCGCTGGATAGATGTCATCTCAGAAGTGGCGTTCTGCTATATGGATCTGCTGCACCGCACCCTGCCACAACTGGCTGCGCGTTTTCTCAATGCCTGGCTGGAAGCAACGGGCGACTATCAGGGTGTCGCCCTGCTGCAGTATTACGCGGTATATCGGGCGCTGGTGCGCGCCAAAGTCGCCTCGCTGGGCACTAACCATGCAGAAGTAGAGAGCTATTTGCACTTGACTGAGCAGCTTGCCACTCACCACTTCCCACTTCCCACTTCCCACTGTCTCATCATTACCCACGGACTGTCCGGTTCCGGTAAAACCACGGCGAGCCAGTCTTTGCTGGAAAAGCACGGCCTGATACGGCTGCGCTCCGATGTTGAGCGCAAGCGACTGGCAGGATTGGATGCACGGGCAAAAAGCGATGGGACACTTTATACGGCGGAAAATAGCCGTCGCATTTATCAATATCTGGCACAACAGGCAGAACGACTGCTTTGCTCGGGTTGGTCAGTCATCGTGGATGCCGCCTTTCTTGAACGCGCGCAACGCGATTTATTCAGGGAGCTGGCGCTGCGCCTTCAAGTAAAGTTTCAGATAATCGATATTCAAGTTGAAGCGGATATTTTGCGCGAACGCGTTCGGCTACGCTCAAGGCAGGGCACTGATGCCTCGGATGCGGATTTGCACGTGCTGGAACAGCAACTGGCAACGGCCCGGCCATTGGATTCGGATGAGCTGGAATTTTGCCAGCCTGTAGATAACGATGTCGGAAACTGATGTGACTCACTCGCCATAAAACTTCGGGCGTGACTTTGTGATGCTGACTGCATATTCCGCAAAGCCTGGTAATGGCTCGTCAATTTGTTCCTGATGCGAGCGACATCGTCTGGAAGTTTAAAGCCGTTTTTGAAGCGATTTACCAACTGATGACCCCGCTGGAACACAGAAAAAAAACGTCCTATCGGTTTTGCACCGTGGGAGAAAAAATGATAGCAGCCGGGAGTCACACGATACGCTATCAGGCTGCGATAACTTGAATTGTTGGAGAGCGGCAAGTCTTACCCGCCCGCCGATATGGACCGAATCGCCTTTGCGGCAATTACGCACTCACCGAAATTGATAACAGCCACCTTCTCGAAGCATGGCGAAAGAAAATGCCTCGCCGTATACCGGGTGTTAAACTAGCGCGCCTGACTGTTGATGCCATTGATAAACAGGCTGCCAATTACTACAGGCGTTTCGGATTCGAATCTATAACTGATAATTCACTGCTTTTCCCGGCCGCGGCGGGTCGGTCACTACAACCCGATATGCGTCGGCATGATACAAGATGACTAAGCAAAGCAACCTCGAAAGATCGTGCTTCATCCAGTGAAATGGACGAATTCCGTGCAATGATTGCCGCATTATTGGGACTTCAGAGAGTTAACGGGTAACATCCAAGGCAGGAAGCTGCCCCCTGCTCTTTTTGGATAGGTGAGGACGAACTGGGATTTTATACGGCAATGAATTTTGACGTTTATTAGTCAAATAAAGGAACTAAATGAGTAGTCAAAGCACGGGCAAAAAATCATTGCCGCAGGGCCTTTATGAACGTCTTATTTATACTGATGAAATAGATCAATTACAGATGTTGGCCGATGCGCATTGTGCACTGATTAACAAACCGACTCCAGCACAGCAGCGAGAACATCTAATCCACGAGATTTCATCCAGGTTGCCCGAACTTCTTGATATTGTTGCTAATGCAGCAGAAGGTCGTTTGGAGCAAGCACGCGCCGAAATAAAATTGATTGCACATCTGATACGAGAAGCAAGGTTGAATGCAAGGGATGAATCCGAATTGCGTGAACTTGCTGAGCCACTTCAACTGTTAAGGGCACTTCATTCGCCGAACGCTGCTCCCTGCATCCCATTGACTGGCTTGCGAAGACCTTGGCTATTCACCTCTGCTCGAAGTGATCCATCTTTACTAGGTGAATTGCGAGCAGAGCTCGGTGCAGTGGATTGCGTTGATATTCTTGTCAGCTTTATTACCTGGAGCGGGGTTCGAAAACTTATTGATGTCCTCAAAATGGCAACGGCGCTTGATGCACAGGGCTTACCCCGCACGCGTTTTCGTATTTTGACAACAACCTACATTGGAGCAACTGAAGTTCGTGCAGTGGATGCACTAGCTGAATTGCCCGGTGTTGAACTTCGAATCTCATTGGATGGACGCCGTACCAGACTGCACGCTAAAGCTTGGATATTCCATCGCAAGACTGGTTTTGGAACAGCATTTGTTGGAAGTGCAAATTTGTCGGAATCGGCGCTCATCGGCGGGATTGAATGGACAGTTAAATTCACAGAAGCTGCGGATGCAGATTTATTCTCTGCAGCAGAGGCTAACTTTGAAACGTTGTGGAACGACGGCGAATTTCAATTATATGACCCACATGATGAGGCACAACGGAAGGCACTTGCTGAAGCCCTTCGTGAACAACGGTATAGGCCAGGTCACAGTAATGGAAATGAAGAACCTATTGCGATCCATGCATGGTTTGAACTGCGCCCTAAAGCGTATCAGCTCGAAATGCTTGAACGCCTTGCATCAGAACGCAGGCATGGTCGGTGGCGAAATCTTATTGTTGCGGCGACAGGAACCGGAAAAACAGTTGTCTCTGCATTCGATTATCAACGTTGCGCACGCGAAGAGGGGAGTCCGCCACGCCTACTATTTATTTCCCATCGAATCCAGATTTTGAAGCAGGCGATTGCTACTTTTCGACAAGTTATGCGTGATCCGGCATTTGGCGAATTGCTCGATGGTAATAACGTAGCAACGCAGCATGGGCACTTATTTGCCACGATTAATACAGTGCATAGCCGCGGCTTGTTGGCACAATTAGGTGCGAATTATTGGCGCGTAGTGATAGTCGATGAAGCGCATCACCTTCCTGCAAATACCTTCGATCAATTTGTCAGTTCAGTACGCCCGAAGATATTACTAGGCTTAACTGCAACACCAGAGCGCGCTGATGGGCAAAATTTAAATACCTATTTTGACGCTCGTCCTGACGGATCACCGGCTGTATCACTTAGGCTTTGGGATGCGCTCGATCAGCAGTTATTAGCACCATTTGAGTATTATGCAACGGCTGACGAGACCGATTTATCCCGAGTCAACTGGAATCGTTCAGAAGAAACGGCACAACTCGATGCATTAATATCGAGCAATGAAATGCGCAGTCGATTGATTATCAATGCGCTGCAACAGTATGTGGCAGATTTGAATCAGCTCAAAGGCATTGCATTTTGCGTCAGTGTTCGACATGCACAATTTATGGCGAGCTGGTTTGAAAGCGCCGGTTTGCCTGCGCGTAGTCTTACTGGCGTTAACACGCCAGAGCAACGTGAAGAGACGATCAGAAATTTGCAGTCAGGAAATATTAAACTTATCTGTACCTGTGACCTGTTCAATGAAGGTGTTGATATTCCGGAGATTAATACACTTTTGCTGCTTCGTCCTACGCAGAGCCCGATAATTTTCCAACAACAAATTGGTCGTGGATTACGTCTTGCAGATGGTAAAGATAGTTGTCTGGTACTCGACTTTGTAGGCCAATACAGCGAAGGATTCCGTTTTGATACCTTATTACGGACGATTACTGGGCTCACGCGATCAGAACTGAAGGACTCCGTTGAAAATGGCTTTGGCTTACTTCCAACGGGTTGTCATATCCAATTTGATCGTGTCGCGCGCGAAAGAGTGCTTTCTAATCTGCGTGCGGCGTTGAACTTGAATGCAGTTCGTCTGCGGCAGGAGCTGGCATCGTGGGTGGCACTTCGCGCAGGACAGTCGCTGCGATTGAAAGATTTTGTACGTGAAAATCAGTTGGATATAGCAGATCTTTACGCCAATAACCGTTCATGGACTAGCTATAAACGGGATGTTGGGTTGACGATGCCACCACCCGGACCACGCGAAGATGCATTGTCTCGGCGCATGGGTAGTATTTTGCATGCGAATGATCCTGATATATTGGCTGCCTGGGCTATGTTACTTACAACTGGAGAGATCGACTCACGTCGGGTGCAGATGCTTGCATATCAGGTGTTAGACAAGCGGGACGATTTAATTGACCCTGCTGGATTTTCTGCTTTGATAAGTGCACACCCTGCTTTGCGTGATGAATTGATTGAGCTTGTTGATTGGTTGCAAGATGAGAGCACCATTAACTCTCAATCTCTACCCGATGTGCCATCAGATTGGCCTTTAAGCCTCCATGCACAATACCAACGACGAGAGATTCAATCTGCTGTCGGGCACCTGACCCTCAGCGCTCGACCATTATTCAATGAAGGCTGTTTAGTTTTATCAAGTCAGAAAATCGAAATAATGTTTGTTACGTTGGATAAGAGAGAAGGATTTACAGAACGATTGCAATATCACGATTACGCGATAAGTCCTGAGCGCTTTCATTGGCAAACGCAAAATCGTGCAGGGATTAATAATGCGACAGGACAACGATATATAGATAGCGCCGATAATGGATGGCATTTTCAATTGTTCGTCCGCGAAAATCAAAAAAGTGCGTACATCGCACTTGGGCCAGTCGAGCTTGAACAGTACGAGGGAGAGCGACCTATATCAATTATTTGGAAGCTGAAGTACGCGATGCCAATTGAGATTTTCAGGCGATTCAGTGTGTTGAGAGGCTGATGAGAAAAAGGGGATAATACAAGCCGCAATTTAATTTTTCAGCACAAGCGGTGCTATGAAGCTGAACTTGCCGGATAAACAGTTTTTATTAAATTGGAAATTTTATTCATTTGCCTCTTCAGGCTAGGCAGATATTAAGCAGATTACTGTCGCAGATGTTGATGTTCACGTATTTCAAGTTCTGCCTGACCCATGCGGCCAATGTCCTCACCACTAACAGCCGGGATAATCTGCCTGAGCGGTATTCGGCTTTAATGCCTTGATTATTTATCGTTTAATCTAAATCTTTAACCTGTTTCTGCGCTCCGCTTGTCTGTTGTACGTCATCATCAATTTTCCATCTTTTAGCATCAAGTTAAAATGCATAGGCCATTTGGCATATTGTTTCGATGTTTAAAAGCCATTATTGTTCGTTGCAGGCAAGCAGCATCAAGATTTCGGCAAGCCGTCTCAAGAGTCAGGAAATCTACGCCTTGTACCCGGTGCCTGTCTCTCCGTACTTTGTATCTGTTATTTTGCAGT
>CAIWRI010000098.1 GCA_903915035.1 uncultured Nitrosomonadales bacterium | reverse complement strand
TAAACGGGCAAAAAATGGAATGGATGAGGCTATTGAGCAGATTTCGGCTTTTTATAACGAGAAACCACCCGAATTCCTAACGGCGAAAAAATTAGCCGATGGCCTGCGCTGGAAATTTAGGTGGTTTCTGGATGAGAACTAGTAAGCTAGCTATTGTCAATTTCCCCACCCATGCATTCGAGAATCTGCAACAAATAATTTATGTGCAGCAGTCAGACTCCCTAGAAATTCCAAATATCATTTGACAGTAATTGGTGGTCTAAGCTAAAATTCGCGCCCTTCGAGGTTTCAATATAGAATTATAGGGTTAGTGGATATGAAAACATTTTCCGCAAAAGCACAGGAAGTCCAGCACGAATGGCTTCTGGTTGATGCTGCAGATCAAGTGCTCGGCCGTTTGGCAGCACAAATTGCTTCGCGTCTGCGCGGCAAGCATAAAGCAATTTACACCCCACACGTGGATACCGGCGATTTCGTCGTAGTCATCAATGCGGATAAATTGAGAGTAACCGGTAATAAGGCTGAAGCTAAGCTGTACCATCGCCATACAGGTTATCCTGGCGGTTTGTACACGACTAACTTTACCAAAATGCAAGGCCGTCATCCGGCCCGAGTTCTGGAAAAAGCAGTCAAGGGCATGCTGCCTAAAGGCCCGCTGGGCTACGCGATGTTGCGCAAAATGAAGGTATATGCAGGTTCTGCACATCCTCATGAAGCTCAACAACCGACACTCATTAACTTGTTGAAGGCTTAATCATGACAGTTAGTTATAACTATGGAACAGGTCGTCGCAAAAGTGCAGTGGCGCGTGTATTCATCAAGGCAGGCAAGGGCGACATCGTTGTAAACGATAAGCCTCTGGATATCTATTTTTCACGTGAAACCGGTCGTATGATCGTGCGTCAACCATTGACTCTGACTGAAACACTGGGTCAGTTTGATATCATGGTTAACGTATCAGGTGGCGGTGAAACAGGCCAGGCAGGTGCGGTTCGTCACGGCATTACTCGTGCACTGATTGACTACAATGCAGAATTCAAGCCAGTCTTGAAGGCTGCCGGTTTGGTAACACGTGATGCACGTGAAGTCGAACGTAAGAAAGTCGGTCTGCGTAAAGCTCGCCGCAGGAAACAATTCTCCAAACGTTAATCCTGTCGAAGGATGTTTGGAATCAAAAAAACCGCCTTCGGGCGGTTTTTGCATTATCATGCCATTTATTTTTAAGGGGTCGTTATGATTAAAGTGGGGATAGTTGGCGGGACGGGTTATACGGGCGTTGAATTACTGCGTTTGCTGGTGCTGCATCCCGAGGTCTCCTTGCAGGTGATTACCTCGCGTGCGGATGCGGGCACGCCAGTCAATCAAATGTTTCCCAGTCTGCGCGGTCTGGTTGATTTGCTGTTCGTTCATCCGGACGAGGCGCATCTTGAGCGATGCGATCTGGTCTTTTTCGCTACGCCAAACGGGATTGCGATGCAGCAGGCACGCGCACTGCTGGATGCCGGTGTCAGAGTGATTGATCTTGCCGCTGATTTTCGTATTCAAGATATATCGGTCTGGGAAAAATGGTACGGCATGGTGCATGCTTGTCCTGATCTGGTCGCTAAGGCGGTGTACGGTCTGCCTGAAATCAACCGTGAAAAAATTAAAACCGCGCGTCTGATTGCCAACCCGGGGTGTTATCCAACGGCTGTGCAATTGGGATTTATTCCTTTGCTGGCAGCGGGCGTGATTGATGCGGGCAGTTTGATCGCGGATGCCAAGTCGGGGGCTTCCGGCGCAGGTCGCAAAGCGGAAATTGCTACTCTGTTTGCTGAAGCGGGTGACAATTTCAAGGCTTATGGCGTTGCGGGGCACCGTCACTTACCTGAAATTAAACAGGGGCTGGCAGGCGTTTTACGTGCTGATGTGGGGCTGACCTTTGTACCGCATCTCTTGCCGTTGATACGCGGTATTCACGCGACACTGTATGCTAGATTGACACGCGATGTGGATTTGCAGAGTTTGTTCGAGCAGCATTATTCGGGCGAGGCATTCGTTGACGTGATGCCTGCCGGCAGTCATCCTGAAACACGCTCAGTGCGTGGATCGAATCAATGCCGTATCGCCGTGCACAGGCCGCAGGGAGGTGATACGGTGGTTGTGCTTTCCGTGATCGACAATCTTGTCAAGGGGGCTGCGGGGCAGGCTGTGCAGAATATGAATATCATGTTTGGCCTGGCTGAAAATACCGCGCTGAATATTGTGCCTTTATTGCCCTGATTCGCTAAGCCTGATAGAGCATAAATACGCATATTTCCATTCCAATAGTCTGGTTATAGCGTATTTTTCGCTTAATTTGAAGTATTATATGCAACTGGCGTATTGTTACTTATCACTGATCAGTGATTGGTCAAGTTTAAACTTTCGCATATTATTTAAGGAAATATCATGAATGCAATGACTGAAGTAGTACCTGAACTGCTGACTTTTACCGACAATGCAGCCGCTAAAGTTAAACAATTAATCGAAGAAGAAGGCAATACGGATCTTAAGCTGCGCGTATTCGTCAGTGGCGGTGGCTGTTCAGGTTTTCAATATGGTTTTACTTTTGACGAAGTCGTCAACGAAGATGATACGGTGCTGGACAAAAACGGCGTGCAGTTGCTGATAGATCCAATGAGTTATCAATACCTGGTAGGCGCTGAAATTGATTACTCGGAAGGTTTGGAGGGTTCGCAGTTCGTTATTAAGAATCCGAATGCAACTACGACTTGTGGTTGTGGCTCGTCTTTCTCGGCTTAAAGAAAAATTAGTAGTAAAAAAGCGCGATTTATCGCGTTTTTTTACGCCTGGTAAACTGCACCCAATATACAAGGGTGCCTGGCACCGGTAACGTGGGGAAGATTGGCGGCAATGTGCAGAAAATTTTGCTGTGCCAGCCAGGCAAAGGCGATCGCTTCAAGAAAATCGCTATCCACGCCCAGCGTATTCGTCGTCTGTACGCTGCAATCCGGCAGTAGACTTGTGAGACGCTGGCGCAATGTCAGATTGTGCGCGCCACCTCCGCACAGGTAAATAGCCTCTGCGCCCTGGCATTGCGATACGATTGCCTCTGTAATCGTCCGGCAAGTCAGTTCCAGCAGGGTGGCTTGTACATCTGCTGCGGATTCAGTTCCTTGCAGCTTGCTGCGTAGCCAGTCCATGTTGAACAAATCTCGTCCGCTGCTCTTGGGCGGCGGTAGCGTAAAGAAAGATTCCTGGAGCAGTTGAGCTAACAGGGACGGTAATATCTCACCGCTTGCCGCCCATGCACCGTTTTTATCGTAAGGATTGCCCTTGTGTTGCATGCACCAGGCATCCATTAGTAAATTACCGGGTCCGCAGTCAAAACCGGATGTCGTCTGATTCGGTGCCAGATTAGTCAGATTGCTGATGCCGCCGATATTTACGATCACCCGGTGTATGCCGGCATGCCGGAAAATTCTGTCGTGAAAAGCGGGAACCAGCGGCGCACCTTGTCCGCCGGCAGCAATATCCCTGCTGCGGAAGTCACTCACGACAGTGATCCCGGTTAATTCCGCAAGCAGCGCGGCATTGCCTATTTGCAGTGTGTAGCCGTGTTCAGGGCAGTGACGTATGGTCTGTCCGTGACAGCCTGTGGCCCTGATTTGTCCTGTTGTATATGCAGTCTTAGCCAGCAGTGAATTGACAGCGACGGCATATAGTCTTGCCAGCTGATTGGCGACCAGCTGCGTCTGGTGCAATTCGTTGTGAGAAGGTTGGTGCAAAGCCAGTAAGGCAAGTTTGAGTGGTTCTTCAAACGGCAAAAAAACTTGGCTGATGAGTTCGGGGTTATCCTTTTTGAAATCAACCAGGACAGCATCAATGCCATCTAGGCTGGTTCCTGACATCAGCCCTATAAAAAGCTGATGGTCGTGATGTACTTTAATCAAGTTTTGCCAGGTTGGTGTTGCGCAACTGCACCAGGCTCGCGATAAACTTATTCGATAGCGCTTTGAAGGCAACCTTGTTGGCGCTGCTGACAGGCAGGGCGTTTGGCAGTGCAACGCTCATCGGATCATGCTGCTGTCCGTTAACCCTGAATTCATAGTGCAGGTGCGGGCCGGTGGACAGGCCTGTCATGCCAACAAAACCCACGACATCGCCTTGTCTGACGTGCTCGCCTTTATGCATGCCTGCAGGGAAGCGTGACAGATGTCCGTAAACGGTGGAAAGATTTCCCTGGTGCTGGAGGATGACCACGTTACCATAGCCACTTTCTACGCCTTTGAAGGCAACCACGCCGTCGGCAGTCGCCTTGGCCGGTGTGCCTATCGCTGCAGCAAAGTCTACTCCCTTGTGCGCACGCCATAATTTCAATATCGGTTGAAAGCGCGACATGGAAAAGCCTGAGCTGATGCGTGAAAAAGGAATCGGCGAGCGTAAAAAGGCTTGTTTCAGGCTTTTGCCTTCAGGTGTGTAGTAGTCGCTGTGATTATCATTTGTCTGAAAACGCACGGCACGATACGCATGACCATGGTTGATAAATTCCGCGGCTTGGATTTGTCCGATTTTTATCAGAGCACCATTACTATAGGTGGTTTCATAAACGGCCGTGAAACGATCGCCGGGCTTCAAATCATTTTGAAAATCAACGTCGCTGCTGAATATTTGAGTCAGTTGATTTGCCGCAGCTTCCGGCATGCCGGCTGCATCAGTCGCAGCATATAAAGTAGACTTGATGACTCCTGTGCGTACGAATAAACGCTTTTCCAGTTGCACGGCGACCGCTTTGGAGTTGAAAGTCGCACCATGCTTGCTGATGACGGTTTTGGCACCCTGGTCGTCCAGATAGCTCAACGAAAGGAGTGCGCCGGATGCATCTGTTTCCGCCTGAACTTCACTGCCGACAGATAGTTTGCGAAACGCACTGGTTTCATTGCTTTTTCGCAGATAGCTGCTGGCCACGGTATCTTTGATATTCAGGCGTTGCATCAAATCAGCCACGGTATCGCCGCGTTGCAGGCGTTCAGTGTGCCAGAAACTGGCAGCGCCAGTCGCGACTGGTGTTGCGGCAGGTAAGGCAAGTTGTTCTATGGAGAGCTTGCCTGTATCTAGGCCCAGATTGCTGGTTGGAACAAGTCCGAATGCGGTAACGACACCCAGTAAAGGCATGGTTGAGACAGTAATAAACCAACGTAATTTCTTTTTGCGGTCTTGGTTAAGCATGTTTTGCGTTAACATTCGTATCCTTATTAGGCGTGCTTGTGAGCTTGATACTTTTAAATTAATCGCGACTTTAACAGAAACACGCTATTACTTAAAGGGTTAATTGAATATTTATATAAAATTAAATAAACAGAGCTGTGCCAGTCAGCCGGCATAAAATCCGCACCATTGTTAATAGTACTTATCAATTTGAAATGAAAAATATGATGAATGAAAATAATCTGAATGAAACTTTGCAGACAATAAGGCGCGGAGCAGATGAGCTGCTGATTGAGTCTGAGCTGAAGCAAAAGCTGGTGTCAGGCAGACCCTTGCGTATTAAGGCGGGATTTGACCCGACAGCACCTGATTTGCATCTGGGACACACCGTTTTGCTGAACAAGATGCGCCAGTTGCAGGATCTGGGGCATCACGCGCTGTTCCTGATTGGTGATTTCACCGGCATGATCGGCGATCCAACGGGTAAAAATACAACCAGACCGCCTTTGTCTCGTGAGCAGGTGCTTGAAAATGCGCAGTCGTATCGCGATCAGGTCTTTAAGGTGTTGGATCCGGAAAAAACCGAGGTGGTGTTTAACTCGACCTGGATGGATAAGTTCAGTGCGGTGGATTTGATCAAGCTGGCAGCGACGCACACCGTGGCACAAATGCTGGAGCGTGATGATTTTGCCAAGCGTTACAAAAGCAGCCAGCCTATCGCGATACATGAGTTCATCTATCCTTTAGTGCAGGGCTACGATTCGGTGGCGCTTAAAGCTGATATGGAGTTGGGGGGCACCGATCAGAAGTTTAACCTGCTGATGGGCCGAGAGATGCAAAGGCATTATGGTCAGCCTGCGCAATGTATACTGACCATGCCGCTGCTTGAAGGCCTAGATGGCGTGAATAAAATGTCCAAATCGCTGGGCAATTACATTGGGATCACCGATGCGCCAAATGATATGTTTGGCAAGCTGATGTCAATATCGGATGTGTTGATGTGGCGCTATCTGGAGTTGTTGTCATTTCGCAGTATCAGTGAAATTGCCCTGTGGCATACCGAGGTTGAAGGCGGGCGCAATCCGCGTGATATCAAGGTATTGCTGGCACAGGAAATTGTCGCGCGCTTCCATAGTCAGCGCGATGCAGGCGTTGCGCTGGATGAATTCGAAGCGCGCTTTCGCCGTGGTGTATTGCCGGAAGATATGCCTGAAGTGAGCGTGGTGGCGCCGGACGGCACGATCAACATACCGCAGTTGCTCAAACTGGCTGATCTGGTGGATAGTACTTCCGAGGCGATACGCATGATTGCGCAAGGTGCAGTCAAGCTGGATGGAGAGCGTGTCAATGATAAGGGCGATGTGGTTAAGGCGGGGCGGGTAGTCGTAGCGCAGGTGGGTAAGCGCAAATTCGCCAGAATTACGCTGCTGTAAATTAAATCTGCTTTTATTTGCGCTGGTGATGAAATAGCAGTTGTTATGCGATGATGGTTTTGGTAGAATCGCCCCCTCAATTTTTTGGTAAAAGGTAGTTCGCAGATGACAACAGTACGTGTTAAAGAGAATGAGCCGTTTGAAGTCGCAATGCGTCGTTTCAAGCGTTCCGTAGAAAAGACTGGTTTACTGACCGATTTGCGTGCGCGCGAATTTTATGAAAAACCAACTGCTGAACGCAAACGTAAATTGGCCGCTGCAGTTAAGCGTCATTACAAGCGTTTGCGCAGCCAGACTCTGCCACCTAAGCTTTACTAAGCTTCTGCTTACAAACTTAAGCAATGAGTTTAAACCAACAAATTACTGATGACATGAAAGTCGCGATGCGTGCCAAAGATACGGCACGGCTCTCGGCTATTCGTTTGTTGTTGGCGGCGATGAAGCAACGTGAAGTGGATGAGCGTGTCGAGTTGTCTGATGCTGATGTGGTTGCAATTATCGAAAAGATGAACAAGCAGCGACGTGATTCTATTAGTCAGTATGAAGCGGCCGGTCGTCAGGATC
>CAIWRI010000097.1 GCA_903915035.1 uncultured Nitrosomonadales bacterium | reverse complement strand
CTTGCAGGCCAGTTGATGTCTCTTTTCGGCTCTTTGCGATTGCTTGCCGTTCACGTCCTCTTGAGAAACCCGGCGACCCCTTGGCACGAACAATAACGCCTATTGCACCTCAAAACAATATGCCAAATGGCCTATACATTTCGACCTGTTGTTCGATGCAGGCTTCTGGTTATTTGCAGCAAAGGAAGTAAAAAAGGCGGAGTTTCAGGTGAGCAAGTTCTTGCTGGTAAGCGCTTGGCATAAGTAAAATTATTTTAATTTCAATAGCTTCACATTAAAGCCTGCTTAAGCAGCGTTTCTGCCCGTTGCGGCGGCAATCGACTGGCATTAGCCGTGCGGGATTTAAGATGGTCGCAGCGCACGATCAATTCATTCACTTTGGCGCTGATTTTCCCGTAATCATCGTCCGCATGCTTTTTTTATCGCTAAAAAACGCAAATGATTTTTATGCTACTGATGTATTTTGCAAATACTTCAAAATACTAAGGCAGCAGCTGACCGGTTCGCGCTTGAACTGATCGCTGCTCCGGCTGCATCGGCACCGTGCTTGGCTGACAGTTCAGCCGCCGCAAAATCGTTTTGAACTACGGCTGCAATGAAATGCTTAATACGGTAAAACTATTGGCTAGGATAGCGGGGCGCGGCTTGAGCTGTTCTTTGCTGACAGTCGGCGTTTTGCCAAAGGCAGCCGTCACAAGATAAGCCCGGTGTTGCGTTGCATCATAAGCCATGGTCCGTGCGCCCTTTTGCGTTGCGATATTACGCAACACTGAAAAATGTTCAGGGTCCGTCTCTTTGATCAGCGTCAGCGTCCCGTCACCATTTGAGCTCAAGGCAATACCCAGCTCCGGATCAAAGGCCGCTGAATCGGGGCCGGTACCTATTTTGAGCTCGGCGATAAGCTCACCAGTCTGCGCATTCAGAATGACCATTTTCTGGTTAGCGCAAACAGAAAACAGCCGGTGGTGCGCATTATCAAGCGCTAAACCGGTAGGCTCAACACCGCTGCCCAGTGAAAAATATTTCAACACTTTGTTCGCAGTGCTATCAATCACCGCAATTTCATTCTTATCCTCAATATTAACGAAAATATTACCCGCCTCATCGCTGACGGCAAGCTCCGGTTTACCGGGTAAAGCGATCGTTGCGATTTCTTTCAAGGACATGGCATCAATCACGGTTGCATTGGCAGATAGCCCGTTGAAAGTCACAATATGCCTGGTCTTTGGCTCATACAGGATGACATCTGGATTCACACCGGAAATTTGCAGAGTCTGAATGACCGCCAGCGTGCTTAAATTAAATACCGTCACTGAATTACTCATGCCGTTACTGGTGAAACCCAGATTCAGATCTTCTGCGATGGCAATGCCGTGCACCCCCTTCGTGTCAGGAATATCGCCGATCAGTTTTCCGCTATCTGTATCAAAGACCTGAACATGCGTTGCTCGACTGATAAACAGATGATGGCGTTTCGCGTCGTAGCTTAGCAAATCCCAATGGCCTTCACCGCCGACAGGAAAGCGATTAAGCCGTACAGCGTTACCGGATAGCGGGGCTGACTGTGTGAAGGGACTGATGAACAAACAAGCACAAAAAAACAACGTCGAAGGCTTAATAAGCATGATGATATCCAGTTTAAAATTTTCAGGCTGAGTGTGCCTGATATCGTTTAATTATCAGTTGAGGGAAATTTAGCGCAACATGCGCAGCAAGGTATTATCCTTGCGTATGCGATGATGGTAAAATGTGAGTGCTACATGTATCGCTACCAGCCCTATCAGCACATTACCCAGCGTGGAATGAAGATTCCTGAGCACAGACGCTGCACCACTGCCCTTATCAAGCAATACCGGCAACATATAGCCCAGAAAATCCACCGCATTGCCCTTGC
The DNA here is from genome assembly GCA_903915035.1 of uncultured Nitrosomonadales bacterium. Lineage (GTDB taxonomy): Bacteria > Pseudomonadota > Gammaproteobacteria > Burkholderiales > Gallionellaceae > Gallionella. The sequence goes on along the minus strand of CAIWRI010000097.1, from coordinate 17,759 downwards.
TCTGCCGGGCTAACACACCCAAAATTGGCAGTATCAGCATCAGCGCATACAGGGATAAATGGCCTATGCCGGAGAGGCGCTGCTGCAATCCGGACAGCGGTGGAACGATGGGCGGGGCCGGATGGGTCAGCCGCCATACAATGCGGATGCAAAGCAAAAACAGTACACAAAGCCCCGCCTGAAAATGCCAGATACTGACTGTGTGACGCAGCGGTCCTTTCGGCAAGAGTCCTTTAACTTCGATGGCACAAACAGCAAGCACGACTAAAAAGGCCATACCCCAGTGCAGCACTCTGGCAATTGCGCCATAACCCTGTTTATTTTGTATATTTATTGATGAAATTTTAAAATCCATGCCATTCCTTTTTAGCTGCTTAAGCGGCGTGAGCTATTTGACTTGTGCCTGCTCACAAATCGAATGTTTACCGGCTACGGTGCAACTGTTGCGCAGCACTCCGTCGGTATCCCATACTTTGACATCCCACTGCGTGGCGCCTTTGCGTTCTATCGTCATGAAACCAAATCCGTTAACCCATGAGCTGAATTGTTCCACAACGGCCCCCGCTGCCGGCGTTGCAGCTGCCGGCAAGTGTTCAGGAATCAGTACGGTATCTTCTTCGGTTCCCGAGAAGCCGGCAATAAATTGCGTAGGGTGCGGACTGGAAAAGCTGACCTGCTGCCAAAGATGAACATGGCCGGACAGCAAGGCATCTATGCGCGGTGGTAGTAGCAAGGGATTAATCGCAGCGAATACAGACTGCATACCCTGATTACCCGGCCGCAGCGTTACCTGGCCCTGTTTGTCCTGGGTCGCGGCAAAGCCCAGTAGCGGATGATGATTAGCCAGAATATTGTAAACCGCCTGTTGCGACAATTTATCAATTTTGCGATACAAATCACGGTATTTGTCCTGGCGAACGTCTCCCTCCGGAATGACGCCATTGAGCGTGTTTGAGGTATCCATGACGATCAACTGAGCATCCGCATCCAAAAAAATGCCATAGGGATCGCTATAATCTCCTTGATCATCATTCTTCTCATCATTACAATCCTGCCCGGCCACTAAGGGATGGGGATCTATCATGCGCCACCAGCCCTGTCCTGCTCTGGCACAAGACTCATGGTTGCCACGCACCATTACCCAGGGTGCTGCTTTCAACAGCACATCCGCAGGCGCAAAGAAGTCTGCCTGCCAGGCATCCCAGCCATACCCCCAGGGACTGTCTTTGCAACCGGGATGATCATCTGCACAGGCATTTTCACGATAAATCATATCGCCCACATGCACCACCAAATCCGGTTTCCAGTTTGCAGCTGCAGCTGCTATTTGGGCAAAGGGGTAGCGCGCACTGTCGTTGCAGGCTTGATAGGCACCATCCGCCTTTTTCAACCGGCAGCCGGTATCACCAATGACCACAATACGGTCAATCTTTGCCGGTCGCAACGGCAAAGATTGACTGCCAATCAAAGCATGAAGGGTCTGCGGCGGGATGAGTTTCTCGCAAGTGCGCAACGGAAACACTGACGGTTTGGAGTCAGCAACTGCCGAGCGTGTTGTGCGCAATGGCAAAGCGGCGGGTGCGGCACGCTCATCCATTCTCACATCGCTCTCATCGAAGCGTATCAACGGACATTGCGCCTCGCTCGTCAAGAGCCTCGCCAACTGTTGCCCGTTTTCCCCCAGAACCACATAGGCTGTGCCATCCGCTGCCTGCGCAGCAATCATGACAAGGCTTGCAAACAGACAAATTGTGGATTTATTTAATATTAACTTAAGCATAAAATCCCTATTGCAGCGTAAATTCAACCCAAACCTGATAAACCATATCTTCACCGCGTAATTCCTGAGGTGGCTCAGGATACTGCGCATTTTGCACCGCACTTAATGCGGCCCGGTCGATGATGCCATAGCCACTAGGCACTAGTAGTTGCGGATTAGCGGGAACACCGTCACGCAAATGGAACGCTACTCTGACACGCCCGGAGTAACGCAAGGCCGCCGCAGCAGGTGGATAATAATGTGCCGCTTGCACGGCTGCATGAACTTTTGCTGCATATAGATTGCTTATTTTAGCCTTACTGGTATCAGGCACCGGTGTCGCGACCGGTAGCGGCTCAGGCCGGGTAAACGCTGTCGGCAGCTGCGCGACAGGTAAGGCTTGCTCGACCGGCAAAGGCGTGACAGGCGGTCGTGGCGTTTGCCGCTGGACAACTTTTGGTTTTGCCAATTTGGGTTCGGGCTGTTTTTTAGGCACCTTCTCAGGCTGTTTCTCAGGCGGTTTCTCAAGCAACTTTTCTTCATTAAGCAAGGTAATCGTGACAGGTTTTAGCACAGGTTTTTCGTTTTCAGCTCCGGCCATGACCACACCAACACCTAGCAGCAAAATAGCTTCCAACAAAATAGCCAGGCTAAACGCCTGTAATGGATGAGTAGGTGTAGTCATTATTTAGCCGTGCGTGCGGCAAGACCAATTTCACTGGCACCTCCGGCCTTGACCGCATCAATCACGCTCATTACCTGCTGCAAGGAAGCCGTATCATTTCCGGCAATCGTCACAGCCGTTTTGCTGCTGTCGCGACTACGCAACAAATCGGTCAATTGCACCAGAGTCAGAATACGTTTTTCGACCTGCAAAGCGCCATCCCGACCGATTTCAACCAGCAATTTTGCCGGCGGAATCGTCACCGCCGTTGAACTCGTCGGCAGTTTGGTAACATGCCCTGACGCCGGAATCATACGCAAGGTAAGCATAGCGAAGAAAACCAAAAGAAACAGCATGATATCGATCATCGGAATAATCTCGATGCGCACTTTGCGAGTTGTCATATACCTCATGTTAAGCCCTCGCCTGAGCCCGCAGGGTGCCGACTTGTTCAGAGGGGCGTTGCGCGCCCGATTGCTCATAACGGTTCAGCATCATGATCTTGATCGTTTCAAGCTGATGCATGATGACGCGCACGCGAGTGTATAAGGCATTAAAAAATACCAGCCCTATCATGGCGATAAGCAATCCTGAGGCGGTGGCTAACAGTGCCTCGGCAATACCGCCGGTTACCTGGGTCGGATCATTGGACACATCTCCTAACACGTGAAATGCATTGAACATACCGATAATGGTGCCGAACAATCCCAGCAACGGTGCCAGGGTAATCACCGTATCGAGCATCCACAGCGAATGATCGAGCGCGGGTACTTCATGCATGATGACTTCTTCGAGATGACCGTCAAGGCTGATTCTATCAACGTTATCCGCTTCTGCTTTGAGCACCTCAAACAGGCGCGCGTGTGGCAACTGGGTAAACTTTTCAGGTAAGTTTATTGCACTAATCTGTGCATCCGGTACTTTGAGCCGCTTGATCAGTTCAGCTCCGCCCTCCTGCATATTGGACAGGTAGCGACTGCGCTCGACGATGACAGTCAGCGCAACCAGCAACAATAAAGCCATCAGGTAAAGGGTGCCGCCCGATTCATTGGCCAGTGCAAAAATGTGATTGATATTCATAATAGTGTGTTTATATCCCTACAGGTAAATTAGAAAACATAGGGGGAGCACGGATTTATTTGCGAAAAAATATCTCAGTGCCTCCCTGTCAAAACAGCTTTATTACCTAGTCAGACTAATTACAAACCAACCGACAGGCTCAGCATATAACTGCGAGTGGGTATCACAAAGTACAACGGGTTTCCGGCTGCATCGTTGCCATTTGAAGCATACAACCCTTTTTTGTTAGTAATATTATTGACTTGGAACCCGATGCTCGCTTTCTTTCCCCAGCCACCAATTTCATTCAGGGCATAGCTTGTGTTGAAGTTAGTAATCGTATATGCGCCGAAATACAGCGGATTGCCATTTGCGTCTTGACCGCTAGCACGCGCGCCTGTTTCTTTTGCCATCAACGAGGCGTAGACCGGTCCACGGTTATAGATCACCCCTGCGGCCATGGTATTTTTAGGTACGTTGTTCAGCGAAGTGCCGTTCTGATAACTGTTACCACCCACCTTGGCAGAAGCAAATGATGCCGGGTTCTTGATATCGTAACGAATGATTGCATCGTTTCCATACAAACTGAAACCGCTACCGACGTTATAGGTGATTTCGCCTTCAGCACCGCTGAAGTTTACATTTCCGGCGTCACCGTACACGTACACGCCATTTTGTATACCCACACCCTGCATCCAGTTTTTCGAGACGATCTCATATGCATCGGCTGAAATGGTCAGACGCTCGTCCTTCCATGTTGTACCGAGCTGATAATTGTCGGTTTCTGTTGGCTTGATTGTGCTTGTGTCCACATTCGGCTTCTGGAATGCCTGCATAATTGGCGCCTCGAATCCTTGCGCATATTGTGCATATGCGCTCCAGTTCGGCTGTATCATGTAATGTGCATCAAGGGAAGGCAGTGCCTTCGCGTATGTTGATGATCCGTTGTACGGAAGACCACCCCAGCCTTGCATGATGGGCGCATCAAAGCTACGCGTGAAATTCGAGTATTTCAAACCGGGCGTAATCGTCAACGCATTAGTGACCTTCCATTCGTACTGGGCGTAGGGCTGTATGGTCGTTAGCGTATCATTGATTATCCTGCCGTAACCTGCGTTCGGGTCTAAAGCGCCATTCAAGGTCAAATCCGAACCATATGCAACACGGTAGTTGCTTTGATGATCAAACCAAATACCTAAATCTATTTTGCCCGAACCCATCGGCGTCGATGTTTTCAGCGTATCACCCCATGATCTGTAGTTTTGCACGATTGGAGAGCCTGGTACATTATTCGCTCCGTAAGCTGTGCCGTTACCGTTTACTGCTGGATTCGAGCTGACTTGGTTAGTCCCGCCTACGTCATTACCTTGAAAACCGTTGTGATAATAGGCATAGGTATAGACCTTATTGTCTATCGTCCAGTCGCCCTGCTGGGTCGTAATGTCAAAATATTCCATGTCCGACCTGATGTCGTCATAGTTGTAGCCAAGATAGGACTGACTGGTAGGATCATTGATCAATCCGGCGTTGTAACCATACTTTTGCATATACGCAAGCGATACGCCGCCATTGTTAGCCGATGTATTTTGATGAAGACTGTTATGCATAGCGACAAATGTCAGCACGGTACTATCAGATACGGGTTTGACTAACTTGGCGAACAGGTTGTCGCGTTGTAAACTGTTATTGGCTAAGAAACCATCAGAGGTCAGTTTTTCATAATCGATGAAGGCACTTGCATCGCCATAATCTTTCATCACGCCGGTATCAAATTCCACTCCTGCGAGTCGCGTATTGAAACTACCGAAGCTCGTGTAGGGTGTGAAAGAGGCTTCTGTCGAAGGATTTTTGGATTTGATAGCCATGGTGCCACCGAAGGTCGTCATACCGATGTTGCTTGCATCGCCAGGACCTCGATCAATAACGATTCCACCGAGATCGTGCGCCATCAGGTATGAAGTGGAATGGTGCGTAAAGTCGTTAGAGTCCTGCCAGGGAATACCGTCGAAGGTGACGTTGAATTGCCCGTCTTCAAAGCCGCGCAATGTCAGCGATTGTGATTCCATCAAGCCCGGTCCATTGGGATCTATGCTGCTTACCGCGGGCGCAATATTGACGATATCGGTAAAGTTTGCCGTAGCAGAGGCATTGTGCTGGATGTATTGCTCACTGATAATAGACTGCGGCTGGGTAGCAATCAAGGAGCCCTGAGTGGGCGCCTGATAACTCGCGGAATCCTTATTTTTTTCCGGTGCATCACTCACGCCAGCGCTGCTTTGCACCGCACCCAGATCAACAGCTACCTGAGCCTGTGATGCCTGAGCCGTAACAATCAACGCGCCGCTCAATATCAACTGAGCCAGTTGTTTCATTTTAAAATTAAATCCAACTTGCATTTTTTTCTCCTGAGGAATTTGATTAACATCGAAATCAAATAAAGCACATTAAGGCTGTAACTATCACTGTCCGATAGAATAAACGCTGAGACTTATCTCAATGTGAAACAAAGATGAACTTTTTGTTACAGTTCAAAGTGCTCGATTACAAAGTTCGCCTTCAGGAGATTAAAAGAGACCATCGCGATAAGACCATGTGTATCCTGCCTGTTGGCCAATTTTAGCTCGGCGGATTCACGCGCGGCGATTGAATTCACGATGGCCAGTCCTATGCCGCTTCCCTCGGTTTTATCGTTGCCTACACGAAAAAAACGATCGAAAACACGCGACAGCAAAGCCTCCGGAATACCGGGACCGTTATCCATAATAGTGACAATGGCTTTTTCTCCTGCAACCTCGACACTGACATCAATCTGACCCCCGCATTGCGTATAGCGAATAGCATTGTCCAGAAGGTTATCGAATAAAGTTCGCAGCTCATCTTTGCTTGCTAAAATCATCGCCGGTTGCTCGCACAGCATGCCAAGATCAATATGCCGGTTTTCAGCAACGGGAATAAACGAACTCAGGCAAGACTTCGTCAGCTCGCTTAAATCAAATTGATATTTCATCCGCTCAACTTTTGCATCCAGACGGGCCAGCTTTAACAACTGGCTGACAATATGCGACGCCCGCAAGATCCCTGCTCTTAACGCCTGGACGCGAATGTCCAGATCATCCGGCGAGTGACTATGTGTCAAACTCTCAATTTGCAACTGTAGCGCAGCAAGCGGATTTCGCAATTCATGTGCCGCATCCAGAACAAAATGACGTTGCGATTCAATGGACTGATGAATACGCTCAAACAAGCCATTGATCTCGGTAATCAGCGGGGCCACTTCTGTCGGCATACTTCGGATAGCAAGCGGAGACAGGCTGGCCGCATCTCTTAGCGTGACAGCTTGCGTTACATCCTCCAATGGCTTCAAAATACGTCCCGCACCGAATACCACCAGTATCCATGACAGGGGAAATAACACGGCAATCGGCAGTACCGAACTCAATGCTGCATCATTGGCTATTTCACTACGCACCAGATCAGATTGTGAAACCTGCACAGTGCGATCAGCATAAACGATAGTATATGCACGCCATGTTTCGCCTCCGAATAACACATCTGAGTAGCCGGTAAAACGCGCCAGAGGAAGGTCGAAATCCGGGCGGGACGAGTGCGCCAGCTCCCTGGCAAGGGAAACTTGAATAACAAAGCCATTTTTCTGTTCATCCTTGTTTGCTGTCAGAAACTTGGCTTGCATAGCCGGCAGTTGCGATCCTTCGTCGACACTACCGGCAACCAGACGCAACTGATGATCGAGAAAAATACTTGCGACTTTTTGAGCCTGAAAATAGGAAAAACTGCCCGCACATACTCCTATTACCGCCAACAGCCCGATTGACCAGCCTATGAGTTGTTTTTTTAATGAGAACATAAAGTGTGATTGACAACCATCCAGCCGATACCCCGTACGTTGCGGATAATTTGAGGATCAAATTTTTTGCGCAAGGCGTGAATCAATACTTCAACCACATTGCTATCTACCAACTGTATCCCGCTATACAAATGCGTTTCAAGTTGAGTTCGCGAAAGGATTAAGCCGGGATGTTCGATCAGCGCCTGTAGCAAGGCCAATTCCTTGAACGTCAGCAACTGCGTTATGCCACGATAGCTTGCTTTATAGCTCATCAAGTTGATGGCAATCTCACCGTTACTTAGTACGGACACCTTCTCCTTGCCATGTCTGCGTAGTATTCTATGAATTCTTGCCAGTAGTACCTTCAGGCTGAATGGCTTGATAATGTAATCATCTCCACCCATATCAAGCCCGGATTCAAGATCGTCTATCTTTTCCCGTGCAGTGATAATAAAAACCGGGGTTTTATTTCCGGCCTCGCGTATCGATTTTAAAACCTCCAGCCCGGATTTTAACGGCAGTCCTAAATCAAGCAGCACAAGACTATAGCTGCCGGAGACAATTGCAACTTCACCCTGAGCTCCGTCTTTGATCCAGTCAACCATCATTCCAGCATCATTAAGCGCCCGGATCAAACTTGTCCCTACCATGGGATCATCTTCAACCAGCAGAATGGTCATAGCTAAAGTTTACACAGCATAGAAAATAGTATTTTATGACAGAAATATTTCAAAAGTATGACAAAGCGCCAGCCTGACAAAGCAAAACCCGCCTTCATGGCGGGTTTTGGTGTTGTAGCAGGTTATATTACAGTTAGCTTATCAGAAATCAAGCTTCAGTGTGACATTCATGCTACGGGCAGGCAACACGGCTAACAGATCCGCATTTGATGGGGCCGCACTTGAACTCGTGCTTGTTCCTGCTGCTGCCACACTGGTAATACTATGCTTATTTAACAGATTATTAACATCAAACTGAATTGTCGCCAACTTAGTACTCGCTAGCGGGTTTTTGAGTTGATAGTTGACGAACAAATTCGTCACTGTAACCGGGGCCAGCAGGAACGCTTGATGGGTACCACCATTGTCGTTATACATTTGGCCTACGCGCTTGGCAAAACCGCCCACATTCCAGTCATGCATCTTGTAGGTCAGACCCAGTGTTTCTGTATCTTTAGGTGCGCCCGCTACCCACAAACCGGTATCGTACTTTGCACTGCCGTAAGTTGCATTGCCGTAAAGACTAAAGCCACTACCCAATACAATAGTGCCTTCGGCTTCAATACCCTGATTGATTTGACTGCCGTTCAGCGTAAACACAGGATTCCCTGACAGGTCTGTCGTTTGTGAATACGGGTTATCCAGTTTTGTATGATACAAGTCCACATCTAGCGTATATTTGTCAGACTTCCATACCGAGCCTATCTGAGTAGTTGCAGATTTTGTTGCCTTAGGCGGGGTTGCAACCACTGCATTTTTAACGTCGAAAACACTGGTTGAAGGAATCTGATCACCCTTGGCATATTGAAAATAGCTAGCCCAGTTTGGACGCAACTGGTAGTGCACATCAAAGGATGGCAATACATCGGTGTAAGTGATCGAATTTGTTACGCTGGCAGCACCATTCAAATTCCCGACTGCACCGCCGTTATCCGCCAGATGAACAAAACTTTGATGATAGGAAGCGTATTTTACGCCCGGGGTTACTTTCAAATCCGGTGTTACCTTAAATTCATATTCAACATAAGGTTGCACAGACACTGTCTGATAGGTTTCACTGAACTTTGGCACAGCCTGATCCACCAGGGTGGCTGGATTGTCAGGATATTGATAACGGAAACTGTTTGCCACATCTGTCCACAAGCCGGCACGCAGTGTACCGGTTGAGGTTTCGTGACTTACCCGCAGCAAGTTACCCTTGGTGGTATAGGAATTGAGTTTATCAATACCTGTAGCTGGTCCTGGCGTAGGGCTTACAGTAAGGCCATTAGCGCCATATTTGAAGTTGTTGTAATTTTGCTTATTCCAGTAACGATAAACATAGACTTTATCATCCAGCTGCCAGCCATTGCCCAGATTTGATGATAATGCGATATAGTTGAAGTCGGTATCGATATTATAAAATTCATAGCCGAAATAATTCGCTGTGCCTGGCGTATCGCTCAGCAGATAATTATAATTGCCTGCATTGACATTCGCGCGTGAAACGCCCTTGACTGCCGGCGTATTGGATTTCAAATTCAGATATGAGGCAAAGGCGGTAACGACGGTGTCAGGTGAATAGGTATATTGATATTTGACCGAAACTGCATCGCGATTCTGATCATTGAAAGTTTGATAACCATCCGACTTCATCTGATGCGCGTTGATCAACAGATTCTGATTGCCATCAGCACCGAATTGACCTGTTTCATGTTCAATACCGATCAAAGAGGTATTCCAGGTACCATAGGAAGTCGTCAGCGTGGTGCGTTGTTTTGCCTCCAGAGTACGTGACAGGATGTCGACATTGCCGCCGAAAGTAGCCTGACCGATGGTTGCTGCCGAACCCGGGCTACGATCTATCACCGCACCACCGACAAACTGACTGGGAAAAAATGCCCAGGGGTGGTGACTGACACCATTGGTGTCGTTAAATGGAATGCCGTCAAAGCTAATCACCGCATTGCTATCCGAATAGCCGCGCATGGTGATTGATGCATCTCCTAGCCCCACGCCATTAGGGGATGTGGCAAACATCCCGGGTGCCATGGCGATAGCCTGATCGAAAGTGGCAATCGGCGAGGTAAATTCGCGAACAAATTCATTACTGATGGTAGATTGCGCCGAACGGGCCGATAAAGAACCTTGTGATATAGCGACAGTTGCGGCTTTGCCTGATACACCCGTTGAAGAATCGGATGCACCGACTGAGCCCAGATCAGTTACATCAGCGGCATAAGCGCTGCTCACCGCGCATGCCAATATCGAAAGTGCAAAATAAGCCGGTAGTTTTCGGCTCAACAGCGGTAATGCAGATTTATTGTTCACTTTTAATTCCCTTAATGCGTATCGTAACGATGGTTAAACTTACTGAAATCTAGCAGCTACTGCCAGATAATTCGCTCAGCGCAATTTACGCAAGAAGACTTAAATTAATGTTAAACAATCGTGAAGCTTTTATTACAAAAGGGGTGGAGCACGCAGTAACTTGGGGCGTCAATGTTGTGATACCTTCACCCGCCTGAAGAAAAGCTGTCGCAAGCCGGACATTTACTTCTGGCCGTATTTGATGGATCGCCTCTTGCTAATCAACGCCATCGAACCGCTCTCAACGCTCATTCGAAACGCGGCGGCGTTGAGTGTCCTGCCATGAGTTATTGAGAAATTAGGCATCTGGATGGTAAATGGCATCTTGATGCCATTCATGACGGGTAGTATTGCGGATACGCATATCTTGCAATGGAGTGAGGTTGAATGATTGAAATAAAAAAGCGACCCGAAGGCCGCTTTTTTATTCAAACAGGGTTAATCTCTTTCGCCGCTTAAAGCCATCAACAGGCTCAACAGGTTGACAAAGATATTGTAAATATCCAGATACAGTGACATCGTTGCCATCACGTAGTTGGTTTCGCCGCAGTGAATGATCTGGCTGATGTCAAAAAGGATGTAGGCCGAGAATATCAGTATGGCAATCGCGGAAATGGTCAGTGATAAAGCCGGAATGGCAAAGAAAATGTTTGCAAGTGACGCGACGACCAGCAGAATCAGACCGATGAACAGAAATTTGCTCATGAAACTGAAATCCCGCTTGCTTACCGTAGCCAGCGTTGCCAGGCTGAAGAAAATCAACCCCGTGCCGCCGGCTGCCATGCCGATCAACTGTGCGCCATTCTTGAAATGCAAGGCAACTTGCAGTATAGGGCCTAAAAAGATGCCGGCAACCAGCGTGAAGCTTAACAGGGCTGCAATCCCCCAAATACTGTTGCGCAGGACCGTGACGGCATACAACAGACCCATCATGGAGCCGAACATCAGCAACGTACCCATCAGCGGATGTTGTGCCATGAAGGTGAAATTAACCGACAGACCGATAAATGCGCCGATCACGGTGGGGATCATGGTCATGGCCAGCATCATGTAGGTGTTGCGTAGAACCTTGTTTTGCTCGGTGGCAATCCTGCCGGTTGTGGTCGCAAATTGGTTGGGATATTGCATATAAGTACTCCTTAAAAGTTATACGGCGTGGCTGCAACAGGCATAAGACTAACGAATTATTAATAAAGTTGCAATCGCACGTGATTTTTTTGGCCTCAGCTTATGCCGATGGTGGAAAACGGGAGTGATCGTTGTGAGTGGGTGGTTTATGAGAGGCTCAAGGCGATATTTCTTGAGCCTGCTCAGCTTATTTATAACTGCGAGGGAAATAACGGTGTAATGCAAGAAGCTAGCAAGCGCCGTTTGGCCAATTCAGGCAAGCGGCGCAACAAGTACGACAGCCCCGGACTGGTCAGAACAGCACGTACATATTCATCATGGTGGTTTTGCTGCCTAACACCTGTTTATTGGTGACATTTGTAGTGTTTTTTGGATCATTAGCTTGACTCCAGAAACTGCCGCTATTGCTGACATAAGACAGTCTCGCCAGCATGTTCTGCTGCAACTTGTAAGTGGCGGTCAGATAAAACGCATTGTCGGTCGCATTAACACCATTAGCGACACTCGCATTTGCATAACCTTGGTCTACACCGCTTTTACCCTGACGAATCGCCACACCGAGCGTGGCAAGATTAGGCAATATACCCAGTTCCGCAGCGATATTGAATGAACTGCGCGTCATCGTACCGCCGTTGTAAGTATTTATCGCATCGCCGGCTGCTGCGGGGGCTCTAGCATAACTTGCATAGATACCCAGCGGCATGTCGCCTATCTGCCCCTGCAACTGACCGTCGATCGCACTGGCGCGGGTTTGCTGCATCATTGACACAGATCCTTGAGTATAAATACCCTCATTGTTAAAAGTAGCAGATCCAGGAGAAATTGCAGATGAACCGCTCCAGTTTTGAATACCGACACCAGCGTCCCAATCTCCCAGATCAAACAGGCCGACCAGACGCAGATAGGTTGAGCCCAGCGCAGCAGGCTGAGCATTGACTATATCCGATTGCGAATATTTGGTCAGGTTGAAAAAGCCCATATCGCTGGTCGCAACAATGCCGATACCTGTCGCACCTGTCGCCGTACCGATGTATTGCTGGGCGGAGATCGCATTGATAAACGTGCCATTAGGACCTACGGTATTGCTCATCGAATGGATGGCATTCGCGCCGGTATTGAGCGTTTCCATCGAATAGGAGGCGCCCTGACCGTTGGTTGTGAAAGGTACAAAACCCACGCGCGCATTGCCTACCGGAAACAGAATCGGCATCTTGGCAGAATCCAGTGCTGCCGTTGGTGCCAGGGTAATTTCGCTCAGAAAACCGGCAAACTCGCTCACCCGTCCGCCAATGAACAACGAGGCTTCAGAGTCGCCGCCGCTTTCCTGTGTGCCCGGCAGCGCCCAGTAGCCGTTACCGAGATTCTTGGTCACGCCGCTCGTGTCAGGCGTTGAATTATTTTTGACATAGCCTAGACTAGTCAAAATCGCCATATTCAAGTTGGAGGGAATTGACAGCGTCTTTTCCTTGTTATCTTCTTCTTCAACAACGGCTTGTGCACCCATCATGGTAAAACCAGCTGATTTGAAGGCGCGGCCAAAACGATTGAGCAGTGGAAAATGCTGGAAGTGACAGGCCGAACAGGCCATGCCGGTTTGACGTGCGAAGACCGGCAAGGCAGAAGCTTCCGGTGCAAATGCGGCGGCAATCATCACGGTTGTGACAGACAGAACTATTTTTTTCATGATTATTGTCTTTATATGAATTGATGTGACTGCAACTCCCTGCCTTCACCAAGGCCTGACTTTACGCCAATCTATATTTCAATGCAATGGTTTATAAGGCGTTTTCACTCAGAAACCTGCCGGTCTGTTTGTTAAAACGCCCTTGCATATTCGCTTGCCGAAGCTGCGGGAAGTCCGGTTTTTTTACATGCGCTGCGAGGAATTTATTTTCTGAAACATATTTCACCTCGCTGTCTAATTCAGATGAGACATGCAAAAATTAACACCAGTCAGAAACTCATTCATTTAGCTGTTGCTGCGCTTTTCCAGTTCTTCCCAGCGCGTCATAATGGTAGCGACTTCTGATTCTATCGCTTCATTGCGCGCTTGCAACTGCTTGGCACGTTTGGCATCATTGCGGAAGATCGTGCCGTCAGCCAGATGAGCGGCGATGTCGATCTGCTCCTTCTCCAGAATCTCGATGCGTTTGGGTAAATCTTCCAGTTCGCGCGCTTCCTTATAGTTCAGTTTAGAGGGCGCTTTGGGTTTTTCGGCGACTGCAACGCGGGGTGGCGTGGCGGCAGGTTTGGCCTGGGCTGCAGCAGCCTGATACTTTTGCACCCGTATCCAATCCTCGTAACCGCCGACGTATTCCTGCAGTTTTCCGTCACCTTCGAAGGCGATTACCTGAGTGACGACGTTATCAAGGAAAGCTCTGTCATGGCTGACCAGGAACAGCGTGCCGTCGTAGTTGGCCAGCAACTCTTCGAGCAATTCCAGTGTCTCAATATCCAGATCATTGGTAGGTTCATCCAGTACCAGCACATTAGCAGGTTGTGTGAACAGGCGCGCTAACAGCAAGCGGTTGCGCTCACCACCTGAGCAACTCTTCACCGGCGATCTGGCGCGCTCGGGCGGGAACAAAAAGTCGCCCAGATAGCTGATGACATGCTTTTGCTGTCCGCCAATCTCGACAAAGTCCGAGCCCTGGCTGATGGTATCGACCAGCGTCATGTTTTCATCGAGCTGTTCGCGCAACTGGTCGAAGTAAGCGACCGACATTTTGGTGCCTAACTTAACTTCACCCGAATCAGCTTCAATTTCACCCAGAATAATTTTGAGCAAGGTGCTTTTGCCGGCACCGTTAGGCCCCAACAGGCCGATCTTGTCGCCGCGCTGAATGCGGCAGGAAAAATCATTGATCAGCGTTCGTCCGCCGTAGGCCTTGCTGACATTGGAGAGTTCAGCGACCAACTTGCCTGAGCGCTCACCGGTATCCACCGTCATCTCCACTTTGCCTTGTTTTTCGCGACGGGCTGAGCGATCCCGGCGCAATTGCTCAAGACGCAGCACACGCCCTTCATTGCGGGTACGGCGGGCTTTCACGCCCTGACGTATCCAGACTTCTTCCTGCGCGAGCACCTTGTCGAACTTGGCATTAACGACGGCTTCATCGGCCAGCATGCGTTCCTTGAGCGCCAGATAGGCGGTGAAATTACCGGGAAAGCCGGCCAGTTTGCCGCGATCCAGTTCCACGATGCGCGTGGCAACGTTGTCCAGAAAACGCCTGTCATGGGTGACAAACAACACACTGCCGACAAAGTTATTCAGCAGGCCTTCCAGCCAGTCGATGGAGGTGAAATCCAGATGGTTGGTAGGCTCGTCCAAAATCAGCACATCAGGTTCAGCCACCAGTGCTTGTGCCAGCGCTACGCGCTTACGCTGTCCACCGGATAAATTGCCGACCAGTCGGTCCGGGTCAAGATCGAGTTTAGCGATGGCCGTCTCAATTCTGGCCTGTACCGACCAGCCGTCTTCCGCTTCGAGCTGGGTCTGCAAGTGCTGCATCTCTTCTAACAGTGTGTCGAAATCGGCATCCGGTTCGCCTAGTTGATGCGAGACATGATGATAGTCGTGCAGCAGTTTTTGTAATTTACCCAACCCTTTGGCAACCGCATCGAATACGCTGTCTTCCGGATCAAGTACAGGTTCCTGACTGACGTAACAAATTCGTGCGGATGGCTGACGCCATACCAGTCCGTCATCGAGCGTGCCTTGTCCTGCCAGCACACGCATCATGCTGGATTTTCCGCCACCGTTGCGTCCGATGAGTCCTACGCGTTCGCCCTCATCGAGTTGAAAATCGGCATGGTCGAGCAGAGCGACGTGACCAAAGGCGAGACTGGCTTTATCTAGTGTGATGTATGGCATTATTTTGTAGGTGCGAGGAGAGTGGATTGATTAGGCAGGGACGATTGATACAAAAAAGAGAAGCCGATGACCCAGAGCGCCATGACCCAGTAGCCGAACGCATCAGTAAAGCCATCAAGTATCAGTCGTAAGTTATGGTTGGTAATCATGAATTCCGTGAACTGGTAAAAACAGAAAAAGGATGCCAGCAGATTCGCTGCCAGTACCAGTCGCTGACCGAAGCCATAGCCTTTGCCTTCAGGATTGCCTGTCGGCGGCAGGGAACGGCGAAAATGCAGCACCAGAAAAATGATGCCGAATAACAGCAATGCGCCGACCAGGCGTCCCGGTGTGTCGCCTTCATGGGTGTTAACGCCCAGCACTTCGAGCACCATGCGACCGAAAAAGGCAATCCAGCCCATTTGCAGTGTCATCGGCAGCAGGAACCAGGCCGCAAAAATATTGACGCGAGAGAACATTAAGGTTTTCCTTTTAATTGCTTTAAATCTTCAATGATTTCTCTGGAGTGGCGCGAGGTGTCCACACTCAGGTATTTATGTTCGATGTTGCCTTGTGGATCAATCATAAAGGTATAACGACGGGCGAGTTTCACGATGCCCAGATTCAGCAAAGCGCCATAACTGGCAGCCACTTCACCTTTTTTGTCAGCCAGCAAAGGGAAGGGCAGATGATATTTTTTGGCGAAGACCGCATGACTGTTGCTATCATCCACACTGATGCCGACGACTTGTGCGCCCAGCTCAGTCAGTTGATGCAGATCATCGCGAAAGGCACAGGCCTCCTGTGTGCAGCCGGGCGTATCATCTTTGGGATAAAAGTACAGTATCAGATATTTGCCGCGATATTCCTGCAAATTGTGTTGCCGGCCTTGTTGATCGGCTAAATTGAAATCGGGCGCGGGCTTGCCTGCAACCGGCAATTCGCCTGCACGTGAGACTTTGGATACCAACAGTGCTGCGAAAGCAATCAATACAGCGATTATCGCTAACCATTTCATTTTCGGCTCCCTTTTTCATATGACAGGGGCGCATGATACCAGTGTGAGGGTTTTGATTACAGTGGATTTCAGGTAGAATGCGTCCGCAGCTTAGCTGTTGCATGCTGTCCTCGTCGTAAAATGGATATTACCGCCCCCTCCTAAGGGGCAATTACAGGTTCGATTCCTGTCGAGGACACCAAATTCCTGTTTTACCCCGTCCAACCCCACCCAACAAACCCTTATAAACACTGGCTTTAAGCGTATATCATGCTCAAGCCCGTGCAATCCCGTCTATTGCAACGACTCTCGATTTGCGGGTAAATGTGTGGGTAAAAGATTAATCAGCAATATTTTTACCAACAAACAGGGGCAAAACCATGAAATTAAATGATATGGCGGTGAAGAAGGCCAAGCCTGAAGCCAAGCCGCGCGAGCTTTCAGATGGTGGCGGCCTGTATGTGCTGATACACCGGAACGGCGGCAAATATTGGCAGCTTACTTATCGTTTTGTTGGTAAACAACGGACACTTGCGCTTGGAGTATATCCAGACGTGAGTTTAGTTGAGGCACGGGTACTGTGCGACGCGGCAAGAAAGCTTATAACCAAAGACATAGACCCCAGCGAAGCAGCCGCAAAAGCGCGAGGACAAGATAGCGGCAACAAATACCTTTGAGGCAGTGGCGCGTGAGTGGGTTGAGAATCGCTCAAACGACTGGACGGCAGGGCACAAGGCGCTAACACTTCGCACGCTGGTACAAGACGCATTCCCATCATTAGGCAGTCGTCCTATCGCTGAAATATCCTCTTCCGAATTGCTGGCGGCGGTGCGCACTATCGAAAAACGCGGGGCGCTGGAAATCGCCAGTCGTGTATTGCAACGATGCAGTGCTGTTTTTCGTTATGCCATTGCAACAGATCGGTGTAAAAAAAATCCGGCATTCAAAATGAGCGAGGCATTAAAAAGCCCGGTCCGTACCCATTACAACACAATCGAAAAGGGCGGTTTCCCTCAACTGCTACGCGATATTGACACCTATCAGGGCACACTGACCACTACCTATGCATTGCAGCTCATGGCGCTGACCTTTACCCGCACGGGCGAACTGATAGAGGCTGAGTGGAAAGAAATAGACCTTGATCGGGCAGAGTGGTTAATCCCTGCTGAACGTATGAAGATGCGCCGCCCGCCGCACGCGACTTATTAACTTTCATCCAATATTTTACTTTGTGATAACTGACGTTCAGATCTTCCGCGACCGATTTCACCGATCGCGGGCCACGAGAATATACCTTGAATAATACCTGCTCGATAAATGCTTCTGAATAAACCATTGTCGCCCCCGTACCTCAAAGTTAAATTTTTGAGGCGACAACTAGTCT
>CAIWRI010000096.1 GCA_903915035.1 uncultured Nitrosomonadales bacterium | reverse complement strand
CGTGGAAATTAAATACCCGTCCACGTAAGTCACTCGGTTTCAAATGTCCGGTTGAACTGTTCATGCCAGACGCTTTTGACTTTAAGCTACATCACGCAGCACTTTTTGCACTTGGTGCTTGAAACCGCCCAGCCTATCAGTAATACCTTACTCCCGGAAGTAGGATAAATCATCTTGCTCTGATGCGTTTTCGTGGCACAATGAAGCGCAGTACTCAGATAAATACTGGTAATTTTTATGACTATACGTATCGTGTTGACGGATGATCACGCAGTGGTTCGTGCGGGCTTGTCTCATTTTTTTAGCACAGGCAATGATGTCACCGTCGTTGGAGACGCGGAGAATGCTGAGGCATTATTTGCTATTTTGAAAAAAGAGCAGGTTGACCTGGTACTGCTGGATCTGGATATGCCGGGCGAAAATGGCACGCAGTTGATTCAACACCTCAGATTGCGGTATCCGAGATTGAAGTTGCTGGTATTTAGCATGCATGAAGAAACACTCGTTGTGTCCCGGACCCTTCAGGCGGGGGCTTCCGGGTATATCGGCAAGGATTGCTTGCCGGCGGCACTGTTGGAGGCTATTAAAAAGACGATGGAAACAGGCCGGTATCTGACGCCACAGATGGCGCAGCAGCTGGCTTATGCCGTAGCAGCTACTGAGGCCGTCGATTTTAAGGCTGTGTTATCAGTGCGTGAAAAGGAAATTTTTGTTCTGCTGATTAAGGGACATAGCAACGATGCAATCGCTAAACTTTTAAGTATCAGCGACAGGACGGTCAGTGCGCATAAACTCAATCTGCTGCACAAGCTCAGACTAAAAAATATTGTCGATCTGGTGCATTATGCGGAAGAACACAAATTGCTTCCTGAATTTACGAATTAAACTGCAAATTGCGAGTTTTTAATCAGCATCGCTTTAAATTGTGCAACGCTGCCTGTAATGGATTTGCGCCGGATGCCGTAATGAGGGACGCGATATTAATCCCCGTTTTAAACGAGGGCTTGTGAAGGGGCGTTTATAGGCGGACAAAAAAACCAGTACGAATGAAAAGTACTGGTTTTTAAGTAATAGTAGCCGGATTTGTTATAAGCAATTGTCTTTAGTGTCGCATGCGGTTTTCAATAAATTCGACAGAGACTGCTCTTAAAATCGAGTTTAGCCGAATCGGATTTTCATCATCAGTACTGATCCTGCAAGTAGTAGCGTGATGCTGTTGGCGATGATGATGGGCCAGGCTGCGAGCATTAGTCCGTAGATTAGCCAGAGTGCGACGCCTGTCGTGAACATGCTATACATGATTAGCGAAATGTCGGCAGTATGACGGGTGCGCCATACCTGCCAGGCTTGCGGGATGAAGGCGGTGGTGGTCAGGGTGGCAGCGATGCTACCGAAAATATCCGGATTAATCATGTTCATTTGACCATAGTTGGTGCGCGTCAATCAATAATCGGTAGTGAGCTTCATTAGCATCCAACCTGGCCAGATTGTCTGTCAAAGAAGACTCCAGCGCAATGCGGCGTGCGGTGAGGCTATCCGATAGGCTGGACTCGCCCAGGATGTAAGCCCGATATGTCAGTTCGGCATTACTGTTGATGGACTGAGCGGCTTCATGCGCCAGTTGCCATGTTTCAAAATTCTTTACAGCCTGCAAATACGCTGCATAAATATCACCCTCCAGGCGGCGTTTGACGAATGCTGCCTGATCGGCAGCTATCGTGGCTTGTTGTTCGAGGCTTTCAGTCGCAGCACGTCTGTGCTCGCCCGGTACAGGCATAGTAAGGTATACACCGGTAACTTTTTCATTGCCACCCATTTCATTGGCATAACGCAGGCCCACGGTAGGATCGGGAATCTGATCGGCCCGACTGCGCAGCACCAGTTGTTGTTGTATATGGCGTTGCGTCTCCGCCATCCCCAGTTCATGATTATCATCAAGGATATGTGTTTCCCAATAAGCCTGATCATGTTCAATCGCCGTAGGCAAGGATAAAACGGCTTGCTCAGGAAGTGAAATCGCAGGGAAGGAGTATGACAGTTCATTGGCCGCAAGTTGTGCGCGTAGCTGAGCCTGATGCCATGAGACACCTGCCTGTGCTGAGGCCGCTTGCGCCTGATTGAGTTCAAGTCTGGGCGCATCCCCTGCCTTGCCCCGCTTTTCAGTCATCAGTGCCTGCTGTCGGAGCAGGCCGACTTGTTGTTGCCAAAGCATGGCTGACACTTGCTCTCGTTGCCAGTTGAACCAGAGCTTGAGCAGCAGTCGACCTGCTTCATGGTGTGCATCGCCCAACGCATAGTCTGCTCTTGCCACGCCGGCAGCGCCAATGTCCCTGTCGATGCCCGCCTTGCCCGGCAATCTTATCTGGCGTTCCAGCGCAACATCCCACTCCTTTAAACGCTGCCCGATGTCGGCGATGCGGCGTTGCGAAGAACCTGCCCGCAGATTGAATTCATAAGGGCCGCTGTTTAATTTGCGCAGATTGGCCTGTTCTAGCCCCATGTTGCTGATTGCATTCTTGACCAGCAGGCTTTCATCTAACGCGCGTTCAACTTGTGCCGCTGGCGGCAGGTCAGGGCGGTTGATTTCTACCGCACTCACCAAGCTACTGCCTAACAGCAACACTGATAGTCCGCTAGCCATTATCCACTGTTCACTATTAACTGATTTTCTCATGCCAGCCTCCCGAACTCGATCACAGGCGTGATCCAATAAGCTATTTCCGAATTGGTTTCTTTAATTTTGAGATGACCGATCAACTCCCTTGCATCTTCCAGGTTCAAAATGGTGATAATCTGGACGCGTTGAGAACGGCCACGCACTTGTTCCAGCATGCTGGGCAATTTTTCTTTCTGGCTGCCGCCTTCAATATGCGTCAGGGAAAAGCCGCGTACCCAGTCCGGATGTTCAAGTAAGTGGTCAACCAGGCGTTCTTCCAGCGAACTGTGACAGACCAGTGTCAAACAGCAGTTCATTTCTTTCATAGGATTTTTCATTTGTTTTCCTTACTGCGTTCAAGGCCAAAGCGGCGATACAGGATGGGCAGCATGATAAGTGTGAGCAGCGTCGAACTGATTAGCCCGCCGGTGACGACAATAGCGAGTGGTTTTTGAATTTCCGAACCAGGTCCGCTGGCAAACAGCACAGGCAACAGGCCAAATGCGGTGATGCTCGCTGTCATCAGTACCGGACGTAATCGACGTTTTGCGCCTTCAAACACCACTTGTGTAATTTCCATACCCTCCGCGTATAATTGATTAAAGTAGGATACCATCACCACCCCGTTGAGCACCGCAATCCCTAACAGCGCAATGAAACCGACCGAGGCGGGGACAGACATGTATTCACCGCTGATCCACAAAGCAAAGATGCCGCCTATCAGTGCGAAGGGAATGTTGGTCAGCACCAGTGCTGCCTGTCTGACCGAGCCGAAGGTGGCAAACAGAAGCATGAAAATCATCCCCAGAGCAACCGGTACCACCACGGCAAGGCGGGCAGAGGCACGTTGCTGGTTTTCAAACTGCCCTCCCCAAGTCAGGCGATAGCCTTGTGGCAAATCGATTTTTGTTGCGACGGCGGCTTTTGCTTCTTCCACAAAACCGACCAGATCACGGCCGCGTACGTTGCTTTGTACTACGACCATGCGCTGGCCGTTTTCCCTGTCAATTTTTACCGGACCATCCACCCGTTCCAAGTGAGTCACTACCGATAATGGTACGTTTTGTCCATTAGGCAGTGGTAGTGTCAGGGCGGCGAACAGTGCAGGAGATCGCTGTATGTCGGCTTCTCCGCGAAGTATTAGCGGAGTACGGCGACCATTCTCGATGACAGTGCCCATGTTTTGACCTTCGATCTGGCCGCGTAAGGTAGTACCGATGTCATCCACGCTCAGGCCTAATCGACCTGCAGCCAGGCGATCAATTTGCACCCGAAAATACTGCACGCCGCTGTTCTTGACGGTGAACACATCTTCACTGCCTTTGATGCCTTGCAGCACTTTGACCATTTTTTCTGCGGTTTCATTGAGTTTATTTAAATCGGTGCCGAAAATTTTGATCGCGATGTCGCCACGTGCACCCGTGAGCATTTCCGACACGCGCATGGCAATTGGCTGGGTGAAGCTGTATTCCACGCCTGGAAAATTGGCCATCACTGTACGGATATGGTCGACGATGACGGTCTTGCTCTTGGAGCGCCATTCCACCTGTGGTTTGAGTACCAGAAAATTATCGGTTTCATTTAGTCCCATCGGATCCAGACCCAGTTCATCCGCGCCGGCACGCGACACAACACTCTTGACTTCAGGCACCGCCTTGAGAATAGCCTGCTGGATGCGCTCATCCATGATAGCGGTCTGTTTGATGTTGATCGAAGGCAGCTTTGAAACCTGCATAATTAAATCGCCCTCGTCCATTTCCGGCATAAAGGCTTTTCCGATCAACGTGTACACGCCGCCACTGATGACCAGCATGGTCAGGGCTGCGATAATCACCAGGCGTTCGCGTTTTAACGCGCGTTCAAGCATCGGAACGTAGATTGCCATTGCTCGACGCACTAGCCAAGGTTCATCGTGACTGGCGGTTTTGAGCAGCATGGAGGATAGCATCGGCACAACGGTCAGCGATAACAGCAAGGATCCTGCCAGCGCGAACACGATGGTCAGTGCGACGGGAATAAACAGTTTTCCTTCCAATCCTTGCAGCGTCATCAGCGGCAGAAATACGATGATAATGATGGCAACGCCGGCGGCGACAGGCGTGATTACTTCTTTGACTGCACTATAGATGACGTGCAAGTGCGGGATATGCTCGCGTCTGCCCGCCAGATGATTGATGATGTTCTCCATTACGACGACAGAACCGTCTACCAGCATGCCAATGGCAATCGCAAGGCCGCCTAGACTCATCAGGTTGGCCGACATGCCGAATTGTTGCATCAGGATAAAGGTGATCAGCACCGCAAGCGGCAAGGTCAGCGCTACCACGATGGCTGCACGCAAATTGCCGAGAAACAAGACCAGTAGTATTACAACAAGTACGATGGCTTCGGTGAGTGCTTTGGATACCGTGTCGATGGCACGATTGACCAGGCTGCCCCGGTCATAGAAGACTTTAGTGGTAACGCCTTTAGGCAGAGTGGGGGCGAGTTCCAGTAATTTGGCTTGTACGCCGGCCACTACCTTTTGCGCATTTGCACCGCGCAAACCCAGTACGAGTCCTTCGACAGCCTCGCCCTTGCCGTCCTTAGTTACAACGCCATAGCGTGTCATGCTTCCAATGCGTACCAGAGCCACATCGCTTACGCGTATCGGGCTTCCCTCAAGGCTGGTAATCACAATATCGCGTACATCCTGCAGGTTTTTAATGCTTCCTTCGGCTCTTACCAGTAAGGCTTCGTCGCCGTCGTTGATGCGTCCTGCGCCATCATTGCGATTGTTGGCTTGTATTGCCTGTTGTAGCATGGTAAACGAGATTCCGTGGGAGGCGAGGGCGTTGTGATCCGGCACAACTTCAAAACTTCGTGCCAGGCCGCCCAGTGAATTGACGTCAGCTACACCCGGGAGCGTGCGCAATGCCGGACGGATCACCCAATCCAACAGGGTGCGACGCTCTTCCAGTGACATATTATCGCCTTCCACGGTGAACATGAACATTTCGCCCAGTGGTGTGGTGATAGGGGCGAGCCCCCCTGAGGCGGAAGAAGGTAAGTCGCGTTGCGCATTGTTCAGGCGTTCGGCAACCTGCTGACGAGCCCAGTAAATATCTGTGCCCTCATTAAAATCGATAGTGATGTCGGCAATTGCATATTTGGAAATCGAGCGCATAATGCGCTGATTAGGGATGCCCAGCATTTCCAGTTCGATCGGTGTGACAATACGCGCCTCAACTTCTTCAGGCGTCATTCCCGGCGCCTTCATGATCAGTTTGACTTGCGTAGAGGATACATCGGGAAATGCATCAATCGGCAAATCACGAAACGAGGCAACGCCCGCTGCGAGCAGCAGCAGCGTAATCGCGGCCAGCAATAAGCGCTGAGTAAGAGCAAATTCAACTAGTTTAGATAACATTATTACACCCCGCCTATGCTCATCATGCTGGACTTGAGTGCCGAAACGCCGCTGATAGCGATTTTTTCATCACCCTTGAGTGCGCCGTTGACGACGCTATTTTGTGCGCCTTCATTGATGATATGGATGGCCAGAGCACGGAATCCTTGCGAAGTTTGAACAAATACCACACTGCGACCTTCGATGCGTGAAATCGCGCTGTTAGGGATTTCCCATTGCGCACTACTATGGACCGCTGTGCTGATGGATGCCTCTACAAACTGACCGGAACGAAGATTTTCGGTCCCATGCAAAATGGTTCCACGCAATAGTATGGTTTGATTTGAGCCGGTTAGGCTGCGACCGATTGCGGTTAACTTGCCACTGGCCGCACAGGCGGGAATAGTGATTGCCGCACCGATCTTCATATCCCGGGTAACTGATATAGATGCCTGTATTTCAACTGTGAGTTGATCTAGTTTGGCAATCTTGAACATGGGTACGGCAGCATCTATACGAGCTCCGGCATTGGCATTCTTTTCCAGTACCACGCCATCTGTTGGCGAAGTCAGGGTAAGCAGGCTGCTCAAATGCTGATCCGATTGCAATTGCAAAATTGCACTCTCAGACATGCCAGACAGGCGTAGCATCTGGCGTCGCTCGGCAAAAACGGCCTGCGATTCAAGCGAAAGACTACGTGTTGTGCGAAAACGATTTTCAGAAATGATACCCTCTTTATATAAAGCTTCATCGCGCGATAGATTTTCACGTGCCAATTGGCTACGAATTGAAGTTTCTAACAAGCCCCGTTGTGCTTCTGCAAGCTCCCGACTTTGGAGGTGGGCAATGACCTGACCCTTTTTAACATAGTCGCCAACTCCGACCAGTGTTTGTTCTATCATGCCCGAAAGAGGCGCACTGACAATAAACAGTCGATTTGCCGGAATGACGACTTGGGCAGGCAGGCCTGATATCTCACCATTCTGCTTCTTAGGTAAAGTGATCGTTGCGATGCCTAATGTCTGAACCTGTTTAGCACTGATGATAATGTTTTCAGTAGCGTAACTTGACTGGGTGGTAAGCAGGACGGTTAGTGCGAGTATGGCGATCTTCATAAATAGGCCCGGGATATGCGTGCGTGGTGGCTTGTAACCAAATGTAACAGCGGAACTATAGGCTAATGTCGAGATGATTAGTTCATTCGGAATATGAATAATAAATAAATGTAAATATTGTTTGACGCGAGGAGTAGGCTTTGCTATAGTTCTCCTTCAGACGCGGGGTGGAGCAGCTCGGTAGCTCGTCGGGCTCATAACCCGAAGGTCATAGGTTCAAATCCTGTCCCCGCAACCCGTTTTACACTTCGCAGAATAAACGCTGTGATGAGAAATAAAAGATTCAAATTGTAGTT
>CAIWRI010000095.1 GCA_903915035.1 uncultured Nitrosomonadales bacterium | reverse complement strand
GAAATTAAATACCCGTCCACGTAAGTCACTCGGTTTCAAATGTCCGGTTGAACTGTTCATGCCAGACGCTTTTGACTTTAAGCTACATCACGCAGCACTTTTTGCACTTGGTGCTTGAAACCGCCCATTGCCAAGCTCTGCATTGGCCTCGTTAATGTCGCGTACTGCACGCTTGATCTTGCCGTCTGCACGTTCCTGACGCTTTTTATCCATATAAGCCACTGGAAAAGCAGCTCGTTTATGCGCATTCCACTCAGCAACACAAAGGAATGTGCCATCCATACGCAACACCCACACCTTGTCAGCATTGTGAATATCGAACCGGACGCGAACCTTTTCACCCTCTGCCAGCGCATCGACCAGTATCTTATTGGCGTATTCATTGCCAAAAATGGAAACTACGCCGCGCTGTGGTGTTCGTCCCACTTCCGGCATCCACAACACCGCCAGCTCGTCATCCGTGGGACCGCAAAACTCAGCATTCGGGTCAAGGCGTAGCGCATATTCCGCCGCTGGCGTGCGATCATCCAAAGAACGATGCGTATGCAGCCGGTTATATTCACCATCCCAGCCCAGCACCCGTTCGCAGTCATCCAACAGCTGTCGCCAGCTAGGCAATACCGCACGACCTGTGCCGTCTTTCTTGTTCAATCCCACCAGCATCTTGCGTATTGCTTCCTTGTCGGCACCCTTCCAGGTGCAGGTCGGATAAGTACGCGCCAGCGGTATAAGGTGTGTCTGCCATGGGCGCTCAATGACGCCGCGCCCTTGCGGGTTGCCGGGTATACCGGTTTCATGAGCGATTCCCTGGCGTGCCAGCGTACCGTGCACCGGGCAATCAATTAGCTTTCCGGTTTCGCCCGATCCATTGTCTGAATAAAATACCAACGGGCGGGCGCGGGTTTGTTGTTCGGCATGGCGCAAGGCTGCCGATACCGCAATGGTGGATTCCGCCAGATCGACCGACCAGCCGACTACCCGGCGCGATACCCAGTCAAGTACCACGGTAATCTCCGGCGTAAATGGCTGTCCGTGTATCGGGTGCTGCACCTTGGCCTTGAAGCTGTGACCATCCGCCACCCAAATATCATTGGTGTGAAACATTGAGACATCGCGCTTCACATAAGCCTTCAGGCCGCGCCATTCAGATCCCGTCATCCGGCCACGATATTTAATCGTTACCGGTAGCGATTTTTCAATTCGGTAGAACGTGTCCACCGCAGGGCAAGGCAGGCTTTGTGCTGCAAACCAGCCTTGTGCTGCGCGCCATGCTTCCGTGATCGGTGGCCGTGTCGGGCGGCAATAGAAAATCAGGAAAGCATGAATATGAATCGGGTCGTAGCCTGTTTTTTCAGGTGTTCAGGGCACCAGATAACGCATTGAATCCCCTTCGATTCGGCCTTGTGTATAGGCGGCATACATCTTTTGCAGGCGCGATAATAAGGATGCAACTGTCTGACCCGTTTTGCGCGGCTTGATAACGTGCAGCCGCCTTATCTGAATACCGTCTGGTATTGCGAAAAATGCATGAATAAAGGGGTGAAGTCTCCATTCCATCTCGATAAACGCAATTTTGGCTTTGATGATTATCATTGCCAAGCGTGTTCTGCAAAAATTATAGTTCCGAATGACATCCGTGCAGAAATTCTCACTGTCCCCAGGCGAGATCGTTATTTTTGAGGAGCTCATTTCTTTTCTCCCAATACCTTCATTAACGCCTTTTCGCGGCGGGCGAGTTCCATCTGTTGTTTTTTGATTTTGCCCATTTCGGCATCCAGCGCTTCGCGCCCCACCATCACTTTGCAACCCCTGACCGCACCGATCCATTGGGTCAGAGCGTGACTTTCCAGCGCCACTTCCAGCGCCGGCAGGTATTCCAGCGGAAAGCGCCACTCCACCCGGCTTTGCGCAGTCCATGAATCCAGCGAGTTTTTGCTGATGTCGTCGCCAGTCAATTCGCTCATTCGTGCTGCGATTTCGTTGCGTGACAGTGTGCTGTGCTTGAGCATTTCCGCGACCCGATGTGCCACCTGCACACCTAGCGCCAGCTCGCCATAATTGCGCGAAGCTTGCTGCGGAATATCAAACATGGGCGGAGCCGGGAACATGTCAGTAGTGAGCGGATCGCGTTTCATGGTTATTTCATCCTTGAGCGTTTACATTGCAATCAGGTTTAACGCTGGTATCATTAGACGCAACAGGTCGATCTGATTTGCGTATAAAACGACCCAGTCCGCGCTCTTCGCGACCGCTCCTGGGTAAACCGTCTGCGTGGTAACGGCTAGGCCAGATGGTTTGTACGGGAATGCCGATGGTGTCGGCGACGATGCGTTCGTACTTTGGCGAGGGAACATGCAAGCAATTGCGTATGGCATCGCGCTTATAACCGAGGGAGGCGGAAAGGCTGCAAAACGTCCAGCCTTTCTTTTCCAGCGCGGCTTTTACGTCGGCTTTGTGCCAGTCTTTTGAGTCTGGTTTTTTTGTCATGTCTATTGTGTTACTTCGTATTGACGGTGACGCATGTTATGCCCAGTAGTCATAACTTTCAAGCGTAAGGACTATATTTTTTATAATTATTTTGGTGTTTTTTATGGATACTTTTAACATCAATATGTTAATATCGTCAGAATCAATGTTTTTTATTATGACTTTGCGTCAGGACTTTGAGAAATGAGTAATGACGATACAGGTTGGTTTTCTGCAAGTGATCTTTCGCTGCTTGGTGAGCGACTTGTAGCTGGTTTGCCTAAAACTATGAGTGGTTGTATGCGGCGAGCTAAGAAGGAAGATTGGCTATCGCGCGAAGTAAAAGGCAGTGGCGGCCCTGGCGGCATCCTGACCGAGTATCAGCCCCCCGCGCCCGTACTGGCGTTGATCCAGTTGTTCCTTGAAGTAAATCCAGGGTTCTTCAAAAGCGGCAAAACCCGCTCCAAGGCTGATCTAACGAGTATTTGTGGCGATGTGCCGACGAGTCAGCTGAGTACTGCTCTGCCGGTTGTCCAGGCTGACCTTGACAGGCCGCGCTTCCTGCTGGCGATTGAAGCGGTAGAAGAAGGCTTGAGCGCTGCCGGGCGCAACATGCCTGCAGCCCGTAAGGCTGAACTGATCCTGGGCGTCTATGACATGATGGCCGATCCTGTTAATACCAAGGCGCGGGTTCTCCAGCTCGTTAAACTCGCGGCCTAAAATCCTGGGTTAACGCTCTGGGGTATTGGTGGGGTTGCTGCTGGAGTGAATTTCGGTATGCGAGGAAGAGTTCTGCTTATTTGCTGACTATTACCTGTCTGTTCTGTGCCAAATCTCGCGCAAATCTGTGCGGTATTTGTTCTTTTCTGCTTGTTTTCTGTGTCAAATCATTTGTGGCTAATTTTTCCTATCTACCGGCCTGCATCCCTTGCTGGTATTGGCTTGTAGCGGTTTATCCCGGCTTATCTCAGTAGTATCTCACTGTGCCAATACAAACACCTCCCCACACGATGTTGACGCAAGTCTCGTTGATTGCAGCAGTGATATGTAACCAGCAAAGTTTGTGATATCAGTCGCAAATTTTGTGTTTTCACCAGCAGAGCCAGTGATGCAACCAGAAGGGCTAGAAGGACAGTGCAGGACTTTTTAAAACTACTAAATGGTGCTGGAGAGAGGAATCGAACCTCCGGCCTACGCGTTACGAGTGCGTTGCTCTACCGACTGAGCTACTCCAGCAGTGTTTGAATATTGATTCTGTTTGTCCGCAAAATCGGCGCGATTATAGCAAAAGTCAGGCATTTTTGGTTGATTTTCAATAAGCACTGCTTTGCAACACGCTGACACGGCATCGGTCAATTCGATTGAATAAATAGCATCGTCATGTTTTCTCAGGATAAGTTATAATTCAAGCATCGTCGGGCTGTATGGTTGATTGGTTCAGTGAGGTCGGCTGACAGGAATTAACCTGTATTGTCGGGAGTGCCGTTCACTACGTCTAATTCAGGCGAACGTAAGTTCGCCTTTTTTCATATCTGTAATTTATAAATTTCTGCCGGGGTTGCTATGTTTGATTTTGTTCATGAAAAAAGAAGATTGGTGCAGATAGTTTTGATGTTGATTATTTTGCCTTTTGCGTTCTTTGGTGTGGATTCTTACCGTCATTCGGGTGATACGGATGCGCCGGCAACCGTCGACGGAGAAAAAATTTCCAAGCAGGAATTTGAAACCGCCATCGGGCAGCAACAGGAGAAAATGCGCCAGGCGATGGGGGCGAATTTTGATCCCGCCTTATTGGATAAGCCGGAAATGAAACGTGCCGTGCTGGATAGTCTGATTGAACAGCGTTTGTTAATCGAGCGTGCAAAAACGGCTGGCCTGACAGTGACAGATGAGCAGATTGCGCAAGTAATTTCAGGTATCGACGCTTTTAAGGTAGATGGCAAGTTTGATAAGGCTCGTTACACCAGTGCGTTATCGAACCAACACATGTCACCACTGATGTTTGAGATGCGCGTCAGAGATGATTTGACCGGGCAGCAACTGCGCGATGCGTATATGCAAAATGGTTATGCATCGCAAGGGGCGACGGACAATATTATCGCGCTCAATGAACAGCAACGCGTGATTAGCACGGCGCAAATTTCATTGTTATCCTTTATCGCTCAGGTAAAAGTTGATGATGCAGAAATTAAAAACGATTATGAGCATCATCAAAAAGAATTTCAGGTGCCCGAACAGCTAAAAGTTGAATATGTGAAATTTTCAATCACGGATCTGATGGCAAAAGCGGATGTTACAGCAGATGATGTGCGCAAATATTATGATGCGCATACGTCTGAATTTGCCACTACCGAGCAACGTCAGGCATCACATATCTTATTGACAATTGCAGCGACAGCAACTCAGAGCGAGCAGGATGCGGCTAAAGCTAAAGCCGAACAATTGCTAAAAGAAGTCAGGCTGCATCCGGAAAACTTTGCTGAATTGGCTAAAAAGAATTCTCAAGATACGGGGTCTGCGGTAAAAGGGGGCGATTTAGGCCTTTTCAGTCGTGGCATGATGGTTAAACCGTTTGATGACGCCGTTTTTGAATTAAAAACCGGCGAGATCAGCGGTCTGGTGAAGTCTGCTTTTGGTTATCACATCATCAAGTTGACCGCGATTAAGCCATCGGAAACGACACCTTTTACTCAGGTGAGTGCGACAATCATGGATAAGCTGCGTCAGCAGAAGGCCGCTGATGCTTTTGCGGAGCTGGCAGACAAGTTCAGCAATACTGTCTACGAGCAAAGCGACACCTTGCAGCCTGCGGCGACATTGGCGGGGGTTAAGGTTGAGCAAAGCGCATGGCTTGCGAAAGGAATGTCTGCTGATGGTATCTGGACTGCCAAAATGCAGCAGGCATTGTTCAGCGATGATGTAATCAAAAATCATCGCAATACAGCCGCCGTTGAAATTGCACCCAATACGCTTGTCGCTGCACGCATGCTGGAGCACAAGCCGGCAGCTGTTCGTCCGCTGGCTGAGGTGAGCAATTTGATCAAAGAAAAAATATTACATAAAAAAGCACTGGACATGGCAGTAAAACAGGGTACAATGCTGCTCGGTCAAACGCAGCAGGGTAGTAAAGTTGCTCTGGATTGGTCGGCTGCTCAGACGGTCTCTCATGCAAAACATGACGGACTCGATGGCGAAATGATGCGCAAAGTGTTTCAGGCTGATAGTGCTAAGTTGCCCCAGTATATCGGTGTAGAAGCGCCTCAGAGCGGATATACCATTGTTCGTATTGATGCAGTTAAAAGTGCGGATAAGCCGGATGAATTGAAGCGTGTTGGTTATGTGCAGCAGTTGCGTAAGATGACAGGTGATGCATTGTTTCAGGCCTATATGGCTGATGCAAAAAAGAATGCAAAAATTAAGTTGAAGTTGCCGGAACAGGCAGCCAATACAGAAGTAAAGCCTTAGGGCTTGCAGTTACGGGTGCTTAGCTCAGTTGGTAGAGCACCGCCCTTACAAGGCGATTGTCGGCGGTTCGAACCCGTCAGCACCCACCAGAAAGACAGTAGCAAGGTTCAAGAAGCAAGTTTAAGGAGTGGTAGTTCAGTTGGTTAGAATACCGGCCTGTCACGCCGGGGGTCGCGGGTTCGAATCCCGTCCACTCCGCCAATAAGTAAAAAAAGCTCATAAGTTTATGGGCTTTTTTTACGCCTGTTATTTTCAGTCTTAGAATGGAACCGGGTTACATTGTGGGCACAAGGAAAAACATGGAACTCTTCTCTGCACTGCGGTCTATGAGGCATCCACCAGCAAAGAGGACGCTTGGACTCGCTATGATGCTTGGAGCAAAAGCGTGCCGCCAGAAATCAGGCCGCACTTCTCGGACCTGATCCGGGCTTTCACCAACTGGCAACCGTGGATTCTGAATTACTTCGACCACAGGGTCACGGACGCCTGCACCGAGTCCCTGAATAGCCTGATCCGCGTTTGGGATTTTATTGGTATCGCCAGAGCAGTTGCGCAACAAGAGCTTTATTGAGGCAATTCGTTATCGTGAAATTGGCACCTGGGTATTTGATGAGGCGCATTGTCTTGTGCAGCAGGATTTTATCAGCGGGGCGTTGCGCGTCATTGTCGCCACCAATGCTTTTGGTATGGGGGTGGATAAGCCCGACGTGAGGGCGGTTATTCACGCTGCATACTGAGTCGACGGGACATCAGCGAAATTTTGCGTTCGCTGCGCAAGAGAAGTAACAGGGCGAAAAACAATACCATCGTGATCACGGCCAAGGAAATCCTGGCCGATGAAGATCAGCATTCTGAAATTGATGCTGAGGGCAGGGACGCCGGAATCCGGGTTAAAACAGCGGTTTCTTGGCTGGAGCGTGCACGGTTGTTGGAGCGCGAGGAATATTACCATGAGCGCAATTTTCAGATTCATGTGATGCAGGAATATGCGCGTTTAGGGCTTGAGAAACTGGGCGATGCGATGGCATTTATCGCCGTCTATTTCCGCTGGAGCAAGACTGAGTTCATCAAGCGGTATTTTGCCACGCGCCGCGAGTTGCTTGAGCTGGCAACTACCGGTGAGTCGCTGCATAGAATTGTCGATGACCTGAAACACCCTTTGCAGCAGTTTTTAGTGTCCGACAAGACTGACAGCAATCATTTGATTCTTGCAGGACCCGGATCAGGCAAAACGCGAGTGATTGTCCATCGTGTGTCTCCCGTTATGAAAAGTTGGTGACAGATCCGAGCTGGAGTGAGCGTCTGAAAGTAAGAAACTGGGAGACGGTGTTGTGTCTGGTGAAAATGACACGCGGTTAAGCGAAAAATTTGTGCTGTCGGGGCAATGAACAGAGCATGGGATGTAATCAGGCTTAATAATCGCGATGTCGAGGTCAAGGGTGTCAGCGATTCATAATAATATTGTGCATCAGCCTATAATCTGCACCCGACAGGTTCAGTAGCCCTGTTTTTTCTGCACGATCACTTTCCCTATTCGGAGTATTCATGAGCTTCAAAGTAACATCCGCACAATTTGCAATGATCGACATTGCCCTGGTCGAGCCGGATTCGGCGAGTCTGCGTCAGAACATTGATGAAGCCGCGCTTAAAAATCTGGTTAATTCAATCCGAAAAATAGGCGTTATCCATCCTCTGGTCGTACAATCTGCCAATCTCTCCGGACGTCATATCATCATTGTCGGTGAGCGCCGCTGGCGTGCAGCCGTTCTGGCCGGTGAGCCGTCAGTACCCGCGATGATCCGTACTTGTCATATATCCGAGGTGATGGACGTGCAGGTTGCCGAAAATATGGGGCAGGGCGTGCGCGCCGCCCTGGAACCGCGCGAGATGGCTAACGCCATCCAGACTATTTCTGAACGTTTTGAGAATCAGGAAGCGGCGGCGGAACACTTTGGCGGAACACACGCCTGGCTTAAACAAGCCACGGCTGCGGCATCGGTCAATTTATCACCCAAGATTTCAGCGCTGCTGGATTCAGGCAGAATCGCCAGTGCCGGAACCGCGATTCAATTGGAAAAGTTGTCGCGAAAAAATAATGCAAAGGCAGATTATTTGATTGGCCAGCTGGAACAAATGCCTGATGGAGAAAATCTCACCAAGAAGACGGTAGATAACGCGCTATTTGAGGAAGGTGGACGGCGCAAAAAGCGCGATGCAGCAACTCCTTTGGCCGTGACTGATATTGCCGAAAATATCGTTGTCGCAGCAGATAATACGGCTCAAATACCGGAACGAAACTGGATCAATCCCGGTAAAGTGAAACGGGTGGCGCATTTTCTGGGTCTGCCCAATGGCAATGAGGCTGAAGTGTTAACCCGCCTGATTGATGCATTTTTGCTCATGAAGGAGGAGGGCAGCGAGATGTTTTGAAAAAGGGCGGCTAAAGTCTTAAATCCTGTGTTGCGATGTGGCTTGGCGCACAAAGATGCAACCATCATTGCTTGAAAAAAGGATGACAGTGAAGGTGCTATGTTGCTGTATTGGAGTGTGCTTGCAATCCGTGAAAGGACGCCGGGTACTGAGCACCTCAATACTGCTGCTACCCTTGGTAATTTGACGAGATTGCTGTACGATAATGAAGAATATGGCTTCTTGGCGAGATGATTGTCAGGGCGGTTTCAAGCACCAAGTGCAAAAAGTGCTGCGTGATGTAGCTTAAAGTCAAAAGCGTCTGGCATGAACAGTTCAACCGGACATTTGAAACCGAGTGACTTACGTGGACGGGTATTTAATTTCCACGCAATCGCGT
>CAIWRI010000094.1 GCA_903915035.1 uncultured Nitrosomonadales bacterium | reverse complement strand
GGCAGTGCGCATGGCGACTTTTGTCCGGTGCAAAGAATCACTGTCGGGCCTTAACGCAGCCTGGCAACTGATGTTACGCAGTCACATCCGTTGCCACTGACCACTCACCACTCACCATCACAAACTACAGGCCTTCAGCTCGCGGCGCAATTTCAAATAATCAGGACAGACACTGGCCACCACACGCCAGAAAGCAGCCGAGTGATTCATCTCGTGCAAATGCGCCAGTTCATGCACTACCACATAGTCGATCAGATACTGCGGCAGTTTGATAAGCTGCAAATTCAATCGAATCACTCCGTGTGAGGTACAACTCCCCCAGCGGGTCTTGGCTGTTGAAAGTTTAATTTGTTGCGGCAATACATTCAGCAGCGCGGCGTAATGCGCAACACGCGCCGTGAACAGCGGCATCGCCTGCTGGCGATACCATTGATCAACCTGTCTTTCAATACGAACTTCATCGCCGGCAACCCAAAGCTCGTTACCGCGCAAGGTCAGCGGAGCAAGCTCTGCGCGCAAAGTCAGCAAGTCGCCAAGAAATGCAATCGTTGCACCGTCAATCCATTGCTGAATTTCAGGTTTACGCAGCCGCCAGCCATCAAGCTTTTCAACTACCCAGCCGGCCCTGTCCTGTAATACCTCGCTCAGCCAGTGCTCCGAGGCTTTTTGCGGCACACTCACAGTCAACCCCCGGTGGTCGATGCGCAAACCAATGCTGCGCCGTTTACTACTGCGCTTCAAGGTATAAGCAATGTGACGCCCGGCGAGCAGCACTTCACGCTGCTCAACCAGTACCGGCTTGATCGAGGAAGATTGAAGTAAATTATGCAGCCGTTTCAACATCAGTGTGCCAGTTGCAAAATCTCATTTTCGATCCAGGCTTCGGTTTGCTGGCTGATTTCATTGGCTTTCAGGCCATGACTTACTATCGGCGCACCTATGCTCATGGTAATCA
Organism: uncultured Nitrosomonadales bacterium; assembly: GCA_903915035.1. Taxonomy (GTDB): domain Bacteria; phylum Pseudomonadota; class Gammaproteobacteria; order Burkholderiales; family Gallionellaceae; genus Gallionella. The sequence continues at coordinate 23,108 of CAIWRI010000094.1, read as the reverse complement.
GCCCGGGGTGCTTGATGAAGGAATTGCGCCCCCACAAACGCCCGGCATTGTGCGCTACAGGTACGACCGGCGCGCCACTAGATGCTGCCAGCAATGCGCCGCCCACTTTATATTTTCCACGTTCACCAAACGGGATGCGCGTGCCTTCGGGAAAAATCACCACAAAAAACCCTTGCGCCAGCCTGTGCTTGCCCTGTTTCAATAATTGCTTCACCGCCCCCTTGCCATCGCTCCGGTTAATTGCGATCGGACTGGACATCGCCAGCCCCCAGCCGAAGAACGGAATCCACAGCAGTTCGCGTTTGAGCACCCATGCCTGAGCCGGGAAGATCACTTGCAAGGCCAGTGTCTCCCAGGCAGACTGGTGTTTGCACAAGACCACACAGGGTTCCTCAGGAATATTCTTGATGCCAATCACTTCGTGACGTATGCCGCAGACCACTTTCAGCAGCCAGAGCATGGTGCGTGCATAACTGGAAATCAGACGGTAGCGTCTTAACGGTGAAAGCGGGAAAGTCAGGATTGCCAGCGTGGAGAAGAGCGGCGTCAGCACAAGTTGCAATAACAGAAAAAAGCCGGATCGCAGTATTAACATCTCAATCCTGTGGCAGGAGCAATTTTGCGACCACGGCGGCCAAGTCAGGAAATATCTGTGTACTTTCAGGCAAATTACCCGCGGCTTCGGTTTTAATTCCTTTGCCGGTCAGAACCAGATAGGGGCTTGCACCCAGCACTGCCGCCGATTGTAAATCACGCAGCGAATCCCCCACGACAGGAACCCCGGCCAGCTTGACGCCGTAACATGCGGCAATTTCCAGCAACATACCCGGTTTAGGTTTGCGGCAATCACAGTGACTATCAGCCGTATGCGGGCAGAAAAATACCGCGTCTATGCGTGCACCGGCCAGCGCGCAGGCTTTATGCATCTTATCGTGGATTGCATTCAGGGTGGGCATATCGAACAGGCCGCGCCCGACGCCGGATTGATTGGTCGCCACCACCACCCGGTAATTCGCCTGATTCAGCAGTGCAATCGCCGCCAGACTGCCCGGCAACGGCTGCCACTCCGCAGGGCACTTGATAAACTGATCGGAATCCTGATTGATCACGCCGTCACGGTCGAGAATGATGAGTTTCATAAAATAGTCGTAAGTGGTTAGTCGTAAGTGGAAAGTCGTTGCGTGTTTTTACTAACCACTTTCCACTCGCCCCTTTGTCCTTAAGCCGCCAGTCTTGACAGATCCGCGACACGGTTCATCGCCTGATGCAGTTGCGCCAGCAGGCCTAAGCGGTTTGCACGCAAGGCCGGATTATCCGCATTCACCATCACACTGTCAAAAAAGGCATCCACCGGCACACGCAGTGCAGCTAAGGCCTGTAGGTGCGCGGTGTAATCCCCTGCAAGGAAGGCGGCATCAGCAAGCGGTGCAATCTGAGCCAACGCCAGATGCAATGCCTGCTCTGCCGGTTCTGCCAGCAATGCATCATTGACATTCCCGCTAATGTCACCCTCAACCTTCTTGAGAATATTCCCTACCCGCTTATTGGCGGCAGCCAAGGCGGCAGCTTCCGGCAAGGCCGCAAAAGCGCGCACGGCTTCGAGTTGCACAGGCACCAGATAAATTTGCGCAGGATTCATGCACAATACGGCCTCTACTTCGTTGGCCGTATAGCCTTGCTCCTTCATCATGCCGCTCAAGCGCTCATAGATGAAGGTTGCCACTTCAACTTGCGCATTGTTCAGCAAACCGCTGGCAAAACCGGCAAATGCGCTGCCGATCAAATCGACAAGATTGAGCGGCAGTTGTTTTTCAATCAGCATGCGGATCACACCCAGCGCATGACGTCGCAGCGCAAACGGATCACGATCCCCGGTCGGAATCTGGCCGATACCGAACATGCCTGCCAGCGTTTCCAGCTTGTCGGCTAATGCTACGCACACGCCCGTCTGATTTCGCGGCAATGCGTCACCTGCGAAGCGTGGCTTGTAATGATCTTCAATGGCGTAAGCCACTTCATCTGACAGACCGTCGCATTGCGCATAATAGCGACCCATGATGCCTTGCAACTCGGGGAACTCACCGACCATATCGGTCAATAAATCCGCTTTGGCCAGAAGGGCTGCCTGATCGGCAGCTCTGACAAGTTCATCTCCACCCAGTTGCCGGGCAATCGCACGGGCGATGGCCTGCACGCGTTCCACGCGCTCCCCCTGCGTGCCTAGCTTGTTATGGTAAACCACGCGAGCTAAACCCAGCACACGCGCATCCAGCGGCTTTTTTCTGTCCTGATCGAAAAAGAATTTCGCATCCGCCAGTCGTGGCCGCACCACGCGCTCATTGCCTTGAATGACCAGACTGGCGTCCTTCGGGGTGATATTGGAGACGATTAAAAATTTATTCGTCAGTTTGCCCTGCGCATCGAGCAGCGGGAAATATTTCTGATTCGCCTTCATGGTCAATATCAGACATTCGGGCGGCACTTCCAGATATGCCATTTCGAAAGTGCCTGTCAGCACATTGGGTCGTTCAACCAGCGCGGTAACTTCATCGAGTAGCGCCTCATCTTCAATCGGCGTGAGGCCTTCTTTGGCGGCTGCCATGTTCAACTGCCTGACGATTTCGGCACGACGCTGCGCAAAACTGGCGATGACTGCACCTTCTGTTTCTAGCTGCTGTGCGTAACTGTCTGCGTCTTTCAACATGATAGTTTCAACGGCGGCTTCGAAACGATGACCTTTGGTGGTGTTGCCCGCCGTCAATCCCAGCGCGGCAACCGGCACGATTTCATTGCCATACAGTGCCACCAGGCTATGCGCCGGACGCACAAAATTAACGGTTGCCCAGCCGTCACCAGTCGGATCCGGATAGGTCATCACCCGGGCTATCGGCAAACGAGCCAAAGCTTCATTGAGCGCGCGCTGCAAGCCTTCCTGCAACTTTACACCGGACAGCAAACTGTCAAAATACAAGGCCTCAGCCTTGCCATCCATGACAGTTTTTAATGCCGGCACACCTTCTATACCCAGACTTGCCAGCTTTTTGAGCAACGCAGGCGTCGCCTTGCCTTCAGCATCCAGCCCGACTTTGACCGGCATCAGTTTCTGTGTAACCAATTTGTCTGCCGCCTGAATTGCGACAGCTTCCACATGAACCGCCAGACGGCGCGGTGAGGCAAAAGAGGTAATCTGCGCCTCGGCTGACGCCAGACCTTGTGCTTTCAGACTTGCGGATAAAGTTTGAGCAAAACTCTCACCCAGTTTTTTGAGCGACTTAGGCGGCAGTTCTTCGACAAATAGTTCAATCAGTAAATTATTGGTACTCATGCTGCCACTCCTTCGGACTTAGTCGCGGCAGTTTCTTCGGCTTTGCTCAGCACAGGTATCTCGAGCTGCGCCAGCACTTCATCCGCCCAGTCTTTGGGTGCCATCGGGAAGCCGAGACGTGCACGACTGTCCAGATAGGAGGCCGCGACGCTGCGCGCCAGATTGCGTATCCGGCCGATATAGGCGGCGCGTTCCGTCACCGAAATCGCCCCTCTGGCATCCAGCAGATTGAAACTGTGTGCCGCTTTGAGCACCTGTTCGTAGGCTGGCAGCGCCAGTTGATTTTCCATCAGGTGTTTTGCCTGTTGCTCGTGACTTGCGAAGGCACCCAGCAAAAAATCCACATCGCTGTGTTCAAAATTATATTGGGATTGCTCAACCTCGTTCTGATGAAACACGTCGCCGTAACTCACGCCCTCGGTCCAGATCAGGTCATACACGCTCTCCACCCCCTGCAGATACATTGCCAGGCGCTCCAGTCCGTAGGTGATCTCTCCGGTAATCGGTTTACAGTCTATGCCGCCTACTTGCTGAAAATAGGTAAACTGAGTGACTTCCATGCCGTTCAACCAGACTTCCCAACCCAAGCCCCATGCGCCCAGCGTCGGATTTTCCCAGTCATCCTCGACAAAACGAATATCGTTCTGTTTGAGATCAAAACCCAGTGCTTCCAGCGATCCCAGATACAGCTCAAGAATATTGGCCGGCGCAGGCTTTAGCACGATCTGAAATTGATAATAATGCTGCAAGCGGTTGGGATTTTCGCCGTAACGGCCATCTTTAGGACGGCGCGAAGGTTGCACGTAAGCGGCACGCCAGGGTTCAGGGCCTAATGCGCGTAAAAAGGTGGCGGTATGCGAAGTACCCGCCCCCACTTCCATGTCATAGGGTTGCAGCAATGCGCACCCCTGTTTGTCCCAGTAATTTTGTAAGGTCAGGATAATTTGCTGAAAAGTTAGCATGAAGAAACCGGCATAGAGACGAAAGGCGTATTTTACGGGTTTTAAGCCTTTTGCGTCAGCCTGATCGAAATTTTGCAATTTATTTTTAGCTGGCGCCTGCACGCAGGCTTCTTGAGTTTTACAACTCCTTACTATAAAGCAAGGCAGATGATAAAAAAGGGAGGGTTGATGTCAACTGCGACCATGACCAGCAAAGGTCAGATCACCATACCCGCTATCGTGCGTGCCGGGCTCGGTGTCGTCACGGGAGACCGGGTGGAGTTCGTCCAGCTTGAACCCGGACATTTTGAGTTGGTAACTGCCACTCATTCCGTGCAAGCTCTAAAAGGATTGGTTAAAGAAACCTGCTTCACCCGTCACCATCGAACAAATGAATGACGTAATCGCAACCCGGGGATCTAAAGCGAAATGATCGGCCTCGACACCAACGTACTCATTCGCTATATCACTCAAGACGATGCCAAACAATCGCCCGTGGCAACAACGTTAATTGAATCATTGACAGTAGAATCGCCCGGCTACCTCGGTACGGTTTCAGTCGTGGAATTAGTCTGGGTGCCAGGCGGTTGCTACGGATCAAGCAAAAGTAAAATCGCTGAAGTCCTGAAAACGCTGCTGCGCACCAAGGAAATCATCGTGGAGCATGCCGACATCGTATGGAAAGCAGTTCGCGTGTTCAAGAAAGGAAAAGCCAACTTTGCCGACTGCCTGATAGAGAGATCAGCGAATGCGGCAGGTTGCAGCGACACAACCACCTTTGATCGCGGTACCGCCAAACATTGCGGCATGCGGCTAATCGGCCGAGCTGGAAGCGCCCTCTTTAAACAATCAGAACCCCAGCCTGGTTTGTGTAGTGGTATCCGCATTCCGGCGTACCCGTGCAAAACGCAGCAACTCCACCATGCCTGCCGCCTTGTCGCGCCATTCGTAGAATTGCGATTCACCCAGCAAGACGTAATGCCAGTCACGTCCCATCCGATCGTCAACTGCCAGCGTGTTGATGCGCTCGCACCACGCCGCGGCCGATTTTAATTTTCGCTGCACATTTGTTGTAGGTACATCCTTTTGCGCCTTGGTTTCGACAAGGAAAACATCTGTTTCAGTCTTGACCAGAAAATCCGGCGAATACATCGCAGGCAGCCCGTCGTCCTTCAAATAGCGCAAACGGCAAAAACTATGTTTGCTCTCGCTTATTTTACAGAACGCATGAACTGCCACATCTTTTTGCGCCCATTCCATAAAGGCTTTTTCCAGGCCGCCGCTGTGTGACGGAAACGGCTGCCGTTCATAAATACATTTGCGGGTAGGAATGGAAAAACTATCGCGCATCGGCAGCTTTTCCACTTCAGACAGATGGCGTTGCGCCACCTCAAAACCGCTAATCTGCACGGATTCTTCCGCCGTTAAAATCGCTTCGGCAAACATTCTGATGATGTGTTGCAGCAACGGATCAAGCAGCAGCAAGCGCCAGTTTTCATCTGCCAGCGGATCGAACAGCTCGCCAAACAACTTGTTGCGTATGTAGCTATCCAGCGCTTTGACCAGTTCCACGGTATGAATTTGCAAGTACGGAAATTTCGCCACCCCGCCGCCGCTTTTTCCCGTCAGCGGTTGATTGAGCACCTGCGACAAGCGCGCGGTCATACGGCTCAGATATTCGTTATAACCCACAGCGGTCATCACACCGCCCTGTACCCGATAATCGCCGAAGCGCGTGCCGGATTGCACGTCATGTGAGGCGAACACATCGCCCTTGCCCAACATGGTTTTGAGCTGTTGTTGTGTGTAGCTGCTAAATCCGGCAATTTTTTCAACATCCACATTCAGTACGGCAAGCTCTTCGTCGTCTTCGCTCAAGATGAACGGAATCGCGAAGTCATATTCCTGGTAACCCTCCACCAACCCAACCGAAATCAAGTCGCCGATGCTGCTGCCTGTTCCCTCGCCCTCTGTCGTTCCGGCCAAACCTTCCTGCATCAGTTCATCATAAAAAGACTGAAAGGCGGGATGCTCAATCACGGAGAGCACATCAATCATGCTTTGCGGCTCCTGCCCGTTTCGGATGCGTGCGCGATTTTCCTGCTTGATGTCGGTGTACTCAATATCGCGCCACATCAGCCGCAAGCCGCGCCCGATGGTCTGTTCCAGCAAAATCTGCGCGCCGGTAGTGCGCAACGGCACGATGACGCAGATGTTGGACACGTCGAAACCCTCGCGCAGCATCAACACGCTGACCAGCACGCGCGGCGTTTGATGCCTGTCCACATCAAACAGCCGCTCACGCACTTTCGCCCATTCGTCCGGTTTTAGCTCGCCTTTCTTGCTGCTGTCTATCGCCATTACTTCGTCAGCGCTTAAACCTTCATCCATCAGAAACTGCGCGACCAGCGGCGACACCGTGGTGTCTTCGCAAACCACCATCATTTTCGGATAACGGTGCGGCGCGATTTGCGCAAAATCGGCCTCCAGTTTTTTGAGCTTGGACAATCCAGCGCGCAGCATCACGCGCTGGCCTTCTGATAACATCGGATTTCCTTCCGCATCGCGCTCCGCTTTGAACTCCAGCGGCAATGCGCCGATCTCCTTGCGTTTATCCAGCACCAGGGACTTCACCAGCCCCAGCCGCATGGCAGTTTTCAGGTCAAAATCCACCGCGATATGCGGGAAATAAGCCTTGCGCGTTTTCGCGCCCGTGCCGATCTGGTTATACGGCGTGGCGGAAAAATCCAGTTGCAGAAACCGTGTCCCTTTACTCTCCGCGATACGGCTCAGGCTTTTCTGCCACTCTACCTCGGTTTGCTCGCCCTCTTTTTTCAGCTCGTGGATGTGGTGCGCCTCGTCGTTGACCACCATCAAATCCGGCAAGTTCGCCAGAAAATCCAGCACGCTGCCGCGTGAAAAACGTCGATCCAACACATCCAGCGCGTTGCCGGTGGCACGCCCCGGCGTCAGCGGCAGCAAGGCGTTCAGTACTTTTATCGGGTCAATATCTGCGCCCGGCGCATCGAACTCGTTGCCGTCAATAATTTCCTCACCCGCTTCCGCCAGCAAGTGCCAGTTGGTAATCGCGATCATCCCGCCGCTGGTCGCCTTGAGGCCGATATTTTCCTTGTCGCACACGTTGGACTGCACAAAGCGGAACACCGTGTCGCGGTGCAATTCAGGAATAAACAATTCGGCATATTGCGTGATGTCTGAGGTAGTGAAATCGCGCTCGCCGTCTTTGAGCTTGCCGCAAAACGCATCCAGCAACCGGTCATACACAATCAAACCGGGCACCACCAGCAGAAAGTTTTTGGTAAAACGACGGTCAGCAGGTTCTGCGAGTTTGTTCAACAACTGCCAGACCAGCAAGGCTTGCAGTACCCAAGTCTTACCCGTGCCGGTTGCCATTTTGAAACAGTATTTCGGGTGGCGATGTTTAGGCGCATCCACTTCCAGCAAACGACCGCCTTCCAGCAATTCATCGGTCGCCACCTGCTCGTAAAGCCCGCGCAAACTGGTCACACCCAGCACCTCATGCGCGTAAATCACATTCAGAATCGCCTGCCGCTGTCCCTCGTGGAAATTGAAACCGCGCATCGCGCAATAGTCCGCCTGGAACCACCACTTCAATAATTCCGCCGTGGCAGGCGTTACCAGATCAAGCAGGTCGGCCACACCGCCTTCCAGACCGATACACACGGTATTGGTTTTGTCAGTCAGTCCGGCAGCCAGAGGCAGATAGGTATTTTTCATACCACACCCTGCATCACTTCGGACTCAAAGCCGAACACATCCACCGCCCTGACGCACACGCGGCGTCTGCCTGCCACGGCAGGCACATGAAGGGTGGCGCGAGTCACACAGCGCAAGGCATCCTCATCGTTCGCTTTATTGCCGCGATAGTCCTGCCATAGCGAGCGAAAGGTTACGCCGTCGAAATCCGGATCAACCGCCCAATACTCAATTAACGCCAGCGGCTCGTGATTGATGACCTGTTGCAACTTGACGCGATTCGCCTCATCCAAATTGATCGCATCGGGTGACAGCAGCACGTAATTGCCCAGCTCCACCGTCAAGGTTTCCTCCCCTCGCCCTTCGGGAGAGGGGAGGGAGCGCGTCACAGATTTTACCGTCAGATATTGCAGCGTGGAAAACCGTATTTCCTTGCGCAATTTTTCCAGCGCGCCCTTCTTTTTCAGGCGATCCAGCAAGTCAGGCGGGATGACCAGCACTTCCAGTTGTTTGTCGTTCAGAGCTTGCAGGTCGTGTCCGATACCGGAATCGAAATTCCAGCCCAACACCAGCACCTTGTCCCAGCCGCCCAGCAAACTATCGCGCAACGCAATCGCTTTCTTCAGCGTGGCAAGCCCGGTCATCTTGGCGGGCGAATCCACCAGCACCAGCGTCTTGCCTTCCGGGATACGCCCCAGATTGCGGTTCGGATTGTCTTCCGGTGACAGCGGCAATGCGCCGTAGAGTTGCAACACGATTTGCGACAAATCGCCCACGCGGAACTTGCGCCCCAGCGTGGTCTTGGCACTTTCCACCTGATAGTCACCGATGGCCTGATACAAAAACGGTTGCGCGCTCTGGTCGATCAGGCGTTTCCTCATTACCATGCAGGCAGGCTTGCCGAGGTCGGTAGTAATCCAACGACGCCCCAATTTTTCCGCTACGGCTGCTGTCGTGCCGGAACCGCCAAAGAAGTCGGCAACAAGGCCGCCTTCGGGACAAGATGCGCGAATGATGCGGTCGAGAAGTTTTTCGGGCTTTTGAGTTGCATAGTCAACTCGCTGACTATCTCCAGACGACAGATAGCCTATATCAGTCCAAACATTTCCAAGTGGCACCCCTTTATATTCGTCAGAGTAAATCTTATAACGCGGCTTTCCGTTGCCAGTCCAGTGGATTAAATAAGGATTGCTCCTCAAGCGTTCATCAAAAGTTTCTTGTGACCATCTCCACCCAATATTGCTAACGAACTCTTTTCCTTGAATATGTCTTACTTCCCCTCTACTGCTTGCGTTAGAAGTTTGCTCCAGAGCAACGTGCTGAAATCTACGTTTTGTTTGTTGTTCGATGTGAGGAAATTTCAAATCCAGCTCCGCTGGAGACGCAACCTCATAAATTGACGCAAAGTAAAGCTGTGCAGGTGTTTTTGCGTAGTAAAAAAGAGTGTCGCTAATAGCGTCATAACCACTAGTAGCAAGGCTGTGTGCGGCATAACGTTTCCAAATAATTTCGTTTTGAAAATTGTTCTTTCCAAAAATGTCATCCATCACAATCTTGACGTAATGCCCGACATGCCAGTCCAGATGCACGTAGATCGAACCGCTGTCCGACAACAGTTCGCGCATCAGCACCAGACGCGGAACAATCATCGCAAGATAGGAGGCCGTGCCGTCGCTCCAGGTGTCGGAGTAAGCAAATTGTTCGATCACGGTGGGCTTTTGCTCCAGCTCCACTGACTTACCCTCTCCCCCTCTCCCGGCGGGCGAGGGGAGAATTACCTTGGTGCGGTAATCGGCCTTGGAATCGAACGGCGGGTCGATGTAAATCAAATCCACCTTGCCGCGCAAGCTGGGCGTGTGCTCATCGCCCGCCAGCAACGCCGCCATCGCCAGCAGGTTGTCGCCATAAATCAGGCGATTATCCCATTCACCGTCAATTGCTGGATTCCGGCTTTCGCCGGAATGACGAGAAGTCGGGCTCAGCAAATCTGCTTGCGCCACGTCCTTGGCGGGAAACACCATCTCGCGAGTCTGCAAGCTGACGCGGTGACGGCTTTCCAGACTTTCCAGTATGCGTTCGGCTTCCTTGCGGCCATTGGCGACGATTTCGGGGAGTTGTTCCAGCAGGGTTTTAGACATTGCGATTAGTTACGTAATTTGCGTAACTATTAGTCTACCTTATGACTGAACTTTAATGTTGGTTACGTCGCGTCCTTTGCAACGAAGTAACGTAACTGTATGAATACTTCACAACAGAAATTTGCTGAACGGTTACGCGCCGCAATAGAAAAAGCCGGTTATAAACCTGAAGCAGCCATACTGGAAAGAGAGTTTAACCAACGCTACTACGGCAAAGGCGTAACCTTGCATGGTGTGAATAAGTGGCTGAAGGGACAAGCGATTCCACGCTGGGATAAGATCGAAACTTTGGCGAAATGGTTACGCATTCCCCCCGAAGAGTTAACCTTCGGTCTGGAAATCAAACAGCAGATTAAGGATCACCGTGCCCGTTGGGACGAAGGCATCGGTTTTCAGGAGCGCGAAGTGTTCGAGGCGTTTTTAGCCTTGCCCGCCCCGCAGCGCAAGGTGGTGCGGGAGGTGATACAGGCGTTTAGCAGGGCGTATCCGGCAGAAAAAGCCATTGAGAACTAAGCTGAATGACGGATGTTACGCAACCATAAAATTGGCTCTTGCCTTTCTCATCGCGTAACGCTCTGTGCGCAGCCGAAGATCGCCCGGAAGCATCAGGCGAAGCCCCCTGCTGTCTTATTGCCGGTCTGCCACAGGCGAAATTGCTTTCCCCGCATTCAAACAATCTTGCAAGGAATATTGCTGTCCTCATTAAAGCCATACACCGAGCACATGCGATGATATCCATCCGCAATGATGACTTTGCCGTTGGCCTTATCCCTCACAAGGAGCAACGGAGAGAGCGGCTTGCCATCCATGATTTTTTTACGGTTTTTTTCAACATGGGAATTACTAATACCCAGTAAAGACAAGCCGGAAGCACGAAACAGATCCTTGGCTTTAAAACTTGTCATGGCGGCCTGTTGCAATTTAACTACCAGACTGGCCGCAGCCTGATCGTCATAGAGGAGATTTAAATAAGATTGGGCGGCCGGGTAATCGTGCTCCTCAGGTAGTGCCAGCCATTTTATTTCGTTTTTGTTTTCCATGTATTTCTATCCTGATTAGGCGCTCATCGCCAATAAATAAATCGATTATAATTTGCCTCAACCAGTCCCTTAAACTTATTGACTGGATGAAAAGTTATCACTCATTAAGCCGTGTTTGATACCACAGGACTGGCGAATATCTGATATAGATCAAGTTCAATCACAGCCTGCTACGGTAAAATCAGTTTTGCCACCAGACCGCCACCTTCACGTTCACCTAGTTTAAATTCGCCATGATGCAGGCGGGCAGAACGCTCGACAATCGCCAGCCCCAACCCAGAGCCTGTGACATCACTGCGTGCCGCCTCCAGCCTGATGAACGGCCTTTTGACCGAATCATGTTGCGCGTCTGGTATACCACCACCTTGATCAATCACAGCCAGCACGGCTTTGCCGGCTTCATTATAAAGTTGCACGGTAACTTCACCGCCGCCATATTTAACGGCATTATCCAGCAAATTAGCCAGCGCGCGTTTTAACAACAAGGGTCGGACAGTAAACGCCGGCACGGCTTGCAATTCCAGCTTGATTGAGTTGGCTGATGACATGAAACGCTCAGTCACTTCCCTGACCAGCGCCTGCATATCAGTCAAAACGAATGCTTCACTTTCATCCAGCCGGGCATAATCAAGAAACTGCCGGATGACCGCATCCATCTGTTCCACATCTGCGATCAGACCATCTCGCAGGCTTTCATCATCGGTCATTTCTGCAGCGAGTCTTACCCTTGCCAACGGAGTGCGCAAATCATGTGAAATACCTGCCAGCACCAGCGCACGTTCGCGCTCATTAGAAGCCAGATCTGCCGACATTTGGTTGAATGCAGCGGATACTGCCATCACCTCCTGCACGCCCTGTTCAGGCAAAGGATGAGGCTGTTCACCCCGGCCGACTTGTTTGGCTGCCTGCGCCAGTCGTCGCAAAGGATAAGCCACCTGACGCGCGATGAAGTAAGCACCGGACAAGGCCAGCAGTAGCAGCACGCCGCCCCATACCAGCAGCACCTCCGAGACAGGATGCTCAATACGCTCACGCGGCAGAGCGACCCAAAATTCATCCTGACCGATATAAAAACTCACCCACAGCGCATCAATTCCGTTGCGCGAGCCTGCAAAACGCGTCTCCTCACCCAGTTTGAGGCGCACTTTTTTAACCATCAGAGCCAATTCAGGCGGTTGATCAGGCAATGCAGCAAGTACATCACCCGCATCGGCAAGATGCACACGCAACCCCTCAGCGTCCGCAAGTTCAGCAAGCAGCGCACCACGCCACTCAGGCGCAGCTGACAACACAGCAGCACGCGTGAGGTTCACCACTGAAGCCACCAACTGCGACATCTGTTGTGCCTGGGGTTCTTGTTGTGCATGGCGCAAAATGACCACGGAAGCGCTCAACGATGCCACAATCAACACGACGATAAGCAAAAAAGCCCGCGCCAGCAATGATCCAGGTAGCAGGGTTTTCAAGATTTCGTGCCGTCAGGCACGAACACATAACCGTGTCCCCACACGGTCTGAATGAAACGGGGATGAGCCGGCTCAATTTCAATCAGTTTACGCAATCGCGAAACCTGCACGTCGATTGCCCGGTCAAACGGGTCGTGATCCCGGCCACGCGCAAGTTCCATCAGCTTGTCACGCGACAAAGGCACCCGAGGATGAGTAACCAGCACCTTGAACAAGGCGAATTCGCCTGTCGTCAGCGGAATCGCCAGACCAGCCCGGGTCAAGGCGCGGGTTGCCAGATTCAGCTCAAAATCGCTGAAATTAACGGTCTTTTCTTCGCATTCGGGAGCTCCGATTGCCTGCACCCCTTTGCGTCGCAACACTGCCTGAATGCGCGCAACCAACTCACGCGGATTGAATGGTTTAGGCAAATAATCATCCGCCCCCATTTCCAACCCGATGATCCGGTCGATCTCATCTCCACGCGCAGTCAGCAAAATGACGGGTACATTTTCACCGGCTGCACGCAACCGTCGCAAAATAGCCAGCCCGTCTTCATCAGGTAGCATCAGATCTAATACCAGCATCTGATAGCGGTTAAGTTTCAAGGCCTGGTCCATTGCGCTACCATCTCCGACGGCTTTGACGCTAAAACCTTGTTCGCCAAGATAACGCAGCAGCAACTCACGCACCCGGACGTCATCATCAATAATCAATATGCGCTGTGAATTTGTCATGTCGATATGATACACAAACATGCGTAGAAAGTGGCGAGTGGAAAGTCGAAAGTGGAAAGCATAATTGAAACAAATTGTTACAAAATCGGCGCAGGCAAAAACACTACACTTACAATTAACACTTATGATGTTACGAGTGGCATTAACATATCATTCGGGGTTCATCGTGACAGAAATTATTAACTTAATACTATTCGCCTGCATCATAGTATCAAGCAACCTTTACGCTGAAGTGCTTCCAGACTCAACCCAACTCAACATACGACAATACATGGATCGCATGCAAAACTTGACGCCTGCAGAACGGGCAAAAGCGCGTGAAGTAATGAATCAGAAGATGCAAACGCTGACACCCGAACAACGCACCGAAAAACGTCGTGAAATCCGCGCATACATTGAAAGAATGACGCCTGAAGTTCGGGCACAGCATCAGGAAGAAATACGCCGTGAGTGGGACAGCATGAGTTCGGCACAGCGCAGTGAAAGGCATGCACAAATGCGCGAACATTGGGAAAAAATGACACCTGAAGAACGCGCTGACCACCAAAAAGAGATGCGCACACGCTATGAGAACTTACCGCCTGAACAACGCACAGCCAGACGACGTGAAATGCGCGAACGCTTTGAACAAATGTCACCACAAGAACGCGAGCAATTCAGAAAAGACCTGCAAAACACGCCACCGCCCGGCATGCCACTTTCATCAGAAAGTTTCAGTCCTGCCCGCGTTCAACATTAGGCGCGACTTTCGCTCGCTGGAAATATTTGCGCCCTTACTGCCACCGCACATCCCGGTCTGCAGGGCGACAGAAATGCTCGCTTCCCGCTTTGTTACTTCAGTGACAGGCACGTCGCAAAGACAAGCCTCACAATCGCCAGCGTATGTTCAGATAATTGCTTGTCCATGATCGTTAGTTGATTTCATCGCCCCATAGCTTGCAGCTTATCCGGACACGGTGCAAGCCCTGATTAAACCAGTTCACCCCACAGATCATGGGTATCAGAATCGGTAATAATGACTTCAACCATATCGCCGGCCTTCAGATGCTGGCCATCACTGATATACACCTGGCCATCGATTTCCGGCGCATCGGCAAAACTTCGCGCAATCGCACCATCTTCGTCCACTTCATCCACCAGTACCGTCAGCGTCCGGCCGATCTTCAGTTTCAATCTTGTTTCGCTGATTTCTTCCTGCAGCAACATCAACCGGCCCAGGCGATCCTGCTGAATTTCAGCTGGAACATGATCAGGCAATTCATTGGCAACGGCGCCTTCTACCGGCGAATAGGCAAATGCGCCGACACGATCAAGCTGTGCCACACGAAGAAACGCCAGCAATTCTTCAAATTCAGCTTCCGTCTCGCCCGGAAAGCCGACAATAAAAGTGCTGCGCAGTGTAATTTCAGGACAAATCTCCCGCCACTTTTTGATACGTGCCAGCACATTTGAACTGTCGCCAGGCCGTTTCATCAGTTTCAAAATGCGCTGATTTGCGTGCTGAAATGGAATATCCAGATAGGGCAGAATCTTGCCCTGAGCCATCAACGGAATCACCTCATCCACATGCGGATAAGGGTACACATAATGCAATCGCACCCATACCCCCAGAGTTCCTAACGCGACTGCCAGTTCAGTCATGCGCGCCTTCAGGGGTTTTCCATTCCAGAAACCGGTGCGATATTTCAGATCCACGCCATAAGCGCTGGTATCTTGGGAAATCACCAGCAATTCTTTGACGCCTGCCTTGACCAGATTTTCAGCTTCTGTCATCACTTCACCAACAGGACGACTGACCAGATCGCCGCGCATGCTGGGGATGATGCAGAAAGTACAGCGATGATTGCATCCTTCAGAAATCTTCAAGTAAGCATAATGTTTGGGCGTCAGGCGTATGCCTTGCGGCGGAACCAGATCAGCAAAAGGGTCATGTGGCTTGGGCAGGTGCTGATGCACGACTTCCATCACCTCATCGGCAGCATGCGGACCTGTCACGGCAAGCACTTTAGGGTGGGTCTGTTTTACTACATCGCCCTTCGCCCCCAGACAACCGGTGACGATCACTTTGCCATTTTCAGCCAGCGCCTCACCAATGGCATCCAGAGATTCTTCCACTGCGCTGTCGATAAAGCCGCAGGTATTCACCACCACCAGATCGGCCTCACTGTAACTGGCAGAAATCAGGTAGCCTTCAGCACGCAGTCGCGTCAGGATATGCTCGGAATCAACAGTCGCTTTCGGACAGCCCAGCGACACGAAGCCAACCGAAGGGATTTTATTCATTATTTTCATAGTGCTTTGTAATTTAGTGGAACATTAAATCTGACGGGTTAAATATCAATTGACCAACTTTCCCTGCAACGACCTTATATCCGGCACCGACTGATTGGATAACCGGAAAAATTCCCTGCCAACGTACCCATCGCATCGTTATGGCAATGTTCATGGCTCAGTCAACTTGCGATTTATTACCGCCAGAGTTGATATTTTCAACATCAGGTGCCGACTGCGAGATTGACAAAAAAAATGGATGAAATGCCTGCCACGATCAGCAAGACCTGCTCCACGGTGTCGCGTATACGGGTGCGCTGATGCAAACCGGGAATCAAATCCGCCACGGCAATATAAATCAGGCTTGCGGCAGCCAGGGCCAACAGGGTCGGCACGATACTTTGCAGGGATTGCAGCGCAAAATAGGCCAGCAAACCACCGATCAAGGTAGCCAGACTGGAGATAAGATTAAGTGCTATTGCGCGCGGTTTGCTGTAGCCCGAATGCAACAATATCATGAAGTCACCGACCTCCTGAGGAATTTCATGCGCGATAATCGCCAGTGCCGTGACAATACCCAGATGTATGTCGGTCAGAAAGGCCGCCGCAATGATAATACCATCCACAAAATTATGAAACGAACCGCCGACCAAAATCATCAAACCGCTGCGACGATAGCTATGTACAGCCTCATGCACTTCGCAATGATCGTGATGACAGTGTCGCCACAGCAAAAGCTTTTCAAGTATGAAAAACAACAGGATACCAAATAAAATTGTGCCGCTAAGCATGGCAACATTGCCAGTTAGTTTGATCGCTTCCGGCAAAATATCGAGAAAAACTGCACCCAGTAACGCACCGATCGCATAACTTACCAGGCCGTTCAGCCAGTGCGCACGTGCATGCATCGCAAACAATGCTGCACTTGCTACACTCAGCACACCACCCAAAACACTGGCCGCAACAATCCACAACAATACGGTCATAAGGCTCATTCAAAAATTTAAGGCGCAAATTATAACGGATTGCGCTCAAAGCCACTAAGCGTTTCACGCCGCTGTGCTGACATTCCGGTGCCAACTTGAAAGAATATACGGCAAAGGTCGATGGCAAAACAGGGAAAAGTGAAATGCCTGACAGTTACGGCAAGATTATTTTCACGGACAGCGCATATCCACACTTACAACAATCTGAATAAATTGATCATTTAGCGTTTCATGTTAAACTCTTACCATCATTGTGTTAGTGTAAATAAAGAAACTCGGCACTTGCGTACCGAGTTTTAAAAACAGACCGTTTAAGCAGCTTGAATATTAGATGCCTGATTGCCTTTAGGACCCTTTACAATTTCAAAGGAAACCTTCCGGCCTTCTTTAAGCGACTTAAAACCACTCATGTTGATAGCGGAAAAGTGTGCGAACAGATCTTCACTACCGTCGTCAGGCGTAATAAAACCGAAACCTTTTGCATCATTAAACCATTTAACTGTACCAATTGCCATGTGATAACATCCTTACAATAAAAAACGGAATCCCCCCGTAAAACTGTTTGAAACCAAGATCGCACACGGCATAACCAGTACTGCAGATACTTTGAATCAAACACCGATTTGTATTTAACCCTCAAGCACTTGTCAAACAGCAAGCTCTAATTTATAAGGCAGACTGAAAAAAATCGCTGGTCAATAAAAAAACACGTTTATTAAATGTCAGAATATACTCCAATGCCCAATCAACATGACAGCAACTCGACACTCGCCCCGGAACGCATCATCACAAAACCGCCCGGCATGTACAAAGTCATTTTATTTAATGACGATTACACCACGATGGAATTTGTCATGGAGGTTTTGCAACGTTTTTTTTCTGTTAACAGTGAACGTGCGCAGCAACTCATGCTCAAAATACACAACGAGGGTTCGGCAGTGTGCGGGGTATTTACCCGGGATGTTGCCGAAACCCGAGTTACCCAAGTAACCCAGTATGCGCAACAAAATGGGCATCCATTACGATGCAGCGCGGAGGAAGTTTAAAATGATTGCTCAAGATCTTGAAGTAAGTTTGCACCTGGCCTTTGTTGAAGCTCGCCAAAAACGTCATGAATTCATTACTGTGGAGCACTTGCTGCTAGCAATGCTCGATAATGCCGCTGCTGCACAGGTGTTACGTGCCTGCCACCTGGATATTGAAGAGTTGCGCAAGATCATCACTGACTTCATCGACAGCAACACACCGGTGGTCCCCGGCGACACGGAAATGGATACACAGCCCACTTTGGGATTTCAACGCGTTATTCAACGCGCCATTTTGCATGCCCAGTCGGCCAATAAAAAAGAAATATCCGGTGCAAACATACTCGCAGCACTATTTGGCGAAAAAGATTCTCACGCAGTTCATTTTCTAACAGAACGCAACGTCAATCGCCTCGATGTAGTGAACTACCTTGTTCACGGCGCAGGCAAAGAAACTCAAACATCGGCTCCCGAGTTCGCACCAGAGCAAGCTGCTACCGACGGAGGTGCACTGAAACTATATACGGTCGATCTGAACGCAGAAGCCCTGGCAGGACAAATAGATCCGCTCATTGGCCGCGACACGGAGTTGGAGCGCGTCATTCAGACCCTGTGCCGACGCCGTAAAAATAATCCGCTGCTAGTCGGAGAAGCGGGCGTCGGGAAGACAGCGATCGCCGAGGGACTGGCGCGCCGCATCGTTGAAGATAACGTACCGGACATTCTGAAAGATGCCCGTGTGTATTCGCTGGATATGGGTGCCCTGCTGGCCGGCACCAAATACCGTGGCGATTTTGAACAGCGCCTGAAAGCCGTGCTGAAGGAACTGAAGGAGGCGCCAAATGCCGTCCTTTTCATTGACGAAATTCACACACTGATCGGTGCCGGGTCAGCCTCGGGAGGCACTATGGATGCCTCCAACCTGCTCAAACCGGCGTTATCAAACGGCGCGTTAAAGTGTATTGGTGCGACCACTTATCAGGAATATCGCAGCATTTTTGAGAAAGATTCAGCCTTATCGCGCCGCTTCCAGAAGGTCGATGTCCCTGAACCGTCCGTGGAACAGACCATCGAGATTCTGAAAGGCCTGAAATCACGCTTCGAGCAGCATCACGACATCAAATTCAGTGCAGCTGCGATCATCAGCGCCGCCGAACTGTCGGCCCGTTTCATCAATGACCGTCATTTACCCGATAAGGCGATCGACGTGCTGGATGAAGCAGGCGCTGCACAACGCATTTTGCCAAAATCGAAACAGAAAAAAATTGTCGGCAAACATGAAATCGAAGAAATCATTGCCAAAATTGCCCGCATTCCTACCCGCACCGTCTCGCACGATGACCGTAATGTACTCAAACACCTGGATCGCGACCTGAAGACTACCGTATTCGGCCAGGACAAGGCCATCGATGCACTGGCACGCGCAATCAAAATGTCGCGCAGCGGCTTGGGCAACCCGCAAAAACCGATCGGCAGCTTCTTGTTTTCGGGCCCTACCGGTGTTGGAAAAACCGAAGTGGCCCGCCAGTTAGCCTTTGCTATGGCCATGCCCTTGCATCGCTTCGACATGTCAGAATACATGGAACGCCACGCCGTCTCACGGCTGATCGGCGCGCCACCGGGCTATGTCGGTTACGACCAGGGCGGCCTGCTCACCGAAGCAATCAGCAAACAACCTCATTGCGTATTGCTGCTGGATGAGATTGAAAAAGCACATCCGGACATTTTCAACATCCTGCTGCAGGTAATGGATCACGGCACATTGACCGACAATAACGGGCGCAAAGCGGACTTTCGCAATGTCGTTATCATTATGACCACCAACGCGGGCGCTGAAGCCTTGAACAAAGTGCAAATCGGCTTCACCAAAACTTCGTCTACCGGCGATGAAATGGCAGACATCAAGCGCATGTTTACCCCTGAATTCCGCAACCGTCTGGATGCCATTGTATCCTTTGCCTCACTGGATAAAAATGTCATTCTGCGCGTGGTGGATAAATTTCTGATCCAGCTTGAAGAACAACTGCACGACAAAAAAGTCGAAGCAATATTCACCGACGCGCTAAAAGACTATCTTGCTGAACAGGGGTTCGATCCGCTGATGGGCGCACGTCCGATGGCGCGCCTGATCCAAGATAAGATACGCGCAGCACTGGCGGATGAATTGCTGTTTGGTCGTCTGGCGCATGGCGGCAATGTCACCGTCGATGTGCGGGATGATAAAGTCATGCTGGACTTTGAGAAAGAAACCGTCTCCGCCTGAACATGCCCAATCCCTTTGCTGCCAGATGGAGTGCGACAGGCAGCTCACTCTGCCTTGGGCACTGAAAAATCAGCTATCTGGGTCATGCGCTCAATTTTGATGCCGAGCGCATGATCAAAGATATGGGCACACATGGCATCTACAGCTTCACTTTTCCCGATGATGAAGATTATGCGGAAGGTCTTACTGAGGATGAATGGAGCCTCGAAAATGCAAACTGGCTGCGCCCTCTTTTTGCCGCGCGCGGCATCCCCTGTAATGAAATGCATTTGCACTTATCAGGCCGTCAATCAGGCGGACTGGCGCTGCGGCAGTTGCGGCGGCTGCACCTGATGATATCAGGGCTTTTTCCCTGTAAAAATTAGAATTGGCTCGATGACGCCTGGCGGCAAAAAATACCCAGCATGGCATTAACAGAGAGCGTTATGTAATATTCACTTGTGAATGTAAATGCGTTTTCGATAAACCACATTTTGCCAGTTATGGCCGCCCGCATCAGTGTTTTTGGCCTGAAATCGCAACTAAGTTCACTCAACTCACGCGCTTTGCAAGATATTCTGCCGAGTGAACTGATCGTCCATTTAAAAACACGCTTTCAGGCGGCAGTCGCCCTCAGCGACCAGGGATTATAGGCGAAAATTTAATTGACAGCGGCTGATAAACTGACTGAACGGTTTCTATCGTAAAGCGGACAACAAAATGATTTATACTGCGATTATATGCGAACTCTTTGCTGAGTATACGGCAGTTCCGGAAATAAACACTATCAATATGGGGGCAAAATGGCAATTTTAGTTACAGGTTCAGCCGGTTTTATTGGTTCAAATTTTGTTCTTGACTGGTTAGCAGGAAGCGATGAACCAGTGATCAATCTCGATAAGCTGACTTATGCGGGCAATCTGGAAAATCTCGCATCGCTTAAAGACAATCCAAATCACATTTTTGTGCATGGCGATATCGGCGATGTCAAGTTGGTCAGCGAATTACTGGAAAAATATCAGCCGCGTGCGGTGGTGAACTTTGCCGCTGAATCACATGTTGATCGTTCAATACATGGACCGGAAGACTTCATTCAAACCAACATCCTCGGCACTTTTCATTTGCTTGAAGCTGTTCGCGCCTACTGGCAAAAACTTCCCTCCCCTGTTCACGGGGGAAGGATAGAGGGCATTACTAAGGCCGACTTCCGTTTCCTGCATGTCTCGACCGATGAAGTTTATGGTTCGTTAACTAAGGATGAACCCGCCTTTACCGAGACACATCGCTACGAACCTAACAGTCCGTATTCGGCAAGTAAGGCTTCCAGCGACCATCTGGTGCGCGCCTGGCACCATACCTATGGTTTACCCGTATTGACGACGAATTGTTCCAACAATTATGGCCCTTATCATTTCCCTGAAAAGCTGATTCCTTTGCTGATCGTCAATGCGCTTGCGGGCAAGTCGTTGCCTGTGTATGGCGATGGCCAACAAATCCGCGACTGGCTTTACGTGAAAGATCATTGCAGCGCGATTCGCTGTGTGCTGGAAAAAGGCAAATTAGGCGAGGTCTACAATGTCGGCGGCTGGAATGAAAAAGCCAATCTCGACATCGTACACATCGTCTGCGATCTGCTGGACGAGCTAAGACCTATGGGTGTGGTAAGTGGTGAGGTAGTCAGTGGTGAGTCGGAAGTAGTCAGTGGTGAGTCGAAAATCGTTAGTGGTGAGTCGGAAGTAGTCAGTGGTGAGTCGGAAGTAGTCAGTGGTGAGTCGAAAATCGTTAGTGGTAAGTCGGAAGTAGTCAGTGGGCAAACTCGCCACTTCCCACTTTCCACTGACCACTTCCCACTTTCCACTGACCACTCTCCACTTTCCACTGACCACTCTCCACTTTCCACTGACCACTCGCCACTCTCCACTTACCGCAGTCTTATCACTTTCGTTACCGACCGTCCGGGACATGATCGCCGTTATGCGATTGATGCGCGCAAGATAGAACGCGAACTGGGCTGGAAACCGGCTGAAACTTTCGAAACTGGCATACGCAAGACCGTGCAATGGTATCTGGATAATCAGGACTGGGTGAACAACGTGCTGTCGGGTAATTACCGCCAGTGGGTAGAGAAACAGTATGGAAAGTAGGAAGTGGAAAAGCATATGAAAATTTTATTATTGGGTAAGAACGGTCAGGTGGGCTGGGAGTTGCAGCGCAGTTTAAGCCCCTTGGGAGAAGTGCTTGCACTGGATAGCCGTAGCTGCGATTTAAGCAATCTGGCAGGTCTTGCCGCGACAATCAGCCTGTTTGTGCCCGATGTTATTGTCAACGCCGCCGCCTATACCGCGGTGGATAAGGCAGAAAGTGAGCCTGAATTGGCGCGCACTATTAATGCGTTAGCGCCTGCTGTGCTCGCCAGGGAGGCCAAAAAAATAAACGCCTGGCTTATTCACTATTCGACTGATTATGTTTTTGATGGCAGCGGGGAGCGGTCCTGGCAGGAAGAGGATGGCACCGGTCCGTTGAATGTGTATGGTGCAAGCAAGTTGGAAGGCGAGCAATTGATCCAGCAGTCAGGATGTCGTCATCTTATTTTCCGCACCAGCTGGGTTTACGGCACACGGGGTGGCAACTTTGCCAAAACCATGCTGCGCCTTTGTCAGGAACGCGAAAGTTTGAAAGTGATCGACGATCAGATTGGCGCGCCCACCGGTGCTGATCTGCTGGCTGATGTCACCGCACAGGCAATCCGCATGGCCCAACAAAACCCGGAAGTTGCAGGACTTTATCATCTGAGCGCTGCGGGGGAGACTTCATGGTATGGTTATGCCAGTTTCGTGATAGATGCGGCACGCAGCGCGGGAATGCCAGTCAAAACAACAGCGATTGAAGCTGTGCCGACTTCCGCCTTCCCGACGGCCGCCCGTCGCCCGCACAACTCGCGGCTTGATACCAGTAAATTAAGAAATACCTTTGATTTGCACCTGCCGGATTGGCAGACGGGTGTGACAAGAATGCTGGATGAAATTCTGGAAAGTAGCAAGTAGGAAGTGGACTCACTACTCACCATTCACTACTCACCACTCACTACTCACCACTCACTATGCTAACCACTCACCATTTACCACTGACCACTGACCACTCTCCACTGACCAGAAAAGGCATCATTTTAGCCGGCGGTTCAGGCACCAGATTGCATCCGGTGACGCTGGCGGTATCCAAG
>CAIWRI010000093.1 GCA_903915035.1 uncultured Nitrosomonadales bacterium | reverse complement strand
TGGATAATGGATAATGGATAATGGATAATTATCCACTATTCCTTACATTAGATCTTCCGTATACGGTCTGGCCGGATATTGAAAAGCTACCGGCCCATCGGGTTCGGCGTGAATGAACTGATGTACAAAAGGATCTTCGGAAGCGATCATGTCGGCAGCATCACCTTCTGCCACCACCACCCCCTCATGGATAAAATACACATAATCAGCAATTTTTAGTGACTCGGACATATCATAAGTCACTACGACAGATGAGACACCCAGCGCATCATTCAGTTTTCGAATCAAATTAGCAATAATATTTAACGAGATCGGATCCAGTCCGGCAAAAGGCTCATCGTAAATAATCAGTGCGGGATCAAGCGCAATGGCGCGTGCCAGGGCAACACGCCGCTCCATGCCACCAGACAGATCTTTTGGCATCAGGCCATACGCATTGCGTAAACCGACCGCCTGTAACTTCATCAGCACCAGATCGCGGATCATTTCTTCAGACATATCGGTATGTTCACGCATCGGGAAAGCCAGATTGTCATATACCGACAAATCGGTGAACAGGCCGCTTACCTGAAACATCATGCCCATTTCGCGGCGCATGGCGTATAGCTCGTCGGTATTCAAACTGTGAATAATTTTACCCAGGATCTTAACGCTGCCACTGTCCGGTTTCAGCTGTCCGCCAAAATGATGCAACAAGGTACTCTTGCCGCACCCGCTGACCCCAAGTATCGCCACTACTTTACCGCGTGGAATATTAAGATTGATTCCTTTGAGAATCTGGCGCTTGCCATAGGAGAAATGTAAATCGCTGACTTCAACAATATTATCCAATGATTGCTTCAATATAGGTCCTTCGCCACATAAGTTAAGCGCAGGGTACTACAATGATGCCTGCTTTGGCTAGCAGTCTGTCAGACTTGTTTCGCGAGATCAAGTCCGGCAGCCTGCTGGTCAAACGCATCAACTCAGACACGCCAGGCTATTGTCAACGCACGACTTGAATATTCGATGCTTGCCTGCCTTTAGGGCCTTGTGCAATTTCAAAGCTGATCTTTTGACCTTCCTTGAGTGATTTAAAGCCATCAATATTGATCGCTGAAAAGTGTGCGAACAGATCATCTCCCCCTTCATCAGGTGAAATAAATCCAAAACCTTTTTCATCATTAAACCACTTTACGGTACCAGTTGCCATTTCATGCCTCCCTTACGATTAAAAAAATTGCCTACCCACTTACTTACCACAACCTTGTTCCCCCTCTCTCTCCCTAGCCCCCCGGCGGGAGAAAGAGGCAAGGTATCGCTACGCGATGCTTACAAAAAATTCCTTCGGTGACATCAGCCATTTCCCAGCAAATACAACTTTGGCGTCAGTTCATGTTCTTCCTGCACGCAGACTGAACCGGGTTCGTGCTTCGCCAACGCCAGTTTTTGGCACAGAGTTGCGTTGCAGGCTTCAAGCAACTCAATGCGCCGGGATAAATATTCAGTTCTGCGCACTACATTTTTCTCAAGATAATAACGATATTCATTCAGCTCAACGCGCATGTTTTTCGCATTTCGCATGAGTCGAAAACAATGCAGCAGCGTACTGCTTTTATGTATTTCTTTCATTTTAGATCACCCCGGCAATGGTCAGTCACAACCTTCTCAATGGAGATGATTATGCACAACTCTAAGTTTTCGCACCATCAGTCAATGCTGATTTTTCTCTACGAAGAGTTAGAGGGAGACTAGGAAATTACTTAGAAAGAGAGAAATAGAAGCAAGAAACGAGAGGAAGATGCAAGGGTTAAAATGCCGGATTCAGGATTGCGGAATTTCTCCGCAATCCGCATTTGTATCAGCCCAGAAACAAATTATGATCGGCAGAATAGCGAATCAAATCAGCCGTATTATTCAATTTCATTTTGACCATTAAATTCAACTTGTGCGTACTGACAGTCTTGTTACTGATATTGAGCTGGTCGGCAATATCATTAACTCGCCTCCCCATCACCAGCAAGCTGAATACCTCGAATTCACGACTGGATAGCATCGCATGCGGTGCCCGTTGACTGGGGAGCATGGCATCGAATGCGAGTTGTTCTGCCAGTGACTGCTCGATATACTTACCGCCTCCCGCGACCCTGCGAATGGCGTCCAGCAGCACTTCCGGATCGCTGTCCTTGGCAATAAATCCTGATGCGCCGGCCTTGATCGCGCGAGACGCGACCTGTGCGTCGTTGTGCATGCTGAACACGAGGACAGGCAGATGCGGGAACTCGACTTTGAGCTGAGAGATCAACGAGGTGCCAACCACACCGGGCATGGTCAGATCCAGCAGCAACAAATCAAATTTCCCCGTATCTGACAGCTTTTGCATGACGTCGGGACCATCGACGGCATCAGCCAATACGACAATATCACTGGACAGTGCAATAATTTTTTTAATTCCTTCACGCACGATGGCGTGATCATCGGCAATCAACAAATTAATCATTTACTCTTCTCCCTGGATGTATTTCTAACAATGGAATTTCAACAAAAACAACTGTACCGGCACCGGGTGAACTGCTAATTTCAACCTTGCCGTCTAATGCGAGCGCGCGTTCCTTCATGCCCAACAGACCATAAGTTTGGGTTAGCGGCAGGACGTTCTTATCAAACCCCTGACCATCATCCGTTATTTTCACTCGAATCGCTTCGCCTCCCTTAACCAGACTAATTTCAACATGAGACGCCTGTGCATAACGGGTAATATTGGTCAGTGATTCCTGCACAATGCGAAAAATTGTCAAGGTACGCGCATCGTCCAGCTCAATGAGTTCATCACCGCAACTAAAAAGACAAGGAATAGCCATGCGACTGGAAAATTCCTGACTTAGCCAGCTAACTGCCGCAACAATACCCATATCCATCACAGGCGGATGCAGATTGGCCGTAACATCACGCGCACAAGCTATCGCTTTGTCCAGCAAGCTCAACAAGTTCTGAATTTTTGGCATCAAGATCGGGTCATGCGCGCCAAATTGAATACGCAGCAGCGAAATATCCATGCGCAATGCGGTCAAGAGCTGCCCCAGTTCATCGTGCACTTCACGTGCGATATGTTTAAGTTCCGCTTCACGTGAGGCCGAGCCCTGGACTGCCAGGTCACGCAGCAACTGCTGATATTCCCTGAGCTCCTGTTCAACTTTCCTGCGCTGACTGGCATCGCGAAAAATACTCAGAAGATAAGCCTTGCCACCTATCTCAACCGAGGTGGACTTAATATCGACATAGAACACCGAGCCATCACGATGCAAAACAGGTATATCGACGTTAATATCAATTTCACCGCGCAAACGTCTCTGAATATCTTCATTTACCCAGGACAAATCCGCCAGTCTATGAATATCTGCAACGGACATCCCGGAAAATTCCTCCCGTCGATAGCCCAGCATGTTGCAAAGTGCCGGATTGCCGCTATTGAAGCGCATGGTCTCAGCATCCAGTAGTGCAATGCCATCCAGCGCCCTGTCAAAAATGATGCTCAGTTTGCTCTCGGATTCACGCAACAGCCTGTCCGCCTGTTTACGCTCGGTAATATCTACCGAAATACCCAGCAAATGAGTGGCACTACCCGTCTCGTCGCGCAAGGCAATTTTCCAGGTATGCAAATAACGTGTTTCGCCGCTCGCCACTGTAATACACTCTTCAGGCAATTCCATTATGTCGCTGACGGTCAGCGCCAGACGGTCTGCTGCGATAAAGTGCTCAGCTTGCTGAGCGGGCCACATGTCAGCATCTCCCTTACCCAGCAGCATACTGCGCGGGTAGCCCAGCAACTGCTCTCCCGCACGATTAACCAGATTGAAACGCAAGTCGCTGGCTCGTTTGAGAAAAATCATCACAGGAATATTTTCGACAATGGTTTCCAGCAACTGGCGCGATTCTCGCAACTCATGGTTTACCGCCTCAATCTGCTCATGTTCCCGTTGTTGTACTGTAATATCTTCGACCATGGACCAGATGTATTGCTGAGCGTCTGAGTGCTTGATGAGCACCCCGTGGAGCCTGACCGGAACTCGTCTCCCGTCTTTTCGTATATATTCTTTTTCATAAGGACCATAACGTCCGGTACGCTGTAAAGTGTCGAGTTGCTGCGCCTCTTCGACTACATATTCGTTGGGCGTAAGCGCCCGGCAATCCAGCTTTCCGAGTTCCACTTCCGTATAACCGCAAATATCCGTAAACGTGCGGTTAAACTCGATATATCTGCCCTGCATATCAGTCAACACGATACCTAACGGGGAAACTTCATAGAATCCGCGCAGTTTTGCTTCACTTGCGCGCAAGGCCAGATCCGCCTTACGACGTGCAGTGATATCGATGAACGCCATGCGTATGGTAAGTTCACCTTTAGCTGTCACTTTATGCATACATTCAAGCTGAGCAAAAATAACAGAAAGATCCGCACGCATAAAACTCAGTTCGCAGCGACGAAGGCTGTCATCCCGACTGATGTCCAGAAAAAAACGGTACCATCTTTCGCGATCTTCAACGGCTACAAACCCCGAAAAACGTTCGCCCAACAGCGCTTTACGCGTCAATCCGAGCAAATCGGCGCTGGTCAGATTGGCTTCTGCAATCATGCTATTGGCATCCAGCGTGAGGTAACCGACAGGTGCAAAATCGTAAAGATCCGCATAGCGGTCACGTGATTCCTCCAGTGCAAGCTGAGTCTGACGCAGTGTCTCATTCTGCATCTCAAGTTCGATCTGATATACCTCAAGTTCGTGCAACAGCACTTCGGCTGAGCGCACAGGCTTAGGCTGTTTAAAGCCACTGAGTTTAGCTTCCGCTTCGGCACGAAGCAGGTTTTCCTGATTGCTCACACGCACCTCTGTTTACGGTTTAAGCACCTGAATTCTTCACGCAACAAGTCAGGGTATAGCTCCTTCGTTGTGCGAGAAAGCCCCTTGCGGCCAGCATCTTGAATCCGGCATCCTGTCAGGTTATTTTTCAAAGAAAATCACCCGATTGCGTCCGCCCTTTTTGGCCCGATACATCGCCATATCCGCCCATTTGAGAATATCTTCAGGGCGCTCTTCGTGATTGATAAATAACACCACACCAATACTTGAGGTACACCGGTGTTCAAATGAACGCTCATGATGCCGCTTCAACATATAGACTTCTGACAGTGAACCGCGAATTTTTTCAGCGACAAGTCCGGCTTGAATCTCAGAGGCCGATTTATCGACATCCAGTTCGCCTAACAACACCACGAACTCATCGCCGCCAAAACGTGCGACCGTATCCATTTCCCGCAAACAGCGTGTAATACGATGCGACGCTTCCACAAGTAACAAATCCCCCATATCGTGACCATACTGATCATTCAGCGGTTTAAAATTATCCAGATCGACAAACATCAGTGCACCATAACGCGCACTACGCTTGGAAGCGGCCATCGCATGATCCAGCCTGTCGTTCAGCAGACGCCTGTTCGGCAACTGCGTCAGCGCATCGTAAAATGCCAGCTTGCGAATTTCTTCCTCATTCTTAATCCGTTCGGTAATGTCCGTCATCACGATGCGCACCTCGACATCCCGCTCTTCCCGGCTCATGCGCAAACAATCCAGGCGTGCAAAAAAACGTGTGCCATCGCTACGTTCCATTGCCAGATCGCACTTCAGCGGCTCGTCTTTCGTCAGCACACTCATAAAATGACGCAGCCAGCGGTCGTGATACTCCGTCGTAACAAAAGGAGTCAGCCTGTGATAGAGCAGTTTGTTGCGCAGCACGCCCAGCATCGCAGCGCCAGTGAGATTGATTTCCAGTATCTGACCGGATTCGCTAAGAGTTATATATCCTACCGGTGCAAAATCATAAAAATCCATGTAGCGGGCGCGTGAGCGTTCCAGCTCAAACTGCACCTGACGCAGATTTTCATTCTGCATTTCCAGCTCAATTGCATGTACCCGAAGCTCATGCAGTAATTCCTGGTTAGAATGCACAGAGCTAACCTCCGGCCTGTTCGCCAGAGACGCTTCGGCAGCATGTCTTAATTGTTCGAGATTGGGCTGATCGCTCACGCTTCCTCCAACACCAGCAAAATCAATTCACTTTGCCCGCGGCCATCCTTAATGCGACGCGCGCTGAGCAGCAACCTGCGTTGACCAATGAGTGGAAAATTCTGTTCCACACTAAAATCTTCCATTGTCTGATTTTGCGGCAAAATATTTTCCAGCAGTTCACGCAATGCTGGAATATTCCACTGATTATCGCCCAATTGGTAAACCAGATGACCCACAGTATCCTCTGGTGTGGTGTGAAAGTAGCGATAAAAAGCCTGTCCAGCGGAAATCACCCTCAAATCACCATCTAGCACCAGCAACGGTTGACGAACCGTATTGACGATCGCTTCGGCCAGCTCGCGCGCGCGCGCTTCCTGCGCTTCAGCCGCCACGCGCTGCGTGA
Source organism: uncultured Nitrosomonadales bacterium (assembly GCA_903915035.1). Classification (GTDB taxonomy): domain Bacteria; phylum Pseudomonadota; class Gammaproteobacteria; order Burkholderiales; family Gallionellaceae; genus Gallionella. The sequence goes on along the minus strand of CAIWRI010000093.1, from coordinate 23,941 downwards.
TATCAGTAAACGTCATCACGACTCCATTGATTATATTATCCAGGGTACGGTAAGGTTGAATACGCGCCAGATAACAATCGCCATTCGTCGTGCTTACCGCGTGTTCGAAAGGCACCAGAGTTTCGAGCACTTGACGTGCATGGCTTAACAAATCGTCACCTTCAATATTGGATTTGATATCGAAAATCGGGCGACCGACATCGGTATCAACCAGCCGGTAGAGTTTCAGCGCATCCCGCGTGATGCGTTTGATGCGTAAGGTTGAGTCAAGAAACAAGGTGCCGACATTAATGTTGTCGAGCAGATTTTTCATATCGTTTTGCATCATGGCCAGCTGTTCTATCTTGGCTTGCAATTCGGCATTCACCGTGATCAGTTCTTCGTTAACCGACTGCAGCTCCTCTTTGGAGGTCTCCAGTTCCTCATTGGTGGATTGCAATTCTTCATTGGTGGACTGTAATTCTTCATTGGTAGATTTGAGTTCCTCGTTGGACGCCTGCTGCTCCTCGATGGTCGCTTGCAGATTTTCCCGGGTATAAGCCAGCTCCCGTTCCAACTCCTCTACTCTTGCTACCTCCATCTGCCCCGGCAGTTTATCGGACTTAGGCGCGCGCACCACATCCTGAAAACTGATCAGCAGCAGCTTTTGCTGATTTTCAGCACCCGGCATTTGCCGGACACTTAAATTGACAGGATAAATTTCACCATTATTCTTGACCGACACCTCCAAATTCAGAATATGCGTCTGCTGGGTCGACAAGGTGTGAATCGCATTACGCAAATGCAGTTGCAGCCCTTCACGCGCCATTTCAATAATATTGAGCGTGGCCTGCCCGGGTGCAGGGCGCAGATAACGGCCCGTATCACCATGCACAAACAGAATATTGCCCTTCTCATCGGTTACCACCGAGGCCGGCGCATACGATTGCAACAGCATGCGACGCGTCAGCTCGGAAAAATTGGTTTCGCGCGGTTTAATTTCCATTTCTTCCGTTGCTTTTGCATTATTATGCCGCGTCCAGACTAGGCCGCCGGTCATCACCGTATTGGTCGAAGCCAGCCTGCCACTGGCACGGTACAGCTTGTATTTGCGATTAATCGGCGAGAACAACTCCGGATAACTGCCGATACTCTCTGAAGGCGACAGAAACAATACCCCGCCCGCTTTCAAAGCGTAGTGAAAAGCCGGAATCAGGCGGTGCTGTACTTCGGGTTCCAGATAGATCATCAAATTGCGACAACTGAGCAAGTCCAGCCGGGTAAATGGCGGGTCCTTGATGACGTTCTGAATGGCAAATACCAGCATCTCGCGGATATGCTTCTTCACCCTATAGCCTCTATCCTCCTTGACAAAATATCGGCGCAATCTTTCCTGAGAAACATCCTGAGCAATATTCGGCGGATAAAAGCCGGCGCGCGCAATGGCGATGGCATCATCATCCAGATCAGTGGCAAATAGCAGCACCTTGAAACTCACCTGTAGCGCTTCCATATATTCAGCAAGCAAAATGGCAATGGAATACGCCTCTTCACCGGTAGCACAACCGGCCACCCAGACACGCACCACATAATTTTCAGGCTTATCCTTCAATATCTGCGGGATAATTTCGTTTTTGAGCGCATCAAATGCTTCCGGATCGCGGAAAAAATTAGTCACATTGATCAGCAATTCCTTAAACAGCTTACCCGCTTCAGCCGGATGCTCCTTTAAATACCGTGCGTATAATTCCAGACTGCTGATGTCATGCATGGCCATGCGTCGCTCGATCCGCCGCCCCACAGTACTTTTTTTGTACAGCGAGAAATCGTGGCCCGTCACGCTGCGCAATTGCAACAGAATACGGTTCATACTACTGGCAACCGCAGCAGCGGCAATAGGTGGGTTATTCAATGCGTGCAAACCCAGCATCAAGGCCTCAGGCATTTTATCCACGGCTAAAACCTTGGTCGCATAACCTGCGTCGATTACGCTTTCAGGCATGCCGGCGTATTTCGCATTCTCAGGATCTTGCACCAGTGTTACCCCCCCAGCACCCAATATCGCACGCAATCCCAGTGTGCCATCGGTGCCTGTGCCGGACAGGATGATGCCGATGGCGTTACTTCCCTGATCCTCGGCCAAAGAACGCATAAACGCGTCGATCGGCAAACGCTGTCCGCGTGGCTGATCCGGTACGAAAAGTTGTAATATCCCGTGGAAAATCGCCATATCGCGATTTGGCGGGATGACATAGACATGATCAGGCTCAACCTTCATCTGATCCTGCACCTCAAACACCGGCATCGCTGTGCTGCGCTGCAAAATTTCCGTGAGTATGCTGGCGTGGCTGGGATCAAGATGAGATACCAGCACAAAGGCCATGCCGTTTACGGGCGGCATATGCTGGAAGAACAACTCAAAAGCTTCCAGTCCGCCTGCAGAAGCACCCAGGCTGACGATAGGGAATTTTGGCATCCCGGCATTTTCAGGTACCTCAGGTACATCAGGCACATCAGGCACCGCAGGTACCGCAGGCACATCAGGCACCCCAGGTACATCAGGCACATCAGGCACCCCAGGTACATCAGGCACCCCAGGTGCAGTATCAATTTTTTTGGTAACCACAGACTATCCTTCGTGGTAAATTTGGCAAGTAGTACAAGATACAGGTATAACCTGCCTGATGTCCATCGGGAAATCCCTGCCTAATGCGCACCTAATCCGATTGCATCGTTCCCGCTTGCGCACAATTTATGCAATTGACACGAAGTATTACAATCCGCTGAGCACCTTGATATGTGCCGCGACGCTGCGTCCCAGCGCGCTTAATGCATAACCGCCTTCCAGCACGGAGACGATACGATGCGAGGCACACCGACCGGCCAGCAGCTTGATTTGCTCCGTCACCCAGACATAATCCGCCTCACGCAGTGCCAATCCGCCCATATCATCTTCACGATGCGCATCGAATCCAGCCGAAATCAGCAGCAATTGAGGCTTAAATTCCTCCAGTGCCGGCAACCAGTATTGCGCGACCGCCTCACGAAAATCCTCGCCATTTGCCCCTGCTGCCAGCGGCACGTTAATGATATGGTCATTGCCGCTCCCTGCGCCACAATACGGGTAATAGGGATGGCGAAAGGTCGAACACAGCATCACACGCGAATCCTTATGAAAGATATCCTCGGTACCATCCCCATGATGCACATCGAAGTCAAGTATTGCTACCCGTTCCATGCCGTGATGTTCAATGGCATGCAAGGCGGCAATCGCTACATTGTTAAAGATACAAAAGCCCGATGCAGCATCCCGCTTGGCATGATGACCGGGCGGGCGGATATTGCAAAAAGCATTTTCCGCCTTGCCCTCCATCACCAGATCAACCGCCTTAACCGCTGCACCTGCCGCATGTAAGGCTGCATCCAGAGTGTGCAAATTCATCGCGGTATCGCCATCGCTATCCAGAAAAACCAGTCCCTCCGTTTGAGGAGCCTTCGCGAACACCGAGTCAACATAGGCTTCGGTATGTACACTCAGCAACTGACGGCGCGTCGCCTGAGGTGCGTCATAATAAGCCAGATAAGGCATCAGACCGGATGAGATGAGCTGATCCTCAATCGCCTGAACGCGCGCGGAACACTCGGGGTGATCGGGGCCCATTTCATGTTTTAAACTGGTTAAATGGGTCAGGTAGGCAGTTTGCATATTAACGATACTCAGTAAGGGGCCATCACACGCAAAAAACAGGAAGAAAAACAAAAATATCTAGAAAAATACGCGGCCCTAATAAACGAAGCGCTAATATTTCAATAATTTTGTTTTCTCCGCGCTCTTCGCAACCAATTTTAAAATAATACGCTTTAAAGCATCCTGCGTACACTCTTGACACTATCGTCATCCTGACTGGTCGACACTTCAAAGCCCAACCTCTCCATCAGGTGCAGCATGTCGGCATTCTTTTTAAGTACCTCACCTTCGATTATTTTCAGGCCTTGCGCACGTGCCGCATCCATCAGCGTCGTCATCAAACGTTGCCCCAATCCCTTACCATGCATACTATCGGCAATCACCAGCGCAAATTCACAACTCTCGCCATCCGGATTGATCGCAAAGCGCGCCACGCCCAACTCGACTTCCTTGCCCTCAATTTCGGTCACGGCAATCAACGCCATTTCGCGACTGTAATCGATCTGCGTAAAGCGCACCAGCATCGACTGGCTCAGTTCCTGGACGCTGTTCATGAAACGCATGTAACGGGATTGTTCAGACAAATTGCGTACGAATTGCTGCACCAGCTCAGCATCTTCCGGCCGGATCGGACGAATGGTGACATCCATGCCGTCGACAAACTGCCAGTGATTGACCAGATGCGTCGGATACGGATAAATCGCCATATGCGAATAACGGTCCGCACTCGATTGCCTGTAATTCACCACGATACGGGCATCAACGGCAATCACACCGTGCTCATCCAGAATCAGCGGATTGATATCCATTTCGGTGAGCATAGGCAACTCGCAAACCATTTCCGAGACACGCAGCAATACCGATTCGAGCGCCTCCATGTTGGCCGGCGGCATGTGTCGGAAAGCACCCAGTAACCGGGAGACATTGGTACGGTTAATCAGATCGCGCGCCAGGAAGGAATTGAGTGGCGGCAAGGTCACTTGCACATCGCCCATCACTTCGACCGTCGTGCCACCGGCACCAAAGCTAATCACAGGACCGAACACCGGATCACAAATGACACCGACCATCAATTCGCGGCCATTAGGCTTGATGATCATTGGTTGAATGGAAATACCATCCATATGCGCGCCGGGGCAGTGGTGTTTGACGTTATCATGAATCTCGTGATAAGCCGCACGCACCGCATGGGCATTACCCAGATTGAGCTTCACTCCACCGGCATCACTCTTATGCGTGATGTCGCGCGAATTGACCTTCATCGCGACGGGGAAACCTAATTGCTGAGCGATCAGCAGTGCCTCATTGGGCGATCTGGCTACCATGGTTTGTGCCACCGGAATATGGAATGCCGCCAGCACCGCCTTCGATTCCATTTCGCTCAGAACCTTACGCTTGTCCATCAGCGCAGCTTCGATCAACATGCGAGCGCCATCAACATCCGGTGCCAGATGGTGAGACAACGGTTCCGGCATTTGCTTGAGCAGTTTCTGATTCTGATAATAGTCTGACAGGTAGGAGAATACCTCTACAGCCGGTTCCGGCGTACGGAAATTTGGCTGCTTGGCATGCGCGAACAAAGTGCGCGACTCCGCTACTTGCGACTCTCCCATCCAGCAAGTCAACAACGGCTTTTTGTACTGATTAGCCAGCGCAATCACCACCTGAGCGGCTTCCAATGGTTTGGTCATCGCCTGCGGCGTCAAAATTGCCAATACGCCATCCACGTTCGGATCTTCCAGGCAGGCTGCCACCGCATGCTGATACCGGTCGGACTGCGCATCGCCGATAATATCCACCGGGTTGCCATGCGACCAGTTAACCGGTAAAAATTCATTCAAGCGGGCAATCGTCGCATCGGACAAATTCGCCATCACCAACCCCAGATCCGAAGCCCGGTCGGTAGCCATCACACCGGGTCCGCCGCCATTAGTTACAATCGCCAGACGATTGCCTGACGGGTGGAAACCGCAGGACAGCGCCTTGGCAGCCGAAAACAACTGCGTCACAGTTTGCACCCGAACGACACCGGCACGGCGCACTGCGGCATCAAATGCGTCGTCCGATCCGACCAGAGACGCCGTGTGCGACATCGCAGCCTTAGAGCCGGCTTCATGGCGTCCTACTTTGATCAGAATCACCGGTTTGACGCGTGCCGCTGCACGCAGCGAACTCATGAAACGACGCGATTCACGTATTCCTTCGATATACAGCAGGATGTTCTGGGTTTTCGGATCGGATACCAGGTAGTCCAGTGTCTCGCCAAAATCAACATCAGCTGAGGAACCTGTAGACACCACACTGGAAAAGCCCACATCGTTGATCTGCGCCCAATCCAGAATAGCGGTACACAAGGCACCGGATTGGGAAACCAGGGCAAGATTACCGGCATTCGCGCCACCTTTATTGAAAGTCGCGTTCAGCCCGATAGACGGACGCATTACGCCCAGACAATTGGGACCGATCAGACGGATACCATAGCGTTTTGCGTTTTCCAGCAGACGACGCTCCAGTTCCAGTCCTTCAGCACCAATTTCACTGAAACCGGCGGTAATGATAACGACTGCCTTGACGCCGTGTTTACCACACTCTTCGATGATGTCCGGGACCGTATGTGCGGGAGTCGCGATGACCGCCAGTTCAACAGGTTCCTCTATTTCGCTGATAGCCGCGTAGGCTTTACAGCCCTGCACTTCGGCCACTCTGGAATTAATCGCATACAGCGCGCCTTTAAAGCCCGACTCCAGCATATTTTGAAAAACAATCTGGCCGACTGAATCAGTGCGATCGCTTGCACCGAAAACAGCAACGGATTTAGGGGAAAATAACGAGGTTAAATAGTGTTTTGACATGATGGTTTTTTATAGATTAGACATAGAATTTAGCGCTGGTTAAGCGAAAGAAAGTCACCAAAATTATAAAGCTGCCATATTACAAAATTTTACAACACGCTTAGTGCGGCTATTATCCTCGCAGCGTATCGATAGTTCCAGCTATTTTTGCTGCGCATTCCGTCAATCAGAAACAGAAGTTTTCATTCAAGCACCACAGGCGCGACTGTGTTTGACGGAAAGCACCTTACGGCAGCACCCCGGTCCTTTTTTGAGATAAATGTAAACTTGACTCACGTTTTGCCGATCCTGATTGAATTTAGTTGTTTAATCAATATCCTTGCGCGCTGATTTATTCCGGTTCAAGCGCTGTACACAAACAGATACCAGCGATACCACGGCCAGACTGGACAAAAATCCCGCCAGCACATCCGCCGGAAAATGGGCGCCCAGACTAACTCTGGAAATGCCGACCCAAAAAACAAAAAATAGTCCCGCCGCACGACCGCTGCGAGCCAAGACCGGCCACAGACTGGCAACAATCAACATGGCAAAGGATGAATGCCCGCTGGGCAGGCTGTGATGGTATTGTGCAATACCGACGATATGCACACTGCCAGGCGGCAAAGCCAGCAACGGCCGGGGAAAGTCAAGTAACGGTTTAAGTATGCCCAGCAATTGACCGTCAAGTGAATAAGCGATACTGAACACTGCAATGACATCCAGCCAGCGTTTGCGGCGGTCCCCCCCCTGCGACGAGGTTCCTGCAACGACCGCCAGCAACGAAACTATTGCAATATAAACCGGAAACAGCGTGTGTTCGCCTAGCGCTGTGCCCAACAGCATGAATTGATCAAGCGTGCCTGAACGAAGATTATTGATGACGTGAAACAGCCAGACATTGATCCCGCCCCAGTCATAGAGAGTTTCTTTCATGAATCACCCGACAATAGCCGACAACCACAAGATAACCCCCGCGCCCGCAGACACTGCAGCAATGGCAAACAACCATTTTTTCCGGGTCAAAACGGTAATTGAGGCCAGAGAAATTGCGATTTGCACCAGCGTCATCGCCTGCGCCAGCTTGTGATGCGGGTGCAACATCAGTTCGCTCTGCTCATTCGCTTTCTCAGACTCAGCTTCCAGTGCTTCCGCCTTGAGCATGATTTGCTTTTTTTCGACATCATACTTTTGTATCAGGGTATTGTAATGTTCCCGTTTGTCAGCCGGAGCCAGATCAGCGGCGAGTTCCATCAAATGCCCCTTACTGCTCTTGGACTGATAAAAACTCCACTGATCTGACGCCTGTGCTTTTTTCAAAACAGCCTCATTTTTGAACAACATGGCTTCATTTTGCGTCGCGCCCCCCTGATAACTGACGATCGCACCGATTGAGGCTAAAATTGCGGTAAAAATGGCAATCTGCCCGGCAAGCTTATCCCCGCTTTGTGCTTGATGCTCAAGCGCATGATCATGCGCACCGTGTATATGAAACTCATCTCCGGACATAGGATTCCTTAAATTTAAAATTTAAAAGCACTGCAGCGAAGCTAAACTCCATCAGCAGTTTAGGTTGAATATATCAGCTATGTTCATGAAAAACTATTATGGCGTAAGAATTTTTACAAACTTTTTTACTCTATAAATCAATTCAAGGGTAATCTTACACTCGCCGTGTGACGCAAAAAAATATCAGGCTCAGAATTAACTAACTTATATTAATCAACAACATCAGTTAACATATAACTTTAACCCGAATTAATTATAAAATACCATGAGTTATTTTGAATGGATGCCCCCCGAGTGGGCACATGTCCTGTTTGTACTGTTTCTGTCCTTTCTGATTGGACTGGAACGGGAAGAGCGTAAGGATAAAGACGGGCACTATTCATTTGGCGGGGTACGCACTTACCCGCTGATCGGACTGATCGGTTATTCCATTGCACAGCTCTCAGGAGGACAATTACTGCCGCAGGCGATCGGCTTTGCCGTGATAGGCGGTTTTTTGATGATCTCCTACTGGCACAAATTGACGGCATACACAACCTCCGGCGTCACCTCTGAAATGTCAGGCCTCGCCACCTATCTGCTAGGTGCATTTGTCTTTCATGAAATGTTCTGGATGGCTACTGCGCTGACCGTCTCCAGCCTGCTCCTGCTGGAACTCAAGGAAGGACTGGAAAGTCTGGCAAGAAAAGTTGAAGACACGGATATTTTAACTTTCGCCAAATTTTTGCTACTGTCGGCCGTCATCCTGCCTCTGTTACCACACACAACATTCACCCGATTCCAGATCAACCCCTTCAAAACCTGGCTGGTTGTGGTGGCCGTCAGCGGTGTCTCTTATGGCAGCTATGTGCTCCAGCGACTGAGCAAGGGTCAGGGTGGCATCCTGCTTGCCGCAATACTGGGTGGTGCGTATTCCTCAACCGTCACCACGGTCGCGCTGGCCAGACGTTCAAAAAATGACGATCAGCCCCACCTGTTTTCAGGTGGAATACTGATTGCCTCCGGTATGATGTATTTACGTCTGGCGATCCTGCTGGCCCTGTTCAATCAGGCTTTGATGAACAGCTTGGCGATCCCCTTCATCGCACTGGGATTGCTTGCAATACTAACAGGCTGGCTATGGTCCAGACGTACGGAAAATAACCCCGCACAATCCAGTAATGCTTTCGAACCCAAAAATCCGCTGGAAATCAGCGCGGCACTGTTGTTCGCGCTGCTATTTGTCGGCATGCTGGTAGCCACCCATTTGGCTATCGAATATCTTGGTAATAGTGGCGTATATACCCTGGCCGGCATCATGGGCATCACGGATGTTGATCCGTTTATTATGGGTCTGACCCAGGCAGTGCCGGCACTGACACCGGTATCAGTCGCCTCCTCCGGCATTCTGATTGCCGCATCCAGTAACAATCTGGTTAAGGGAATTTATGCTTACACGCTCTCCTCACGCCAGACCGGACAACAGAGCCTGGCTTTTCTGCTGGCTTTGGCATTACTGGGACTGATTCCCCTGCTTTGCTAAGTTACACAAAGCCATTGGGTAGAACGACCGGCAGAGCCAATTTTTTCCATATTTAACCTGCTTTTGCGAAGACTGATTCAAGCAATAGAGATGGCTATTTAAATAAACCCGGCAAAGTCTATAATCACAGCATGAGACTCAAGTCACCCTAAAGGCGCACAAATTGAACGACAAAGACCAGCTTTCACTCCAGGTACTCAAAAAATTTCGCATCATTTATGGTTCTATTCGCCAACAATTTCGTGAAGTTGAGCAAAATTGTGGTGTCACGGGTTCTCAACTATGGATAATCCGTGAAATCGCAAAAACACCTGACATTGGCATATCTGTGCTGGCTGAACGGCTATCCATACACCAGTCAACTTGCAGCTTGCTGGTTGAAAAACTTGTGACGCGCGGCCTGATCAACAAACAGCGCAGTAAAGCGGATCAGCGTCGGGTAGGACTGTGTATCACAGAAGAATCAGCCAATTTATTAGCGAAAGCGCCCGGCCCTGCCGAAGGCATATTGCCCGAAGCGCTGCAAGCCCTGCCTGAATTGGCTTTGCAATCATTAGATAGTGCGCTGTTTGAAGTTATCGGGCAGTTGCATGTCAGGGACGATAAACACGCCGATCTGCCTTTATCGGAGTTGTAACAGCATTCGACGGTTAGTGACTTTCGGTTTGTGTCGCGAAGGTAACACGGCCAAATCCAGCTTCCCTTGCGGCTTCCATGACGTTGATAACGGCCTGATGCGGAGTCTTGGCATCGGCATTGATCACAATAGTTGGATCGGCTTGCGTACCTGCCGCTATTTTTAGCGAGACGGATAAAGCGGCGACATCGGTAAAATTCAACTCTTTGTTGTTGATCGCATAGTGTGCCGTAGCATCAATCGCGACATTGATGGGTTGCACTTGCGATGCAACAGGCGCTCCGCCAGCTTGCGGCAAATTGATTTGTAACTCCGAATATTTAGCATAGCTGGTGGTGACCATCAGAAAGATCAGAATCACCAGTAACACATCGATCATTGGGATTAAATTGATTTCCGGCTCTTCACGAGCGCGCCCGCGTTGAAAATTCATACTCCGTTAACCTTTACGCTGTCCATGCACAATTTCAACCAGTTTGATAGCCTGTTGCTCCATCTCAATGGTCAGGCTATCCACCTTGGCGCGGAAATGTCGGTAAAAGATCATGCTGGGGATTGCTACAATCAGACCAAACGCGGTGTTATACAAAGCAACAGAAATACCATGCGCGAGTACTGCCGGACTGTTGCCCGCTGCCGTTTGCGCCCCGAAAATTTCGATCATGCCGATGACTGTACCGAACAACCCTAGCAGCGGACTGATAGATGCAATCGTACCCAGGGTGGTGAGAAAGTGCTCAAGTTCATGCGTCGTCGCACGACCGGCTTCCTCAATGGACTCTTTCATGATTAACGGAGTGCTCTTGATATTTTTCAGACCCGCAGCGAAAATTCGACCCAAAGGGGAATGTTCTGCCAGTTTGATTAACATGGCATCATTCACGCCACGCTGTTCAAGCTCTCTTACTACCTCATCCAGCAGAGCCGGCGGAGTAACCCGACTGCTGCGCAGGTAAATGAGTCTCTCGGAAATTAAACCAGTGGACACAACAGAGGCAAAAATCAAAAACCAGATCGGCCAACCGGCCGCTTCTACGATTGCAAACACACTAATTCTCCAAATATACTTAAACTTGCAAAAAACTTTTTATCTACGAATTAAAATTAGCAGGTAGGAAACAAGGCTATATTAACTCATCAGGCCGTGAATAATCTAAAAATCAATGTTATGCTGAATTTGTTCGTGTTTTTTGCGAGTTTTTACCCGCGGGGTAAAATCCCTGCTTAAATCATTTGCGAACAACCGCTATGCTGTTACGAAGATTGCACGCTTATAACCCGTTACGTGATATTCGTGGAAAGGTTTTCAGGTTAAATGATCAACCTCTGCCACTCATTCTTTGCCATCAGAGTACCAATGACAGCGTCAGCTTCGTTACTGTAGCGTGCCACGCCCGGATGAGCAAGAATTCCAGTATCTTTGTCAATGAAAGCGCGCTAATTCCGCGTAATTAAAGCGTATTTTTGTTTACCCACAATATCTGTGGATAACGCTGTGGATAAGCTGGTGTGAAATACCGTTAACGCTGTGAAGATTAACAAGTTTTCATCTTCTGCCTGTTTTTTAACAAGATTACTTATCGTTAAAAAACAGCAGGTTATCCTAAGTGTGATATTTTTATTACGCTGAACTACTCGCCAGGTACGGCACTCTCTGGCTTTGTGAATAATTTAAGGATTGTCAATATGTCCGCAGCACTATTTGTTGAAAACAAACCCCGTGTGCTTCGTGTATCCGAACTGATTAATGCAATCAATCAGTTATTGGCGGGCAACGTTCCCCTGCTGTGGGTGCGCGGCGAAATCAGCAATCTGGTGAAAGCCGCTTCCGGTCACTGGTACTTTGTCTTAAAGGATGAACAGTCGCAAGTGCGTTGTGTGATGTTTCGCCAAAAGAACCAAAGCCTGACGAAAACCATCAACAACGGCACACAGGTTGAAGTACTGGCTACTGCAAGCCTGTATGAAGCACGCGGCGATTTTCAACTGACCGTGGAGCAGTTGCGTCCGGCAGGATTGGGGATACTGTATGAGCAATTTGCACAACTTAAACAAAAACTGGAGGACGAAGGTCTGTTTGCTGCTGCGCGCAAACGTCCGCTACCCGTCTTCCCCAAGCGTATCGGCATCATCACCTCCCCTCAAGCCGCAGTCTTGCATGATGTACTGACCACACTAAAGCGCCGCTTGCCCTGCGTACCGGTTATCTTGTATCCCGTGCCGGTACAAGGCACAGGCAGTGCCGAAAAAATCGCAACGGCCCTGCAAATTGCGAATCAGCGCGCCGAATGCGAAGTATTGATTTTATGTCGCGGTGGCGGCAGCATCGAAGATCTGTGGGCATTCAATGAAGAAATTGTCGCGCGTGCCATTGCGGCAAGTAGCATTCCTGTCATCAGCGGTGTGGGCCATGAAACTGATTTCACCATAGCCGATTTTGTCGCCGATGAACGTGCGCCTACCCCCACTGCCGCAGCCCAGCGTGTCGTGCCTGACCGGCATGCTCTGTTGCAGGGATTGCGTGATATGACACAACACATCCTGCGAGCACAGCGCAACCGGTTGCAAAATGCCATGCAGTCGGTGGATTATTTGCAGCGGCGTATCATTCATCCCGCTCAACAATTAACACGTCAGCGACTGCATATTGATCAGTTGCAACAGCGTTTGCAGCGCAATTTTTCACACACGATTGAGCAGCAAGGCTGGCGCTGCCAGTCTTTGACACAACGACTGCGCACTTCCGGCAGTGACTTCAACAGGATGCAGGATAAACAAACTCATCTGAAAGCCAGATTGCTCAAAGCATTGCATACTTCACACGAACGGCGCTTGGCCAGACTCGAAAACGTCGCGCAGCATCTCGCCTTGCTCAATCCGCAACGTGTGCTGGCACGCGGTTACAGCCTGGTGCAAAACTTACAAGGTCATCTGGTCAGTGACACACAACAACTGCAAACAGGGGAGATTTTACATATCACCTTTGCACAAGGCCGGGCCGACGTTCAGGTAAGATCAGCGGATTCATAAAACCCTATGCAGAAATCTGGAAAAGTTATGCCGCACGCGTTAAACTCCGCATCCGCCCTCATAAATCGTGCGGACTGTATTAGCACGTTAGAATAATGAAACAAATTTCAATCAGGCAGCTTTGGTGGTTATTGATCAGCATCACGGTGATCTGGTTTTCCAATCTTGAATATCGCACCCTGATCAAACCGGATGAAGGGCGTTATGCCGAAATTCCCCGCGAAATGGTGGCCAGCGGCGATTGGGTCACGCCGCGCCTGAACGATCTCAAATACTTCGAAAAACCTCCCCTGCAATACTGGGCGACAGCGACGGCTTACAGCATATTCGGTGAACATCAATGGACATCCCGCTTGTGGACAGCCTTAACGGGTTTTGCAGGACTTCTGCTGGTATGGTTTACCGGACAACGCCTGTTTGATCGTAAAACTGCCGGTTATGCCACGCTGATTCTGTCCAGCAGCATGCTATATGTGATGATGGGCCATATCAACACGCTGGATATGGGGGTGACATTTTTCATCAGCCTGGGTATTTTTGCCTTGCTGCTGGGGCAAACTGAAACAGTTTACCTGCATCAGCGCAGGTGGATGCTGCTGGCCTGGGCCGGCTTAGCCCTGGCTGTGCTCTCCAAGGGGCTGATGGGGATTATTCTGCCGGGCACTGCGGTGTTAATTTATTGTCTGGTACAGCGCGATTTTACCGTATTAAAACGCATGCATTGGCTCTCGGGTCTGGCGCTGTTCCTGCTGATCACCGCACCGTGGTTTTATCTGGTGATGAAGGCAAACCCCGAATTTTTCGGCCGCTTCTTCATCTACGAACATTACACGCGATTCACTACCAAGGCGCTGGGACGCTATCAGCCCTGGTATTATTTTGTGCCTATTCTGCTTGCCGGCGCATTGCCCTGGACGCTATTGTTATTCGACTCGCTGTTTCATATCGGCAAACCTTACAGTAATTACAACAAACCTTTTAACGCCGCGCTGTTTTTGCTGATCTGGGCCGTTTTTGTCTACATCTTTTTTTCCATCTCCGATTCCAAGCTGCCCTCGTATTTATTGCCGATGTTTCCCGCGCTGGCTTTGTTAATGGGCCGGCGCATCAGTGAAATTCCTGAACGCCTGCTATTCTGGTACATAGCCCCAATGATACCGCTCGCATTGTTGTTGCTTGTACTGGGAATGGAAGTCGGTAAATTTGCCGATACGCCCAATCAAATTGCACTCTATCCGCATTACCGTATCTGGCTGGTAACAGCTTCATTAATTTTGTTGTCAGGTTTATCAGGGGGAATGGCTTTGCTCTGGCGTGCGCAAAAACTGCCCGCAGTATTGCTGATCACTCTGGCCACCCTGCTGGCAACCCAGCTTGGCGTGTCCGGCTACAATACCGTCGCACAGGAACGTTCAGCCAAGCATATCGCTGTCGCGATTCGCGCTGAAGTAACTCCTGACATTCCCTTTTATTCGGTGCTCTCCTATGAACAAACACTGCCGTTTTATCTGAAACGCACCTTTACCCTGGTGCAATATCAGGACGAAATGGGCTTTGGCATTCAGCAGGAGCCACAGCGCCAGATTCCAACAGTAGCAGCCTTTGCCACTATATGGGCGGCCCAGCCCCGCGCACTGGCCATCATGGAGACGCCGGTTTATGCTAAGTTGCAACAACGGGGACTGAAGATGAAGATCATCTTTGCCGATACACAACATATCGTGGTTAAAAAACCATGAGAATTATTAAAGGTTTGACATGAATCTGATCAGCTTTGCACTTATTTTCACCGGCGTGATGCTCAACGCCTGCGCCCAGATCTTGATGAAAGCCGGCACCAATGCCATAGGCTATTTTGATTTCAGTGTCGCTAACATTGTGCCGATAGGCTGGAAGCTGGCAACCGAATGGCATATCGTCGCCGCACTGTTTTGCTATGCCTTCAGCGTGGTGATCTGGGTACTGGCCTTGTCGCGGGTGCCGGTAAGTATCGCCTTCCCCATGCTGTCGATGGCCTATGTCGTCAATGCCCTGGCCGCCTGGTATCTGCTAGGAGAAGCATTTAATCCGGCCAAACTGATTGGCATGGGCGTGATCATCTTAGGCGTCATCATCATTTCACGGGCCTAAAGTTCAAAAAACGCTTGTCCACGAAAAGCACAAAAGAATGCCACTGAATTTGTTATTCTTGAATTGGCTTACTATACAGAATCAGGGGCAATATCCTGAAAATGACTTTCCATCTGCCATGCTACTAATCTAACTTTCGTGTCTTTGCGAGTTGATGTTCACTGAACATCAATCCTGCTAAAACCGACTCGCGGACAATTGTTAACTCTAGTTTTGAATTTTTACGGATATCTTATGACTACTTTTCTGCCCTTTTCCAAACCCACCATCGACGAGGCCACCATCGCATCAGTCGCCGAGACCTTGCGTTCCGGCTGGATTACCAGCGGGCCCAAAGTCGCCGAGTTTGAAAAACAACTCTCATGCTATTTCGGCGGACGCCCGGTGCGCACCTTCAACTCGGGCACCTGCACCATGGAAATTGCGCTGCGCATCGCAGGCATAGGCGAAGGTGATGAAGTCATCACCACGCCGATATCCTGGGTGGCGACCGCCAGCGTGATACTCGAAGTGGGGGCGACGCCGGTCTTTGCCGATATCGATCCGGTAACGCGCAACATTGATCTGGACAAGGTTATCGCCGCGATCACGCCAAAAACCCGCGCCATCATTCCTATCTATCTGGCAGGCCGTCCGCTGGACATGGACAAATTGTATGCCATTGCCGCGCAATACAAGCTGCGCGTGATTGAAGATGCCGCACAGGCCATCGGTTCCACCTGGCAGGGTAAACCGATCGGCAGTTTTGGTGATTTCGTCTCGTTCAGTTTCCAGGCCAATAAAAATATCACCACTTCCGAAGGTGGCTGTCTGGTATTGAACAACAGCGACGAAGTGAGCCTGGCCGAAAAGTATCGCCTGCAGGGCGTCTCGCGTAGCGGCTGGGACGGCATCGACGTGGATGTTTTGGGCGGAAAATATAACATGACGGACATTGCCGCTGCCATCGGACTGGGACAATTCGCGCAACTGGAAAAGATTACCGCGCACCGCCGGCAACTTGCACAACACTATTTTGCGACGTTAGGTGCAGATTTCGAGGCGAAAACCGGCGCGCAACTACCGCCGCAGGATTTTATCAACACGAACTGGCATCTGTTCCAGGTCGTATTGCCCGATGCCATCACTCGTCCGGAATTCATGGAAAAGATGAAGGCGCATAACATCGGCATCGGTTTTCATTACGCACCGATACATTTGTTCACGCTGTATCGCAAGCTTGGTTTTAAGGAAGGCATGTTCCCGGTTGCCGAGCACGTAGGTCGTCAGATCGTCTCTCTGCCGATGTTCTATGCAATGACAAACGATGATGTTGAACGCGCCTGCGCGGCAATGATTGACGTGCTAAGCTAATAGCATGGTTAGTGTGGTGCGGGGCTTGAATTTATTGATTCTACAGGCCTTCTCTGCGCGCCGTAATGCCGCAACCAGCTCCCTCACTACCCGCCGGCTGTGCTTCTGATAATGATGTGGTTGCGCACTTCTTCAAAACCAGGCAGATTTTCCTGCCAAATAACTGTTTACACCAGATTTCTTATCCTCCGGTCATTGAGCATGCTCTGCTTCTTTACCCTCCTCCGCCGGCTCTGCCTTAATTTAACTGCTTAGCCTCGTCACAATCAATCGTTGCCCTGAACGTTGATTGCAGGATGCATAGGCCAAAAGGTCTATAGGCAGAATCGAAAAGAAAGCGGAGGATGCAGCGTGACTCATCCGGCGCAATTATTTATGTCACTCAACAGCTCGATACAAGGCGACAGTGAGTTTGCATTACCGGCACGTTTTTTGTCGGGCAACACAAGACAGCTGACGTGCAGCGCAAGTCATTTAAACCTCGGCGCAAGACTCGGGAACCTGTTTTATAACGATGAACCTTAAAACGGCTTTTTATCCACGAAAAGCAATTCGTGGATAACGGCTTTTTCTACGCTGAACGGCATCACCGATTGCAAGAACCCTCAACCCACCGAAAAGGAGTTTTTATCATGACTAATTCCACCGATTTGGCAATACAAGGCAATCTATCGTCTGCACGGCAAGCAGTTGGGACTGTGGAGCGAGGTGCTGAGCATTGCGGTCGGCGCTTGATATTGCGCCTGAACTTAAAATAAATGGCTCTATGTGATTCCTAGTGGGTAATCCAACGTCAACTTTCCACCAAAACAGCTTAAAAACACCGTAATTTCTTTTCGTGTATTTTGCGAGCATCTGCTATGCAGATTACCTGCCAGAACCATTTCGTGGACGAAAGTTTTTAGTTTAGCTATTGGGATTAACACCTTACCCATGCTAAATCATATAGAACCAAATAAATTAATCGCACCTCATTTCAAAAAATTAATCGGAGATGATAACAACCATGCTTAATCCATCCTTTTTTCCCCGAAATGAAGCGCAAGGCGTTCTATGGCTGGAAAATTTTTCCGACAAATTCAAGATCTACGGCCACTACCTGGGAGTCAGTGAGAAGGAATTTGTCGACACGCTGGCAGATATAAAATACTACATCTGGTATAACACCATCTACTATCCGCGTGTACAGCAATATATCGTTGATGTAAACAATTACGTTAATGAAATATTGAACGGAACAAGTGAAATATTGATTGCGCCACCGGTGTTGGAACCATTTGAAAATATGCCTGCTGAACGTCCTTGCGGTATTTTGCCTCGCCTGTTTCATCTGATAGATCGACTCAGGGATAGCCCGAACTACAGAAATGGCTTCGGCAAGCATTTCGGCATTGATAGTACCTGGCAACCGGCCAGCCATTTCATTTCCGATGTTGCCTCGCCCAGAGCGAATAGCAAAATGGCCAGAAAGATAAAACGCCTTAAACACAGAGTTCATATTTCAATCGACTTCAAATTATATGAACACGCCGCTGTCGCGATTGAAAGTCGTCGCAATGGGAGTCAATGGGAGCGCTTAACCATCGCCACAGAATCACCCTGGCGAGATAGTCGCCTGTCACTCATACCGGATATGATTGAAGTACGTGAGTACCGGCTGGCATTCTGTGACTATGGCGTTGTCAGCGATGTTTTTTCTCCTGTTCTGAGTATCATCGTCGAGCCTAGATGATTATGAAGGCAGACTGGGTTAGAATCCATGCCCCTGGCTACTTTCGAGCACGATTTGATTTCAGTTTCTCCTTTACCGATGCGTATCTCCGATCTGACCCGGCGGCTGCGCGATCTGGACGCCAAACCTTGCCATGAAGACAGGCTGCTGCGCGGCTGGACTCAAAATGCTTCCTACGACAGAAAAAACAGCCCGGCTGATAATTTTTTTCCGCTAGCCCTGCGCCGCGAGCTGCCAGCCATTGAAGCGGAACTGAATCAACTGGCGCGGCTTAACAGCGAACATCCCGCAGGCCCTGGCATCGCGAGACTGCTGGTAGAACTGCATGACGGTCAAATGGTGGAAAGTGTACTGCTACCCCGAGGCGGACTGTGTATTTCGACGCAAGTGGGCTGCGCCGTAGGTTGTGTGTTCTGTATGAGCGGACGCAATGGCTTGCTGCGCCAGTTAGGCAGCGCTGAGATCGTAGCTCAGGTGGTGCTGGCGCGTAAACGCCGTCTGGTTAACAAGGTGGTTTTCATGGGCATGGGCGAACCCGCCCATAATCTTGACAATGTGTGTGATGCAATTGAATTGTTAGGGCTGCAGGGCAACATAGGTCATAAAAATCTGGTCTTCTCCACGGTGGGCGATTTGCGCGTATTTGAGCGCCTGCCGCAGCTGCAGGTCAAACCTGCGCTCGCCTTGTCCTTGCACACCACCGACGCGGCTCTGCGCAGAAAATTACTGCCCTCTGCACCGCAAATCGCAATTGAAGAACTGGCGAAATACGCAGAGCACTATGCGCGAATAACTTCTTACCCTGTTCAATATCAATGGACGTTGATCGAAGGCGTCAACGACAGCGACGCCGAACTGGCAGGCATCGTGCAGCTACTTTCAGGAAAATATGCAGTAATGAATTTCATCCCCTTCAATAGCGTCGTCGGCTTAAGCTATCGCCGCCCGTCAGCAGAACGAACGGCGATTATGGTACAAAAGCTGCACAAACACGGCATCCTGGCGAAAATACGCGACTCGGCAGGACAGGAAATCGACGGAGCGTGCGGGCAGTTGCGTGCACGGGCAGCCACGCCCAAAGTAAAAACGATTACACTGCACACGGATGATCGTTAAGAGCAAGTGTATCAGCATGTAAAATAACCCTCCCGATTTCACGAACACCGCGCTGTGCGGTAGAATGTCGTCCCATGAATACTATAGAACTCTCCGTCATCATTCCGGTTTATAACGAAGAACAAGGTTTGCAAACCCTGTTCGACAGATTGTATCCGGCTCTCGATAAACTAGGCGTCAGTTACGAGATCGTTTTCATCAACGATGGCAGTCGTGACAAATCGGCTGCCATCCTGCGCGCGCAGTTCCAATTACGCCCCGATGTTACCAAGGTCATCCTGTTTAATGGCAACTTCGGCCAGCACATGGCGATCATGGCAGGATTCGAGCAGTCACGCGGGGAGTGCATCGTCACACTGGATGCGGACTTGCAGAATCCGCCGGAAGACACCGGATTGCTACTGGCAAAAATGAAAGAAGGATATGATTACGTCGGTTCAATTCGACGTCAGCGTAATGACAGCTGGTGGCGGCATATCGCCTCGCGTGCGATGAACAATCTGCGCGAACGCATCACACGCATAAAAATGACTGACCAGGGCTGTATGTTTCGCGCATATGACCGTCAAATAATTAATGCAATCAATAGCTGCCGCGAAGTCAGCACTTTCATTCCCGCACTGGCTTACAGTTTTGCGCGCAATCCTACCGAGATCATTGTGGGACATGATGAACGAATGGCAGGAGAATCCAAATATTCTCTGTATAGTCTGATTCGCCTGAATTTCGATTTGATGACCAGTTTTTCGCTGGTGCCGTTGCAAATGTTTTCCATGGTCGGAATGTTGACTTCGCTGATTTCAGCCTTTTTCTTCGTATTCCTTGCCGTGCGCCGCCTGATTATCGGCCCGGAAGCAGAAGGTCTGTTCACCCTGTTTGCACTGGTATTCTTCATGATCGGCATTACTTTGTTCGGCATCGGACTACTAGGTGAGTACGTTGGCCGGATCTATCAGCAAGTGCGCCACCGGCCAAGATACCTGGTCGAGGCAATACTGGAAAAACAAGTAATGAACAATGGACAAGGGATAATTGATAATGAGTAATAGGCTTATTGGAACATCGATTCATCAAAATCAATCCTGTGATGAATCGGCTAACTTTCCATTATCCATTGTCAATTATCCATTATCCTCTGCCGTGGTCTTTGCCTATCACAACGTGGGTGTGCGCTGCCTGTCCGTATTGCTGGCGCGCGGGGTAAATGTAAAACTGGTTGTTACCCATCAAGATAATCCAAGGGAAAATATCTGGTTCGACAGCGTCGCCAGACTGGCTGCATTGCACGATATTCCGGTCATTACGCCGGACAATCCGAATACGCCCGAAGTCATCGCACAGATCAGCGCGTTACAACCTGATTTTTTCTTTTCATTTTATTATCGCGAGATGCTCAAGGCCGCGCTGTTGTCCATCCCGAAACAGGGCGCATTGAACATGCATGGTTCTTTACTGCCGAAATACCGCGGACGCGTACCGGTGAATTGGGCGATAATCCACGGCGAAACACAAACCGGTTCCACTTTGCATTACATGACTGAGAAACCGGACAACGGCGACATCGTGGCGCAGCAGGTTGTGCCGGTTTTGCCTGACGACACGGCGCTGCAAGTATTTCAAAAAGTGACCGTCGCAGCCGAAATGGCGTTGTATACCGCATTGCCTGATTTGCTGTCAGGTCAGGCACGCGGCGTGAAACAGGATTTGAGCCTGGGTGGTTATTTTGGCGGACGCAATGCTGCGGATGGCGTGATTAACTGGTCACAAAGCGCACAGGAAATTCACAATCTGGTTCGTGCCGTAGCACCCCCTTATCCGGGCGCGAGTACGCAGTTGATGGGCAAGCAAATGCGCATCTTGCAAACGCTAATGACAAGCACTGAAACGACAGATGAAAGTCCGGCTTTCTATGTGAAGGAAGGTCGTGCCTATGCGATTTGCGGACAAGGAGTGTTACGCATTGTAAGTTTTGAACTGGATGGGCAGGAAATGAGCGCTGCAGATTTTGCTGAACGTTTTGGCACGGAAAAATTGAATTTAATTGTTAAGGAATAGAAATGAAAAAAGTACTGATCCTCGGTGTGAACGGTTTTATCGGCCATCATCTGTCCAATTGCATTCTGAATACGACTGACTGGGAAGTCTATGGCATGGACATGAGTTCAGAACGCATCTCGGATTTAATCGGTCATGAACGTTTTCATTTCTTCGAAGGTGACATCACCATTAACAAGGAATGGGTTGAATACCACGTCAAGAAATGCGATGTAATCCTGCCTCTGGTGGCCATTGCAACGCCTTCTACCTACGTTAAACAACCGTTGCGCGTGTTTGAACTGGATTTTGAAGCGAATCTGCCCATCGTGCGTGCCGCAGTCAAATACGGCAAGCATCTGGTATTCCCGTCAACCTCTGAAGTTTACGGCATGTGCCATGATGAAGAATTCGATCCTGAAGAATCTGAACTGATCTGCGGCCCGATTAATAAACCGCGCTGGATTTATTCCTGCTCCAAGCAACTGATGGATCGCGTCATCTGGGGTTACGGCATGGAAGGCTTGAATTTCACCTTGTTCCGTCCGTTCAACTGGATTGGTGCAGGTCTCGATTCTATCCATACTCCGAAAGAAGGTAGTTCACGCGTGGTCACACAGTTCCTGGGACACATCGTACGCGGCGAAAATATCAGTCTGGTCGATGGCGGTCAGCAAAAACGCGCCTTCACCTATGTGGATGACGGTATCGCCGCATTGATGAAAATCATCGACAATAAAGATGGTATCGCTAGCGGTAAAATCTACAACATCGGCAATCCGGTTAATAATTTTTCCATTCGTGATCTGGCGGACATGATGCTCAAGCTGGCGTGTGAATATCCGGAATATCGTGAATCAGCACAAAAAGTCAATATCATTGAAACCACGGCTGCGGCTTACTATGGCAAGGGTTATCAGGACGTGCAAAATCGCGTGCCGAAAATCACCAATACCTGCGAAGAGCTCAACTGGGCACCTACCATCAACATGGCAGACACCTTGCGCAATATTTTCGACGCGTATCGCGGCCAGGTCGGCGAAGCACGTAAATTGATGGACTAAAACAGGGGGCAACATCGGGAAGAGAGAAGCGTAAAACCGCCTTCACCCTTCACCTTTACCCCTTCACCGGCTAGATATGACCAAACAACTCGCTCTCCAAATACATGTAGATACCTATCGCGGCACGCGCGAAGGGGTCCCGCGCCTGATTGAGGTACTGCAAAAGTACAATGCACAGGCAACCTTTTTCTTCTCGCTAGGTATTGACCATACTGGCCGCGCCATTAAACGGGTTTTTCGACCCGGTTTTCTGGGTAAAGTATCGCGTACTTCTGTGGTGGAGCATTACGGCATAAAAACCCTGTTGTATGGCACATTGTTGCCAGGTCCCGATATCGGCCGGCAATGCGCTGATGTCATGCGAGGCACACGTGACGCTGGTTTTGAAGTCGGCATTCATTGCTTTGACCATATTCGCTGGCAGGATTATGTAACGAACAAAGATGCAAAATGGACGCAGCGCGAATTACAGCGTGCGGTAGATCGTTACACGGAAATATTTAATGAAGCGCCGCACGCCCATGCCGCCGCCGGTTGGCAAATGAATCGTCATGCACAACGCATGATGCAGCATTACGGTTTTGACTACAGTTCCAACACGCGTGGCACCCATCCCTTTATTCCCACCTGGCAAGCCGAGATTGTCGCTTGTCCGGAGTTACCAACCACCTTGCCGACGCTGGACGAGTTAATGAATTGCGAGGGCATATCGCTGGAGAATATCGCTGAGCATGTTTTGAAGCTGACGACCTCAGCCCTCGCGACAGGACATGTGTATACCTTGCATGCAGAACTCGAAGGCGGCAAGTGGATGCCTGTTTTTGAACAACTACTACAAGGCTGGCTGGCACAGGGCTATGAACTGGTGTCCATGCAGCAATATCTGCAAGGACTAGAAACACAAACCCTGCCACGGCATGAAGTGATTATGGGGGAGCTGGAAGGTCGTACCGGCAGTTTGGCGATGCAAGGGGAAAAAAGCTAAATCCGACTAACTGGCAATGATATCAGGCCTGACCGTGCAATGATGCTCACAAGGATATTCCCTTTTGGAACAATAGCCAGCACATGTGATTCACAGGACTGACGGACCGGCAAAGGAATCCTTTGCCGGTTTGTTAACGGACACATCAACTATATTTCGCTTTTTAAGCGTCTGATATTTTTGCAATGTCTCATCCGCAATACCTGGGCGGTTTCAAGCACCAAGTGCAAAAAGTGCTGCGTGATGTAGCTTAAAGTCAAAAGCGTCTGGCATGAACAGTTCAACCGGACATTTAAAACCGAGTGACTTACGTGGACGGGTATTTAATTTC
>CAIWRI010000092.1 GCA_903915035.1 uncultured Nitrosomonadales bacterium | reverse complement strand
GTCAGACCATTGAGAATCGAATATGAAGGCGCAACCTATCACGTCACTTCACGTGGTGACAGGCAAGAACCCATCGTTCTGGATAATGCAGATCGCTTGATGTTTATGCGTGTAGTTGCCGAGGCGCTTGATCGCTTCGATGCCCAGGTGTGGGCCTATTGCCTGATGAACAATCATTATCACCTTGTCTTACATACGAATCATGCTAATTTGTCGCGTATCATGCGGCATGTGAATGGGGTCTACACGCAAAAATATAATTTCCGTTATGGACTCGCAGGACATTTGTTTCAGGGGCGTTTCAAGGCAATATTGGTTGACACTGATCGCTATTTGCTGGAAGTTTGCCGATACGTTGATCTTAATCCCGTACGTGCCGGACTTGTTAGCGAGCCGCATCAATATGAATGGAGCAGTTACCTGGCACATGCAGGTCTGGTCGAGAGTCCTTGTTGGTTAAACAGTAACCCGCTTTATGAGCAACTTAATTTACCATCGGAAGTAGCCACCAAAAAATATGCTGAATTCGTTGCGCAAGGAGCGGGTGCTGATTTGTGGGGTAAATATCTTCGGCAGCAGATATTTTTGGGGGATGATGCGTTCATATTGCGTATGCAGGAGTTTATGCCAGGAAAAATTAAGCCGCTTGCTCAGGTAAGTAAGTTGCAGCAACATAATCCGGTAAAAATAAAACCGCTTGCGCGCTATGTACTGCCTGGTGCAAATATGACCAAACGCAATTCACGTATCGTCAGAGCGTTCAATGAAGGTGGCTATACCCAAACACAAATAGCTGAAGCATTTGGCGTTTCATCTTCGACAGTTAGCCGTGTCATTAAAGCAAGTCACAAGCTGGGGTCAGGTCTCCCGTTTTGCGCAAAACGGGAGACCTGACCCCAGCTTATAGAAACGACTGATGCAACAAGGAATCATCACCTGAACAACCAAATATTGACTGAGGCTGTTGCTATTTGCAGCATCCCTTGAAACACAGCCAATTTCCCGCTGTTAAAAATGACGTTGAGGTTTTATGAACAATTTAACAACCCGTATCGTTGAGGTTGCCGCTGCGGTGTTGCAGCGTGTGGACGGTACCTTTCTGCTGGCACAGCGCCCCAAAGACAAAATATGGGCAGGTTACTGGGAATTCCCCGGTGGAAAAGTCGAAGTAAGCGAGTCGACACGTGAGGCGCTGGTTCGTGAACTGCAGGAAGAATTGGGGATCACGGTGGTGACGGCATATCCGTGGATCACGCGAGTATTCCGCTATCCTCATGCAATGGTTCGCTTAAGTTTTTTCCGGGTGACTGAATGGACAGGGGAGTTGTATCCGCACGAAGGCCAGCAGTTTTCCTGGCAATATCCGGGCAAGGTAATGGTTGAACCTGTGCTGCCGGCGAATGCACCCGTGCTGCGCGCACTGGAATTACCGACCCTTTATGCCATCAGTAATGTTGCTGAGCTGGGCGTTGAGCCGTTTTTAAGTAAATTGCAGTTGCAGCTGGATGCCGGTTTGGGGTTGGTGCAATTGCGCGAGAAAAGTCTTGACAGCTTAGCCTTGCACGAACTTGGTCAGCGCGTAGTTGTCATGGCGCATGCCTGTGGTGCCAGGGTGTTAATTAACGGTGATGTTGCCTTAGTGCAAGCGCTTGGTGCTGACGGGGTTCATCTGAACTCACTACAACTTGAGCAATGCAGCGAACGCCCTGCTGTGGCCTGGTGCGGTGCTTCCTGTCATTCTGTTGAGGAGTTGCGTCACGCGGAGCGGTTGGGCTGTGATTTTGCTTTGCTAAGTCCGGTATTACCGACGCTGAGTCATCCGGATGGGGTGCCGCTGGGATGGGTGAACTTCACAAAAATAGCGGAGCAATCTTCTATTCCGGTGTATGCGCTGGGCGGATTGACTCCGGCAGATATGACAACCGCATGGCAGTGCGGCGCACACGGCATCGCCTTATTGCGTCAGGCCTGGTAAGTCTCACGTAAATTACGCTTGGCGTAGCCCCACTCGCTTGCGGGCATGATTGTTGCGTAGGTAAATTCAGTTATGTCCGTCGGGAGCGGTAAATTCCTGTTCGTCGTCAGGAAGCACTACGCGAAACGCCTCGTCAGCCCATTTTCCAAGGTCAATCATTTTGCAGCGCTCACTGCAAAAGGGACGAAAAGAATTGCCGGTATCCCACGGGGATTGTTTGCCGCAACGCGGACAAGGCACGATGGTGCTCATGATGTCAGGCTGCAAAAAGTTAAATCAAAGGCGACATCTTCTTCAAATAAGGAAGATTTTGCTTCATAGTTTGCAAGAATGAAGCGAATGTTGATGGCATATTTATTCGCGCCCAGTTCAGGTATGCAGGCCAAACCTGAGGGCAGGGTGATGCGCAGTAATTGTGCAGCGCGACCGCCCTGCATTTGTTGGAATGTGCCTTTATGCGCGATGAAGCTGAGTTTTCTGCCATTTTCACGTAACAACCGCAATAAAATGCTGATGGCTTTACTAATTGGCAGCAGTGGCGACAACCATTCGAGCAGGTTGGCACGGCGCAAACTGACAGCTTGTTTCTGCCAGTAATGATAGGAAGGCAAATCAAACTGGCAAGTGCCGCCCGGCATGCTGGCCCGCTGTTTGATGCTCATTAACCACTCATTTTCACGTAATGTGGTGCCCACTTTCCCCGTGATGGCAAGCAAGGCGGCAGAGGCTTGCTCGATTTCGTTCAGGATTACATTCAGTGCCTCTTCAGAAATGGCCGGATTGTCGCGTAAACAAGCGAGCGCACGTTTTTGACGTTCGAGTTCCTGCAATAATTCTGATTTGAGATCCGGGCGACTGGCGACTTCATGGACTTCAAAAAGTGTCGTCAGTGCAACATGATGCTCCATACTAAGCTCGCCTGACTGGAAATAGTTCAGGCGCGCGAATAAATCCTCAAGACGCAGCCAAGTGCGTATTTTTTCATTGATCGGGAATTCGTAGCTGATCACGTTGTTTTATCTGATATGGAGTTAAATTAGTCAAGGCAGGACGATATCTTGAATATCAGCTTGCCGTCAAATGGTTGTTGTTTTTATAATACTGATGCAGCGTGCTAACTTGCTCTGTCAGCCCATCAATTCCCCCGTCAACTAACGTCGAAGCCACTGCCGATTCTGGGTCGCCGCCGGGCTGCCCAAGCATCGCCTTAGAAATATTATCTGACGCAGCATATGCGCCACCGATAAGGAAGTTTGCTAAAATCTTTGAGCCGGCAACTTCCGGCGCCACAACAAATGGCGCAACTCTTCCGGCAACTTTTGTTGCCGTGTGAGTTGCTGGATATTCTTGCTCTCTCTTTTCAATATCCGGCAACGT
>CAIWRI010000091.1 GCA_903915035.1 uncultured Nitrosomonadales bacterium | reverse complement strand
GCTTGGGTCTGACCGCCTTAGGCGCCAGTCTCAGTGCCTTAGGCGCCGGTCGCCGACTCTTAGGCGCCACTCACCGCGCCCGCCGTGCCAGTCCCGCCGCCTGCACCGGGAGTCTGTATTTCCCTCTGTCAGTCTCAGCGCATGCACCGTGACTGTGACCGGAGGCACTGAGACCCGCGCCTAAGGCGGTCAGACCCACACCGGAGGCGGTCAGACCCACACCGGAGGCACTGAGACCGGCGCCTAAGGCGCGGTGAGTGGCGCCTAAGAGTCGATGACCCGTGCCGCAGTGGCTATTAATCAGTCTCTATCCTGCGCGCGTCGGGAATACGCGAATATCCCGCGACCTGGTAGGATAACGGCAGCGTGAACGACGACTTCTCACCGGTGCAAAGATTACTGTCGGCCCCTGACAGTTTAGTTTTTAAAAATTATGCCGGGTTAACTTCAATTTAAGCGCGTCCAGCATCCTTAATTCAATCTGCGAATAATTCTCTGTCAATGCGAGATAGCTATCTCGCCGCTCGAAGGCACCGAGTTCATACGCTGCCCGCGCTGCGATCAGGGGATAAATAACAGACCTCTCACCATGCTTGATCGCTCTGGATGCCGCTTTCTCCGCCTCCGCATAGCGACCTTCAAGATAAGTTTTGACCGTGATATCCAGACGCTTGCGCGCATTATTTTGTGTACGTTCCAGCCGCAGCTTCTGCACCGCATCGGGCAGTTGTGTGGTGGCTAACAGCAAATGAATCAGCCAGTATCCGAAACCGAATACCAGCACGAAGATCACCGCAAATAATTTAAGCGATAATTCGATGCGATAAGGGGGATATACCAGCAAGACATAAGCGGTATTTTGCAATATCGTCGCTAAGGCCACCGCCGCCGAGAACAACAGTAAAATAGAAATCAGCTGCTTCATTTCGATGGCTTACGCGGACGAGGCATTTGAGTTGCCTTTTCCTGACTCAGGCGGTAACTGCGCACGGCTTGCAAACTGGAACCGATGTCCGGTAATTCGATATGAATACTGGCCGTGGATAACAGCGACAATTCGCTCAGCATATGTTCGCCTTCCGGAGATTTCACATCAAAATAGTGCTTAGTCCAAACTTGCGCTGTTTTGACTTCCTGCCTGAACGTCTCTTCGTCGCGCGACAACAACGCCAGACGCGCAGATACCAGGCGTATTTTCAGGTTTTCCCGCAAAAAGAATTCCTGCCTGGGTGGCAGCAATACAATCTGGCTCAATCCGGTATTCTCAATGCGCACCAGTTGTTTGACTTCCAGCCAGAGGGCATTGAAATATCTCTGCCAGGCGGCTTCATTTGCCTTCGGCACTTTCGCCACGGCAGGCTCATTTTCTGAAGGGCGATGCCGGTCGACCAGCGGCAAATCGTCCACCGATGACAGTAATCTGTTGATCCTCAAATTAATTCCTGCCACATCAACCTTGGGCAATGCGCGAAGTTGATCGACATCCTGGCCGATTACCTTGCGAAGTCCGTTAAAAGCCGGTCTGTCCATACGCTGCAAGCGGGCATCCGCACTTTCCATGGCAATCAGAGCGGCTTTTACATTGCCCAGCAATTGCAATTGCTGCCCGGCAATCAATAACAGTTGCTCCACATCCGCCAAAGCCGTTTCATCACGACTGATAGAGAAGTTGTTATACAAGGTTTCCAGCGCGGCACGCTGGTTCTCTGCCTGGGCATAGTAGGCTTCCAGCGTCGTCACCTTGACCGACATCTCGCGCATCTCATCCTGATTTTTCGCAATCATCATGGAATTGGCTTTAGCTGTGCCATCCATTTCTGCAATTTTCTGCGCCAATTCGTCGCGCATCTCGCTGATTGCACTACGCTCATCCAGCCATTGCCAGACGAAGATAATCACCAGCAAAGCCAGTGTTAACTGGGTAAGACTGATGCGTACGAAGATATCAGCCAGTGATGCTTTTCTGGGGGGCAGGCTAACTTCGCTGTCTGGATTTTCAATCATTCCTTATCCTTTGCACACGGTGTCCCGGTTCCCCGCCCATGCCATCAATCCGGATAGCAATCCCTCATCACCGCCCTCCGTCAGGAATATCTGCAACCATCCTTGCTGCCGCGCCAGCCCGGCAATACGCATATGCGGCACAAACAAGGGTTTTGCATGCATCACGGCGAGGGCGGTTTGTTCGTCTGTCATCTGCTGCAAATAGCCTAACGCCTCGCTGCTGGTGACGGTCAGCAAATCAGCATTTAATAACTCGCCCGCATCCCATTGCCGCATACTGCGATGGTAACAAGTCACATATTCCACCACTGCCCCCCTGTCCTTCAGTACGTCACCTAACAGCTCCCGCCCGCCATCTCCGCGAAAAATCATCACCCGCCAGCCGGCAATTTGCTGCAATTGCGGCATCAATAACAAGCCTTCACTGTCAAATTTCTCAAGAGGGACAATTACCTGATTGATCCCCAGTGCATGCAACGCTTTCGCACTGCCCGGGCCTATCGTGGCAATTTTAAGCCCCGCTGGCAAACCGCTCGCAGCTATCGCCGCCATGCCGTATTGCACCGCATTCGGACTGATAAAAATAACAAGATCAACCGCCTGCAATCGCGAAATTTGTTCCCGAAGCGGCGCACTATGCTCGACAGGCATAATTTCCAAAAGAGGATGCAATAACGGTATGCCGCCCGCTTGCGCAATCTTCTGCGCCAGTTGAACGGCCTGATCACGCGGCCGCGTAACCAGAATTTTCAGGCCGCTTAATATCTGCTTAGCCATTGAGCGCGGCTAATATCTCGCCCGCTCCCTGCGCGAGCAATAAAGCGGCAATCTCGCAACCTAACGCTTCCGGGTTTTCAAGTTCGCCTATTGCTTCCGCACGCAACATTTGCAGGCCATCCGGGCTGGCAACAAACCCGCGCATGCGCAGTCGTCCATGTTGTATCTCGGCAAATCCGCCCAGCGGCACCTGACAGCTGCCATTTAATTTCAGGCTCATTGCGCGCTCGGCGGTTACGCAGGCCGCGGTATTTTTATCGTGCAAGGGTTGCAACAGCGCGATCACATCAGTGCGATCGCTGCGACATTCGATACCCAGCGCACCTTGCCCCACCGCTGGCAGACTCTCTTCGCTGGAAATAACGCAGCGTATGCGCTGATGCAGTCCCAGCCTTTTCAGCCCGGCGGCGGCAAGAATGATGGCGGCATACAGGCCTTCGTCCAGCTTACGCAAACGGGTCTGCACATTACCGCGCAACGGTTCGACTTGCAAATCAGGATAACGCGCCCGCAACTGACTTTCACGGCGCAGACTGGACGTGCCGACTACGCTGCCGGCGGGCAGAGAAGCCAGATTTTCATACTCGTTCG
Source organism: uncultured Nitrosomonadales bacterium (assembly GCA_903915035.1). GTDB lineage: Bacteria > Pseudomonadota > Gammaproteobacteria > Burkholderiales > Gallionellaceae > Gallionella. The sequence continues at coordinate 6,660 of CAIWRI010000091.1, read as the reverse complement.
ACACGAAAGCATCCAGCGGATCTTCCCTGTCACCGATGGTTGCCAGCACAAAACCTTCCGGCATGCGCATTGGCACATCTTTTAATGAATGCACCGCAAGATCAGCGCGGCCATCCGCTAAAGCCGCTTCCAACTCTTTGACAAAGAGTCCTTTTCCGCCGATTTTTGATAAGGAGACATCCAGAATCTGATCACCTTGTGTGGTCATACCCAGAATACTGACCTCGGTTTGGGGATATAATATCTGTAATCTGTGCTTGATATGTTCAGCCTGCCACATCGCCAGCGCGCTTTCACGCGATGCGATAACCAGACGGGCCAATGGCGCAGGTGAAGCTGAAAAAGCAGGTTTCATCAAGATTCCTTGTGATTAATGACGCTGCACATTCTAACACGGAGCCTTGCGCGCTATTTTATGTATCAATTGAGCCCACTCACCTGCCTGAGCAAACTGATGCAGTTCCTGCATCCTTTTAGTGCAGTCGATTAACCGGCGGCCTCCGAATCGTGCAAAAAAAGCCTCATCCAAGCCAGCAACAACCGCATTTTTATCTTTTATATAGCAAATGGCTCCTGGCATACAATCTGCTTGGCTTACCGGCATGCCAGTTTTCCTTACCATGTTGACATTGCATAAATCAGGCGTACTTGCTGCGGGCTGATTGTTTACACCAAATTTATTAACTCTCGACTATATGAACCCATTTTCTGCTTCAGCCGATATATCCAGTAAAGATCTGCCCTTCCGCGAGGATGTGCGCCTGCTTGGCCGCATCCTGGGAGACACGCTGCGCGAACAGGAAGGTGAAACCGTCTATCTCCTGATTGAAAATGTACGTCGCTCTGCTGTGCGTTTCCGCAAAACCCAGGATGACCGCGATGGTCAACATCTGGAAAAAATGCTGGATACCTTAACGCCCACCGAGACGCTGATTGTGGTACGCGCCTTCAGCTATTTTTCGCAACTGACCAATATCGCCGAAGATTTACATCACAACCGTCGTCATCGCGCTCATCTGAAAGCGGGTTCGCCCCCCAAGAACGGCAGTCTGCTGTGCGCGCTCGACCGGCTAAAAGAAAAGGAAATCAGCCCTGAAACCTTGCAAAAGTTCCTGGATAGCGCGATTATTTCACCGGTACTGACCGCTCATCCGACTGAAGTACAACGCAAGAGCATCCTCGATTGCCACCTGATTATCTCCAGCTTGCTGTCCAATCGCGACCGGCTGGATATGACACCGGCGGAACTTGCCGAGAACGAGGAAGCGCTGCGACGTTTTGTGCTGATTTTGTGGCAGACACGTATGCTGCGCACCGCAAAACTTAAAGTTCGCGACGAGATCAGGAACGGTCTGGAGTTTTACCGTTATACCTTTCTGAATGAAATCCCCAAGATTTACGCAAATCTGGAAAAACAACTGGAAGCGCGTTATGACGCAAAGATCAATTTGCCGACAATATTGAAAGTCGGCAGCTGGATCGGCGGGGACCGTGACGGCAATCCTTTTGTCACCCACGACGTCATGCAATACGCGGTACAACAACATTCGCAACTGGTATTTGAATATTATCTGAGCGAGACTCATGCACTGGGCAACCGATTGTCGCTGACGGACAGGTTGATTGAAGTCAGCGATGAATTGCGTGCCATGTCCGATGCCTCGCCGGACACGGCCGTCAGCCGTACTGATGAGCCTTATCGCCGCGCACTGATCCTGATCTATTCGCGCCTGTCGGCAACCGCTCAACAGCTCGGCCATAAAATTTCACACCGCCCGGCAGTCGATCCGGCAGCACAACCTTATGCCAGCTCGCAAGACTTCATCATTGATCTGGATATATTGATCAACTCCCTGCTCAAGCACGGCGCGATACATCTGGCGCGCGGACGTATTGCCAATTTGCGTCGTTCCGCAGAAATTTTCGGCTTCCACCTGGCCCCGCTGGATATGCGCCAGAACAGCGCGATACACCAGCAAACTATCAGCGAATTGTTTGCTCAGGCAAAGATCACTGAGGGCTATAGCGAACTCGACGAAGCCGCGCGCCGCACGATATTGCTGGATACCTTGCAAGCGGGCAAACCGCTGCTCAAAGAAATCGAGAATTATTCCGAAGTCGCCCAAAGCGAGTTGCGCATCATGCTGGCCGCTGCCGATATACATCAGCGTTTCGGCCGTGCCGCCTTACCCAATCACATCATCTCCAATACTGATTCTGTCAGCGACATGCTGGAACTGGCGCTGATGCTGCAACAAGTAGCACTGCTCGAAGGCGATGAACTGCACATCAACATCATTCCACTGTTTGAAACTATCAACGATTTGCGCGGTTGCGGCCCGATCATGGAAGCGCTGTTCTCAATCCCCTATTATCGCCAGTTGCTGGTCAAACGGGGCAACACTCAGGAAGTCATGCTGGGTTATTCCGATAGCAACAAGGATGGCGGTTACATCACGGCCAACTGGGAGCTGTACAAGGCTGAACTGGTGCTGGTCAAAGTATTCGCCAAACACGGCATCGAGTTGCGTTTGTTTCACGGTCGCGGCGGCACCGTGGGTCGCGGCGGCGGCCCTAGCTACGAAGCGATTCTGGCCCAGCCACCGGGCAGCGTGAACGGGCAGATTCGCATTACCGAACAGGGCGAAGTAATTTCCAGCAAGTATTCCAATCCTGAAATCGGCCAGCGCAATCTGGAAACCTTGATCGCCGCCACGATGGAAGCAACACTGTTGCATCATCACGGCGCGGACAGTGCAATGCCGGATTTCCATCGCATCATGGAAGAGCTGAGTCTGGATGCATTCGCAGCTTACCGCAAACTGGTATACGAGACACCCGGCTTCACTGAATATTTTTTCACCACCACGCCGATACGCGAAATCGCCGAACTCAACATCGGCAGCCGCCCCGCTGCCCGGCGTCCGTCCAATCGCATCGAGGATTTGCGCGCGATTCCCTGGGTATTCAGCTGGAGTCTGAACCGCACGCTGTTGCCCGGCTGGCTGGGTTTCGGCAGTGCGGTAAAGCAATTCGTTGCACGCGAGGGGGAGGCAGGCTTAGCCCAATTGCAAACCATGTACCAGCATTGGCCATTCTTCCGGGGACTGATGTCGAACATGGATATGGTACTGTCCAAAACCGATATGGGAATCGCCTCGCGCTATGCCGCGTTGATGCCGGACGTGGAACTGCGCGAACGCATCTTCGGTGCGATTCAATGCGAATGGGAAGACACGATGGCAATGCTGTATGCCGTAACCGGTAATACCTGCTTGCTGCAGGACAATCCTGAATTCGCGCGGAGTTTAATGACAAGATCGCCGTATATTGATCCGCTCAATCACTTGCAGGTGTCCCTGCTGGAACGTCATCGTGCAGGCGATAACGACGAAAAAGTCAAACGCGCAATCCATCTGACTATCAACGGTATTGCAACCGGCTTGCGTAACAGCGGTTAATTCCAGAGAAACCAGCTAGCCGGGTGAAATCACCCGGTTTTTTTCATCTTAGAATTTGAGTACAGCCGCCAACGAGTAAACGTTGATATTATAATCATCCTTCGCACCGCCGGAACCGCCCGTTGGTAATGCACCATAGCGCTCCCACCCCAGACGCATACCGAAAGCAGGATTAAAATTATACATACCGCCAAGTCCATAGCTCGACGCGGTGCGGGTATCACCGCTAAGCGTGCTGGCAGGTGCAGTATTCACACGAACCCTGATACTGGCTAATCCCAGTTTGCCGTATAAAGAAAATGCGCCAGACATTGGCAACATAGCCATGACATCGGCACCCCATACATCCGCTTTTCCATTTCCTGTCACACTGCCTGCGGCATTTTGCCCGGCGAACTTACCCGCCTCAGTATAGAAAGCTTCAAGAGCCCAATTGTTGTCAAACTGATAACCGCCCAGTACACCCCCCACCGTATCATTGGACTGGGATAAAATCATGTCGGGCGTAGGCGAACCCGTACGGGAACGTCCCAACGTCAAACCGGCATAGTAAGCGCTTTCCTCCGCCTGCACGGAAGCGCTTACCAGCGTTGCAGCAACACAGACACCTGCCATTACTTTATTCATCTTATTCTCCATCGTTTGTTGAAGTTGCGGAGCTAACGTGCATGGTAATGATGCCACCCCAATGGTATGAACAAATAATTTGCCGGTAAATATGCCTTTTGGACTATGCATAATACGTTGATAGCTGCCACTTATCCCCTTCAACGCAGGCTCCTAGGCATTCCGGCATATTGTCAGATCAAATTAATTCTGTCAGTGTTACTTCCTCAGCACTATTCCAGGACTGCGTTTTTTAAAAGGGAATCTATTATGACGACGTTATTGCAAAGCGGATTGGGTGCGGCAATCGGTTGCCGTTATCTGCGACAACGCAGTCAACTGATATTCGTGGAATATGACCGGGGCAATATTTCCCTGCTGGACAGTGTACGCCCGCTAGCGGCCGTCAGATCCAAAGGCACCGCCCTGCTCAAGGCAAGCCGGGTGTTCAATTGTGAAACCGGCACACAGGATGACGATCTGAATGCTCCTGGCGATCTCTGCTGGAAACCGCTGGATGACATCCGGCGACAGATAACACCTATGAAAAATGCTACTCTGGTGAATCTTGGGCAAATCAGTTTTACTGCGGTTACGCCGACGATTTTGCAGGCGCAAAACTATGGCAAAACACCCATCCGGGGCAATAATGACAGCACCAATCAGCTGTTCGCAGGTAATGTATTTGCGGTGCGTACCAATGCCGGCAATTTATGCAAGTTCAAGGTATTGCTGTATGGCGATAACTTATCCATACAATGGGTAACCTATAAACTTGCCAGCGCTTACCATGTTATCGGCACGGGTTATGAAACGCCTGAGGACATCGCTGTCTGCTCGGATGAGAAAACCGCCTATGTAACAGAGCGCACCGGCAACTTGCTGCGTGTCGATTTGAGCAGTGCCTCTCGCAGCAAAGCAGTCATCATTGCTTCCGGCATGCGGGCTCCTCAGCAAATCTATCTCGATGAAGTTCGCATGCAGGCCTATGTTGTCGAATTTTCCGATCCCGGTCGCCTGATACGCATAGATCTTTCCACGCGTGTGCAAACCGTACTGTTAAACGGGCTGAACAATGCCGTCGGACTGCTGATCTCTGAAAATTTAGCCTATGCCTATATTTCAGAGCAACGCGGTGACGGGCGTATCAGTCGTTATTCACTCCGGGACGGCAGTTGCCTAGAAATCGCCCGTGACCTGGTCAAACCGTTTTTTCTGAGCTGGGCTGATCCTGCACAAACCTCGATGTTTGTCACAGAACGCGCCCCGGCTAATCGCATCACCCTGGTGGATACTGTCCCGACCGGCAACAGCGTCAGGCAAGTTGTCCTCAATCTGAATGCGCAGCCAGCTTGTGTTGCGCTGAAAGACAGTACACATTTGCTGGTGTGTTGCGACCATGAAATTGACCTTGCCAACTTGCTGACAGACATACTCCCTGTGCCAGGACTGTTCAAGGGCGTCGGACTCGTGCCGTGGAATCTGATCACGCTGGATGGCATGGTTGATACCACTATTCAGCCTGGCTATCCTTATCAGTTTATTAAAAACTCGCCTTTTGGCGGCAGCCTGTCGCTACAAATCAATCACTTGGGGGCCTGGCTCGACAATGTCAAATATTACCGTATTCTGATTGACGGCAAGGTCAGGCTGGATACCTGGCGGGATCTGAAACTCAACGCACGCACTGGCCGTTATGACATCCCGACACAATTTGCGCCGAGAACAATCGCCGGACAATCGGGTTACTATGCCATACACAAACCCAATGAATGGTTCATAAACAACGATCTTTGCATGATTCTGGACAGCGGCACGCTGAACAACGGCCTGCGCAATATTGTTATCGATTTTACCAGCACGTCAGGCACCATTATAGCGAGCCACCTGCAGCCGTTGCTGATCGAAAACAATCACTGTATAGCTGCAGTCGAGATGCCTGCGGTCAATGGTGTTTCGGCCACGACAGAATGCGGTATGCTCCAATTAACAGATCAGTCAGAACACCTTAAGATTATCTATATTGCCTCTTATCCTGCGCCTGATTTCGCCACCTTTTCATGGCGGCTGTGCAAGATCGGAAAAGGACCGATCCCCGGCGTGCCTGAATGCAGTGTCGATGGCGGTGTGAGCCTGGCACCGTTTATCTTTGATCTGGATGTCAACAGCTTACTGGGCGGCTGCACGAGCGCGGCCTACTATGCGGCTGTTTATGTGTATGCAAAAACCATCAATGGCATTTCACGCCAAAGCCAATACGACGCCTCAGCGACCGTGGCCTTTGCACTGACCTACTGACAAGACCCGGATTGTGCTCCTGACAGATATAACAGTTTCGGTTTTATATGTAGCGTGCTCTCTCCGCCTCTTGCCGTATCCGGGGGCGAGGTCTGTTGAGGTTTTGCCAATCGGGTCGGATTAGCCATTTTTAATGGCATGAGCAGCATAAATTTAAGTGGCGAAGCATGGGCGCGGCCCCCGTTACAGAAATGGCCAGAAATTTATCTCGGCCAAATGAAGGATTGCCGACGTTTTGTGGATATTAGGTTCGGGTGCGCCGTGGCGAGTCTTGCCTTCGATGTTCGGCAAGTGG
>CAIWRI010000090.1 GCA_903915035.1 uncultured Nitrosomonadales bacterium | reverse complement strand
TAATCCGCTCGTTCAACAAAAACAATAATCAGGAATATTCAATAGCAGCCAGCTTCAACGAACTATCGTCTTTTGTATGGTCTGTCGGGTCACACAGAGTGGGGTCAGGTCTCCCACTTTGCACCGCCCCCGCTCTTATGTACTTTCATATTCGCAGATTTATACAAAATGGGTCACACAGAGTGGGGTCAGGTCTCCCACTTTGCACCGCCCCCGCTCTTATGTACTTTCATATTCGCAGATTTATACAAAATGGGAAACCTGACTCCACTTTAAAACCCCTTAGTGCTTGATGTCGCCACAGCCCGCGATACTCAGCTTTTCGGCAGGCAGCTTTCAAAACCCTTTATCCGCTTACGAGACAAACCGGATATTGAAAGTAAAACATCTGAATGGCTGCTTTGATGCCCAAAGCTGATGGCCAACGTAGAGGTAAGGGGCGGGCGGCTTCTCACCCGTCCCTCTTGACCGTAAGGTTGGGCATCGCAGCTGCACACGAAAGTTTCATACCTGCCGCCTGCTACTAGCGTAGCCGGGCTTCCTGTGCTGATGGCGCACGATCAGGATACGAATGCTGCTTTCAAGATTTCGATATACGACCGAGTACGGAAAAACCTTCAGCGGGAATGTCCTTCGTCCTCTCGTCGTTGGCGTTCCGAGACTCGGATGCTCAACCAAGAGCTTGGTGACACGTTCAAATTCTTCGAGAAAACGCTCAGCGACCACGGGGCCAACTTGTTCGCTGTAGAAATCCAGAGCCTTGGCAATATCATGCTCCGCTCCAGGGTGGAGCGAGTAGGTCATCGCTGAATTCTTGCGCGAAGTCGGGCGATGGCTTCCTGCCCTGAAACTGCCGAGATTGAACCGGACTCCAGTTCAGCTTCCCTGCGGTCAGCTTCTCGCTCCCACGCTTCCTCGACTTCGGGGTCTGAATCAAGGCTGGCGATCAACCGCTCAAGCAAGTGTGATCGTTCAACAGGGGCTAACTGCAGGACTTCGGCTTCTAAAACTTCTAGGTTTGTACTCACGCGAACCTCCAATGCGGTAGATGCTAACAGTTCACAGTTTATCACAGCGAGCGCCTCGCTTGGACTTGCGGTGCCCAACGTAAAGCTAACCGGCGCTGCGCGGTTTCATCGCGCAGCGTCCAGCGACCGAAGGGAGCGAGGTTGAGCGGCAGGTTATAACACCGACGAATTGAGTTCAATTTAGCTTGCGTAAATGTCGAATCCATACGGTTTGGTGAGATTGCAGATTAACCAGATAGAAAATTAAGTCACCTGTCTGAAATTCAACACCACCATTGGAGAATGGCTTTGTCACAAAGTGAGGTTCCCAATATTCGGCGTATCCTTTGACATCGCTTCTGGTGATAATAACAAGCGCCTTTTGAATAGCAGGGCTTAGATCGTACTTCCATGAGGCGACAGCAGGAACCGGAATTACCGCCTGATCCAATTGAGCGGCGGTTAATGAATCGCAGGGCGCTGATGTCTTATCGATACTCTTCAAAGTCCCGTTGCTTGAGTACGAGTACCATTGGCAAGAAGCAGGCCACGGATTTGTTTTTAATATCTTTGGTTCGAGTGCTTCAGGCAACGGTAGTAACTGCCAGTTTCCCGTAATTTCTTGGGCTGTGGCGTTTCGCTCCGCCGTCTCTGATTGCGCGATGGCGACCTCGCTGCTGAGGCAGAGAATGGCAAGGAGGACTGCTATTTTTGATGACATCGGTTTCTCCGGGTTATAACGTTGAGGTGAGGGGCTGGCCGCTTCTGCCCAGTCCCTCTCGACTGCCGGGTTAGCCGTCTCCATCGACTACTCCAGTTCCTTAATTTTTCCCCACGTCTGGATGCCCACGCGGGTTAGCGCATCGAAAGCCGACTGCTTGATGGATTGGTATTGCTGATCATTGAAGGACTGAATTCCAGTTGCTGGTTGCGCGAAACAGTTTTGAATAAATGCAAGAGCTGACTGCAGTGCGTTTCTGAGATCGGCCTGATCTGGCTTTGTTGGATTTAGCATCAAGGTCACGATGTTGCACTGCTCCATTACTTCCGCTGACATGGCATCTAGTGTTTGTTGAACTTGCGCTTGTTGACCGGTTGGAACGGGGCGTTTCAAGTGGCTGTATTGCATATCCATTTCACGATAGAGCTTGGATAAACGCGTACGAATATCTTGAAGCCACCTCAAGCGTTCCTCTGTGACTACGTTCGCTCTCAATCGCATTGTTTCAAGCTGCAACTGTACTTGGGCATTTTTACGCGCCACGATGAGGCTGACCAGAGCACCAGCCAACGCTCCGAGTACACCGGACGCACCAGCGATTAATGCAATCCAAAGTGAAGTGCCTTCTGCGCGCACGTTAGAATCCTTGGCGGTCGCGTCAGAACTCGCTGCCAGCGCGGTCGGATAGGTCTGTGTAATTGTGTTTGCTCCACACTGAACCGACACCCCTGGTTTCTGCTCCTGTGCAGGCCTGTGTTGCGACGGTGGTTTGGGTTGGGCACACCCCTCCTTTTGCACGGCATCCTGAGCTAGAACCGTAGTTACGACGAACATAAGCGTCAAGGGAAGAATTTTTTTCATAGTTTGATGTCGCGCTCGAAAGGTGAACAGGTGACGGCTAACGTTAAATTGAGGGGCTGCGCGCTTTTGCGCAGTCCCTCTCGAATGACGGGTTAGCCAAGTACAACTGCCGAATTGATGACCCATTGCTCAACGGGCGGAGACTCATACCTCGGTGCATTGTGTTTGGGGTCGAACTGAGCGAGTTTCGCGGAGAGAAATGCCAAGACCCGACTGTAAGCAGCGCCTTGATTTGCGGCTGATGCACTTGCGAAGTCTTGTGCTGCTTCGTGCGAAACGCAAATCGAAATGGTCTTAGACATTTTGTTCGGGCGCTCTGGGTCGTCATTGAGCTTCCAAGATACGCCGACCCTCAATGATTCGATTCCAGGCACAACGAGAATTTCTGCGTCTGCTGGCATTGCAGCCTTGATGGCCTGAAGAATTTGGTCTTCGAGTGGCATAGCAACTCTCCTTTTTTGTTTGGCTAACGATAATTAGTTTGGCGCACGAGCTCTACAGTCATTTCCTTGCCATGCCCATCTTGTAATTACTCCCCGTGCGTTGACCGTAAATCGTGTGATGCACTGCATTGCGATGTTTTGAACAGGAGTAGTTTTCTGAACGTAAGTAGTAGAAGTGCCAGAGTAATTGCCATATGCAGAACCTCCGTTTCCATACGCATTTACTGTGCCGTTTTCATAGGTTGTTTGTGGCACCGTAGTAGTGTAGCCGCCGATTTGAATGTTGCGTTGATTGGAGTACTGGAGAACCCGCCCACCATCCGAAAGCGGGTATGAGCTTTCTGGCGGCCCCCAACTTGACACGAGATTGTCAGCGTTATTGCCAACCCATGAGCTGAGAACTTTCTCGTAGTTTGCGGTGGTTGCACACGCAGTCAAAAATAAGGCAATTGCTGCGACGATTTTTCCGTTCTTCATCTCAAGCTCCTTGGTGGAAATGGGCTAACGTTAAATGTACCGAACTTCTTCTGTATAAGAAACTAGTGGATTCTGTATAAGATGCCCTAATCTAGGATAACTCATTGATTTTAAATGACAGCAATGGATTTATACATCAAGCTATCACGCATACTCAGCACATCACCTGAATGTCCGCTGGCACTGAGCAGTCATTCCTGAATATCAGATTTATTCCTGTCTATTTTCATGATCTCTGACGGCAATTAAGCGCCAAGGAATTTCGCCAGGCATTGTGCATCGGGAATGTTTTTAAAGCTATCGTTGAACACCTAGTTTCATCTAGTGATTTTCTTATGATCCGCATATTTAATTTTATAACCACTTGAATTAAGCGGGTTTGTGCAATGCAAAATCTTCGCTGCATCTTGAAACTATTTTTTATTTTTACTGGTTATGATTAGAATCAGGCCATGTTTGATCAAAATGACGCTTCCATATCGCCATTCTAATGGCTTTGGCAGGCGAAGTGGGGGGCGCAGTTATCTATAAAGTTAGATTGCACCGAGCAGAGCAACGCCCATCGTCAATACACCCAAGCCTAGATTGACCGCAACCAGTTTGCGAATTTTGCCCAGCGTCTCGCCTGCGTCTTTCCGGTTTTGAATGCCCACCAGTCGGCTCAATTTCCGGTATAGCCCGAAGAATACATGTGCGTAGAGGGTGATCATCAATATGCCTAATCCCAGCATGAGCTTGATATGTACCTACAGAGTAGGGTCAGGTCTCCCATTTTGCACCGCCCCCGCTCTTATGTACTTTCATATTCGCAGATTCATACAAAATGGGAGACCTGACCCCACTTTAAAATCCGAATGGCGTGGAATACGCATATTATCAAAGCCATGCATTGGCTGATTCTCGTAATGAGGCTATCGCGTACATCCAGTTTCGGGTACCATGAATTTATACTTAATAAGACTGGGGGGAATATGGCGGCGAAATATCATTTTAGTAGCGATGGGGTATTAGTAGGAGAGACTAAAACTGCCGAAGATATAAGAGAACAAAAAGCTGCTTCTGAAGAGGCTGGTAGGGAATTCAGGCAACGTTCGATTGAGAGAGCATGGAAATATAAATTTGCTACTGTACCTTTGACACTCGGCGTTGTGATAGCAACAGCATACAGCGCATGGCATCAAGGATGGTTTCTTGCAATCATTTACGCTTTTTTTGCCGGAACCTTCACCTTCATGTGTGTGGTTCCATTATTTGTAATAATTGCGTCTGTATGCCTGTTTTGCTTAGTTGCTTTTCTTATCTATTTATCAGGCGGTTTTGGGGGTAATGTCCAAACTACAAATTCCTCAGTCGAAAAAACTGCTGTTGAAACACAAAAAAGTGAAGTTAAGATTAAGGAAAATAAGCAAGGTATGGCTCCCTCTGTAACGAATGAAGTTAAGATTGAGACAAATAAGCAAGACGATACCACATCGGTAACCAACGAAGCCAAGACCGAGGAAAATGAGCAAAGTAGCGCATCCTCAGTAACTAGTCTCGATGGTTCTGGTATTGAAAAACAATAAAGCATTCTCTATCTTCAACTCACTCAGCCTTACTACACGAATTTCAAACGTCAAATAGGCCAATTGGGGGCGCAGCGAAGCGACAATCAGACGACATTTAATTTGAACGCTTTGCCGGATAAGGAGAAAATGCTGGGTAGAGTAGAAAACTACCTACAGAGTGGGGTCAGGTCTCCTATTTTGCAACGCCCCCGCTCTTATGTACTTTCATATTCGCAGATTTATGCAAAATGGGAGACCTGACCCCACTTTAAGACCTGACCCCACTTTAAGCGCGAAACGTTCGCTAAGCAAAGCTAAGGCGACCTCAGTTCGAGTCCATGGCGACGAGCCAATCCGGTACAGATAACGGCACCATTTATATAGGTGCCATTGTCTTTTGGAGAACGGTTAAACGCCTCGCTGAGGGAGTACAATACAATACGAAGCTCCCCCCGCTTGTAGTACCCCATAAAAACAGGAATATTAGAATGACAAGCACACAACAACGCGCCGCCTTGCAACGTCAGATCTGGCAAATCGCCAATGATGTACGAGGCGCTGTGGATGGCTGGGATTTCAAGCAGTATGTACTTGGCACTCTGTTCTATCGCTTTATCAGTGAAAACTTTGCCAGCTACATCGAAGGTGGTGATGACAGCATCAACTATGCGGCGCTTGCCGATCAGTTTATCACCCCGGAAATTAAAGACGATGCCATTAAAACCAAGGGCTACTTCATCTACCCCAGCCAGTTGTTTGCCACTATCGCCTCCGGTGCCAACAACAACGAAAGCCTGAACACTGATCTGGCCGCCATATTTGCTGCCATTGAAAGCTCCGCGAACGGCTATCCGTCCGAGCGCGACATCAAAGGCCTGTTTGCCGATTTTGATACCACCAGCAACCGCCTCGGTAATACCGTTGTCGACAAAAACACCCGCCTGGCCGCTGTGCTCAAAGGCGTGGCAGGTCTCGACTTTGGTGATTTTGACGGCAGCCATATCGACCTGTTTGGCGATGCCTATGAGTTCCTCATCTCCAACTACGCCGCCAATGCCGGTAAATCCGGTGGCGAGTTTTTCACCCCGCAACACGTGTCCAAACTGATTGCCCAACTGGCCATGCACAAACAAACCAGCGTCAACAAGATTTATGACCCCGCGTGCGGCTCGGGCTCGCTGCTGCTGCAAGCCCAAAAACATTTTGACGGCCACATTATTGAAGATGGTTTTTGGGGGCAGGAACTCAACCACACCACTTACAACCTGGCGCGGATGAACATGTTCTTGCACAACATCAACTACGACAAGTTCAATATTCAGCTGGGTGATACCTTGCGAGCCCCGCATTTTGGTGATGACAAGCCCTTTGATGCCATCGTCTCCAACCCGCCTTACTCGGTGAAATGGATAGGCGCAGACGATCCTACCCTGATCAACGATGACCGCTTTGCTCCGGCGGGTGTGTTAGCACCCAAATCCAAAGCCGACTTTGCCTTCGTGCTGCATGCCTTGAATTATCTCTCCAGCAAAGGCCGCGCCGCCATAGTCTGCTTTCCCGGCATTTTTTACCGAGGCGGGGCTGAAGCCAAAATCCGCCAGTATCTGGTAGATAACAACTACGTCGAAACTGTGATCTCATTAGCGCCCAACCTGTTTTTCGGCACCACCATTGCCGTGACTATTCTGGTGCTGTCAAAACACAAAAGCGACACTAAAACGCAGTTTATTGATGCCAGCGGCCTGTTCAAAAAAGAAACCAATAACAATATTCTCACAGAGACTCACATCGAACACATCATGCAGGTGTTCGATAACAAAGCCGATGTTGAACACTTTGCCAAGTCGGTGAATTTTGATGCCATCGCTGCTAACGACTACAACCTTTCGGTCAGCAGCTATGTAGAAGCCCGGGACAACCGCGAAGTGGTGGATATTGCCGAGCTGAATGCCGAGCTAGAAATCACCGTAGCGAAGATAGACCGGCTACGCGCCGGGATTGACGCGATTGTCGCGGAGATAGAGGCATGAGTAAAAAGAAATCCCTGACACCTACTATTCGCTCATCCGCAGCAGAATACCTTACCTTTATCGCCGCCAGTGGCGTGGGTGGTGTTGAGGCTGTCTATGCAGATGAAGACGTATGGCTCAGTCAAAAAATGATGGCAACCCTATACGGTGTTGATGTAAGAACGATCAATTACCATTTGCAGAAAATTTTTGAAGATAACGAATTGGATAAGGATTCAGTTATCCAAGATTTTCGGATAACTGCCCAAGATGGCAAAAACTACAACACCCTGCATTACAACCTCTCGGCGATCATCTCGGTTGGCTACAAGGTCAACTCCGAGCGTGCCGTGCAGTTTCGCAAATGGGCAACGGGCATCATCAAGGAATTCACCATCAAAGCCTACGTCATGGATGATGAGCGCATCAAAAATGATGGCTCTATCCTAGGCAAAAAATATTTTGCAGAGCAACTGGCGCGCATTCGTGAAATACGTCTCAGCGAGCGCAAGTTTTATCAAAAGATTACCGATATTTACGCCACCGCTTTGGACTACGATGTAACGGCCATAGCCACTAAACGTTTTTTTGCGACCGTACAAAATAAACTACATTGGGCAATTCACGGACAAACCGCCGCTGAAGTGGTTTACAGCCGTGCCGATGCCGAAAAAACCAACATGGGTTTAACCTCATGGAAAGATGCACCCGAAGGCAAAATTCAAAAGTTTGATGTGGTGGTCGCCAAAAACTACCTAAGCGATCAGGAACTTGCCCAATTGCAAAGGCTGGTCAATGCTTATCTGGATATCGCAGAAGACATGGCACTAAGGCAGATACCCGCAACCATGGCAGACTGGGAAGCGCGCCTGAATCGTTTTATTGCGGCCACCGATAGGGACATTTTGCAAGACGCCGGTAAAGTCAGTGCCGAAATTGCCCAAGCCCACGCGATCAGTGAATTTGAGAAATACCGCATTGTGCAGGATCGCTTGTATGAATCCGATTTCGATAAGGCGATCAAGGCAATTGAGCACAATGGAGATAAGGCATGAGCAGCATGAACTTTATGGAAAAGCTGCTGGATGGCGTTGAGGTGGAATGGAAGGCACTAGAGGATGTAGCTAAACTTCAACGCGGAAAAAGACTTGTTAAAAGCCAATTGGAAGAACTTGGCAATTATGCTGTTTATCAAAATTGTATGACTCCACTTGGTTATTATCATGAAAGTAATGTAAAATCTGACACAACTTTTATTATTAGTGCAGGTGCCGCAGGTGAAATTGGTTACAGTAATGTTGATTTTTGGGCAGCAGATGATGTTTATTTTTTCTTAACACCAGATCATATTGAAAGTAAGTTTTTATATTATTTTTTATTGTCACAACAGAATAAGATTTCATCTCAGGTTCGTCGGGCAAGTATTCCACGCTTGTCAAAAACAGTAGTTGAAAAACTCCTAATCCCCATCCCCTGCCCTGAAAACCTAGAAAAATCACTTGAAATCCAAACCGAAATCGTCCGCATTCTGGACACATTCACTGCGCATACAGCGGAGCTTACAGCGGAGCTTACAGCACGCAAAAAACAATACAACTACTATCGCGACCAGTTGTTGAGTTTTGAGGAAGGTAAAGTGGAGTGGAAGACGTTGGGGGATCTGTGCAGTATTGGCGTAGGGCAGGCCCCGGTTGGAAATGAGATAGGCGAATACGCATTTGTTAATGCAGGCACAACGCCATCAGGTTATGTCACAACCTATAACACCGAGCCGAATACGATTACAACGCCTTCGCGTGGGCAAGGCGGTATTGGATATGTGGGCTATCAAACTACTCGTTTTTGGTGCGGCCCCCTCTGCTACAGAATCCGCAGCACGAGTGAGATGCTTTCAACTCGTTTTCTATATCACATCATGGCTAATGCCACGAAGGACATAGTAGGGCTTGCGAATATGACAGGAGTACCAGCATTGAACAAAAAGGAATTGGTTGGATTTCCAGTACCCATTCCCTCTCCCTCTGAACAAGAACGTATTGTCGACATCCTTGATAAATTCGACACCCTTACCAACTCCATCAGTGAAGGTTTGCCGCGCGAAATTGCCTTGCGCCAACAGCAATACGAGTATTACCGTGATTTGCTATTGAGTTTCCCGAAGCCTGAAGAGGTAGCGGCATAACATGGGAGAAACGCTATCGAAAATTGCACATCAGTTGAAAGCCGCCAATAAGAAGGTACAGCTGATTTATGCCTTTAATGGCACAGGAAAAACTCGTCTTTCCAGAGAGTTTAAGGATCATCTACTGGCAGAAGAAATTGATAACGAAGATGAGGATAATGCGCAAGCATCAGAGTTGTCACGCAAAAGTATTATTTATTACAACGCCTTTACTGAAGACCTGTTTTTTTGGGATAACGACTTAGATGGTGATGAAGATAGGAAGTTAAAAATTCACCCCAACGCTTTCACTAGATGGGTACTCGAAGAGCAGGGGCAAAGTGGAACAATCATTAATCACTTTCAGAGGCTGACGAATAGCAATGTAGAGCCTGTGTTTGGCGCTGATTTCTCAGACGTCAGATTTGTACTAAGAGGTGATGAACAGAGAGTCCCTATCAAGATCTCTAAGGGTGAAGAGAGTAATCTGATATGGTGCGTTTTTTACAGTTTTTTGGAGCTGATTGTAGAAGAGCTAAGTAACCCAATAGATGAAAGAAGCACCAGTGACTTCAATAATTTAAGGTATGTTTTTATTGATGATCCCGTGAGTTCTCTTGATGACAATCATCTAATTGAGCTTGCGGTTGATTTGGCTAAATTAATTAAATCTAGAACGGCAGGCTTGAGTTTCATTATCACGACACATAGCCCGTTGTTTTATAACGTCCTCTCAAACGAGCTTAATAACAAGCTAGCAAAGAACCCCAGTGCGGTTCCTATTGACTGGATATACAAACCAGGAGAAGCTCAAAAATTTCGGTTAGATAAGAAAATAGATGGAGATTTTGTTCTCACTGAGCTGGGTGGCAGAACGCCGTTTTCATATCACCTACTATTGCTGTCAGAGATTAGAGAAGCTATTCGCGATAACCAAATCAAAAAATACCACTTTAACTTTCTGAGAAATATCTTAGAGAAAACAGCAACCTTTTTAGGTCACGATAAGTGGGAAAATCTTCTGCCTAGAGCTGCCGACGGCAATTCAGATCCGTTTGCTAATCGAATCCTAAACCTTTCCAGTCATTCTGCACATGCGGGTGAAGAGACTGGTGAAGTGGAAGCACATGATAAAGAAGAGCTAGAAAAGCTCGTTAATTTCTTAAGTAGTGAATATGGATTCTGGAGCCAGGAAATACCAAATGACTGATTACAAAACCATCGCTGAATCCAATAGCTTTATCGTGTTGGATAAATATGCCAAAGAATGGCAAGTCAATGAAAGTTACCAAAGCGAATACGATTTGGAGCGGGAATTTATTCAGGATTTGCAGAATCAGGGTTATGACTATGTGCCCGATTTAAACACGCCCGAGAAACTGACCACCAACGTGCGCGAGCAGTTGCAAGCCCTGAACAATATGCAGTTTGCTGACGGCGAGTGGTTGCGTTTTTTAGAAATCTATCTGGATAAACCCAGCGATAGCATCGTCGATAAAACCCGCAAAATCCATAATGACTATATTCACGATTTTGTGTTTGACGATGGCCGCATTAAGAACATCTACCTGCTGGACAAAAAGAACATTGCCCGTAATAAGCTGCAGGTGATTAAGCAGTTTGAGCAAACCGGCAGCCACGCCAACCGCTACGATGTGACGATCTTGGTGAATGGCCTGCCCCTGGTACAGGTCGAGCTGAAAAAACGCGGCGTGGCGATTCGTGAAGCTTTTAATCAGGTGCACCGCTACAGCAAAGAGAGCTTTAATAGCGAGCATTCTTTATTCAGGTATTTACAGCTGTTTGTGATCACCAATGGCACCGATAGCCGTTATTTTGCCAACACCACGGCGCGCAATAAAAACAGCTTCGACTTCACCATGAACTGGGCGAAGGCGGATAACGGCCTGATTAAAGACCTGAAGGACTTTACCGCTACTTTCTTCCAGAAAAGTACCTTGCTCAATGTACTGCTGCATTATTCGGTGTTTGATGTGAGTGATACCTTGCTGGTGATGCGCCCCTACCAGATTGCCGCCACCGAGCGCATTTTGTGGAAAATCAACAGCGCCTATCAAGCCAAAAACTGGAGCAAAACGGAAAGTGGTGGATTTATTTGGCATACCACAGGTTCGGGCAAGACACTGACCAGTTTTAAAGCGGCGCGTTTGGCCACCGAGCTGGATTTCGTCGACAAGGTTTTCTTCGTGGTGGATCGTAAAGATCTGGATTACCAGACCATGAAGGAATATCAGCGTTTTTCGCCGGATAGTGTGAACGGTTCTGACAGCACTGCCGGCCTCAAGCTTAATCTGGATAAAGACGACAACAAGATCATCGTTACCACTATCCAGAAGCTCAACAACCTGATGAAGGGCGAAGGCGATCTACCCATTTACAACAAGCAGGTGGTGTTTATTTTTGATGAATGCCACCGCAGCCAGTTTGGTGAGGCACAAAAAAATCTGAAGAAGAAATTCAAAAAGTTTTATCAGTTTGGCTTTACCGGCACACCGATCTTTCCGCAAAACGCGCTCGGCGCAGAAACGACTGCCAGCGTGTTTGGCCGCGAGCTGCATTCGTATGTGATCACCGACGCGATTCGTGATGAGAAGGTGCTCAAGTTCAAGGTGGACTACAACGATGTTCGCCCACACTTCAAAGCCATTGAAAGCGAACAGGACGAGAAGCAACTTAGTGCGGCAGAAAATAAGCAAGCCTTGTTGCACCCCGACCGAATTTGCGAGATTACGCAGTACATCCTGAATAACTTCCGGCATAAAACCCATCGCCTGCAAGCGGGTGCCAAGGGTTTTAATGCCATGTTTGCCGTGAGCAGCGTGGATGCAGCCAAGCTGTATTACGAGTCGTTCAAGGATTTGCAAAAAGACAGTGATAAGCCACTTAAAGTCGCCACCATTTTCTCGTTTGCGGCCAATGAAGAGCAGAATGCCGTAGGCGATATTCTGGATGAAAGCTTGGATGTTTCAGCCATGAATAGCAGCGCCAAAGAGTTTTTAAGCGCGGCCATCGCTGACTATAACGCGCTGTTCAAAACCAACTTCAGCGTGGATAGCAATGGTTTTCAAAACTATTACCGCGATCTTGCCCGGCAAGTTAAGACTAAGGAAATCGACCTGCTGATTGTGGTGGGCATGTTTCTGACTGGCTTTGATGCCCCCACACTGAACACCTTGTTTGTTGACAAAAACTTGCGCTACCATGGTTTGATTCAGGCCTATTCGCGAACCAACCGTATTTTTGATGCCACCAAAACATTCGGTAATATCGTTACCTTCCGTGATTTGGAGCAGGCGACGATAGACGCCATCACCTTGTTTGGCGACAAAAATACCAAGAACGTGGTGCTGGAGAAGAGCTACAAGGAATACATGGAGGGCTTTACCGACTTGGTGACCGGTGAAGCGCGGCGTGGCTTTGTGGAAGTTGTGAAGGAGTTGGAACAGCGCTTTCCCACCCCTGCAGCCATTGAAAAAGAGTCCGACAAAAAGGACTTCGCGAAGCTGTTTGGCGAGTATTTGCGCGTTGAAAACGTACTGCAAAACTATGATGAATTCGCCAGCCTGAAGGCCTTACAAAGCGTAGATATGAACGACCCGGCGATGGTTGAGGAATTCAAGGCCAGGCATTATTTAAGCGATGAAGATCTGGGCGCGCTGCAAACAATCAAGATACCGGCTGAACGGAAAATTCAGGACTATCGCTCAACCTACAACGATGTTCGCGATTGGCTGCGCCGGGAAAAATCTTCCACTGAAAGAGACAAGTCCACCATCGATTGGGACGACGTGGTTTTTGAGGTAGACTTGCTGAAGTCACAAGAGATCAACCTGGACTACATTCTGGAATTGATTTTTGATAACAGTAAAAAGGTCAAGGATAAAGCTTCGCTGATTGAAGACGTACGCCGGGTAATTCGCGCGAGCTTGGGCAATCGCGCTAAAGAAAGCTTGCTGGTCGATTTTATTAACCAAACCGATCTGGATAAGATTGGCGATAAGGCCAGTGTGATTGACGCCTTCTTCACCTTTGCCCAAGCGGAACAACAGCGTGAGGCGCAAGCGCTGATTAACGCCGAGAACCTGAATGCAGAGGCGGCCAGACGCTACATCACCACCTCGCTAAAACGTGAATTTGCCAGTGAAAATGGCACTGAGCTCAATGCTGTTCTTCCCAAGATGAGCCCGCTTAATCCGCAATACCTGACCAAAAAGCAAAGCGTGTTCCAAAGAATTGCCGCTTTTGTTGAGAAGTTTAAAGGTGTGGGTGGGCAGGTTTAATTTAAGTAGCTCAGGGGGATGCCATGCACAAGGCACGTCTGTCGAACATTTTTCTGCTGTGCTTTTAATTTGTCGCATAGTACGGTGTTAAATCAGAACTGACAGATACCAGTAACCAGATTTGTTCTAACTGGCGAGTTGATCTGGACTCGAACTAAGGTCTCCTTAGATATACTGAGCAGTGATTCCTGAATATCAGATTTATTCCTGTCTATTTTCATGATCTCTGACGGCAATTAAGCGCCAAGGAATTTCGCCAGGCATTGTGCATCGGGAATGTTTTTAAAGCTATCGTTGAACACCTGGTTTCATCTAGTGATTTTCTTATGATCTGCATATTTAATTATTTTATAACCACTTGATTTAAGCGGGCTTGTGCAATTCAAAATCTTCGCTGCATCTTGAAACTATTTTTTATTTTTACTGGCTATGATTTAAATTAGTCCGTGTTTGATCCGAATGGCGCTTCCAGTTGTTTTAGTTATTCTCTTTTCTAGGAGCCTGTCGGCAATTACCGGGACGCCATAGGGAAAAATATGATGTGAGCCGGGGTCAGGGGTCAGGGGTCAGGTCCCTCATTTTGCACTGCCCCCGCTCTTATGTACTTTCATATTCGCAGATTTATACAAAATGGGAGACCTGACCCCACTTTAAGATGCCACTTTAAGATGACCCCACTTTAAGACCCCCTAGTGCTTGATGTCGCCACAGCCCGTGACAGGCCGCTTTCCGGCAGACAGCTTTCAAAACCCTGTATCCGCTTACGAGACTGACCAGACTATCAAGGTAAAGCATATGATCCACAGCTTTGTTTCTGGAAGCTGACCTTCAATCTTACGGGCATTCTCGAGATTGAATGCCTGTTGATAATCATTGGACTGCGGTCGTTCGTAATGAGCCGCTAACTGGCAAGCCAATCAGCGAGTCAAAAAACCAAAAATTAGAAAAAACGATTAATTTATTCTAGAAAGTAAATACCTTAGATGGTGGATTCGTGGAGCTTGATCATATAACCTCTGGTTGATGCTTATCAATCAAATCGCTCACGTCGATTTCCAAAATTTCTCCCACCTCCTCGAAGAACCATTTCAATCGATCAATCATCGCTTCATGTGTCCACATCGCATCGTATTTTTTGGATTTATAATCCTCTAATATTTTCTGAGTAATTTGGAAAGCTGTGATTTTGTCATTCTTTGTGTCGTATTTCCCCTTACCTTTGTAAATCTCCATTTTTACATTAAATGGATTATTACTTGCCTCAATATTTTTTGCACCACCAAGCAAAGTAAGATTCCCAGCACTATTAAGCCATGCCGCAGATATCTCTTTGGAAATGTGACTCCATTCAGAATACTTGTAATATTTAACTGGCAAGACATGTTCAAGGTGCAAATCAGTATCCAGGTAGACAAACGAAAATTTACTGTTGTCGGTAAGGTTGTACTCAATGAGTAGTAGCAGCGGCTTAATCCATGCCTCAGTCGCCAATTGTTCGGATGAAAGATTACGCTTGGCTAGTTCGATAATTCCATCGGTATCAAGTTTGGAATTCAATTCAGCCTCAATTTCTGAGATTGCTCGTCCAGACTTAATCCACTTAATCAGATTAAAAGATGTCTGCTTGATTTGAGAAAGAGTTTTACCTGCCATCCAGTAGAGGTAATAGAACCTTCGCAAAGCTTTTGTCAGGCGTTCGAAATCAGAATAATCTTCATGTAAAGCGGTCAAACAAATGCTCTTCCAATACATATTCCAGCGAATATACCAAAAGGAAAATAGCACCTTGTCCTTCGCCTCATAAATATCCTCCACATAAAGTAAAGCAAATTGTTTGATATCACTAATAACTTCATTTGGATCTTTATTACCAAAGGCATACTGCAATTCATCATACAATGATTTTTTCGGATTTTGTCCTAGCAGATAATATTCATAAATTATAAAAAGATCATTAAGACTAATGTCGCATGCCTTGATACTCTGTTCCATTTCCCTCCAGTCGGAAATGAACTGCCCTTCTTTAAGTTTTGAAGTATCTGCATCGTCCTTATATTTTTTATACAGATTTTCCAGAAGAAAGCTTTTAATCAAGTCAGCAGCCGTTAGATCCATCCCCCTATCATTGAGAACTTGGAATAGTTTGATTGCAAATTCTCTGTTCCTGCACTCTATCCTAATTATTTTTACCTGATTAAAAAGATAATCTATCAATAAAGCTGATATTTCCTCTCCCAGTGCACTGAGCTTTTCTCTGAAAATGCAAGCCGTGTTGATGAACTTGAACTTCGGCTCCTCATCAGTTCGTACCTGATATTTGTATGGTCTTTTGAGGCTCGTCGTGCTACCCTTAAGTATTAGTTTTTCAAAATCGCTCTGGTGCTGGCTATGCGTAAAAAGCTTAAGTCGTAGCGATTTTCCAAATAATGCTATTGACGCCTTTATGGTGTTAATGTCAACAGTAAAGGGATTTTCATCGCTATTTTGCGCATTGATATCAGGATACATATCCCTGACCACGCAAAAAAGAATCATCAAAGTAGTCAGACGCTGCTGCCCATCCACCACGTCAACATAGGCTGATTTCTCATCATCCCTTGGCTTAGCAGTAATAATTGATCCAAGAAAATAATTTTCATCTCCGTTTTCATAAGCCTCATGTATATCATCCCAAAGCTTATCAACTTGTTCGTTTTCCCATTTATAAGGTCGTTGATATTGTGGAATTTTATATAAAGAGTCCGAATTGCCAAACAGCTCTTTAATTGAAAGACTTAACGGCTTAAATGGGTCATCCATCTTCAATCCCTTTAGTAAATAAACAAGTGGCTCATATATACCGTTGACATCGGCTTCATGGGGTAGCAATCTGCTAGTGATAAACCAATTTAACCAATGGCACGTTGCCGACAGTAACGAAGGTCAGTTTTCCGGCATCGAGATTTCTACCTCAAAGATCGGTTCATGGCCAATTGCTGCCTGAGATGCATTCTACCCGCCAACGGTCGCTGTACTACTGACACCAGTCGTTCAAGCTCTACCCCGCGACGGACTGCTGATGGCACACAGCTATCCATCGTCACTGTCAGCTTTATTGCGGTCTGTTTATATCTGCTGCCCGAATTCAAGGCATAAAATAATTCTCCGACATTGTGCATCGGGAATGCTTTGAAAGCTATCGTTGAACATCTGGTTTCATCTAGTGATTTTCTTATGATCTGCATATTTAATCTTATAACCACTTGGATTAATTGGGTTTGTGCAATGCAAAATCTTCTTTGCATCTTGAAACTATTTTTTATTTTTACTGGTTATGATTAAAATCAGGCCATGTTTGATCAAAATGACGCTTCCATATCGCCATTCTAATGGCTTGGCAGGCGAAGTGGGGGGGCGCAGTTATCTATAAAGTTAGATTGCACCGAGCAGAGCAACGCCCATCGTCAATACACCCAAGCCTAGATTGACCGCAACCAGTTTGCGAATTTTGCCCAGCGTCTCGCCTGCGTCTTTCCAGTTTTGAATGCCCACCCCCTTCCCCCTGGTTACCTCTGTTTGCAATTGAGCATAGCAAGTCGCGCGCTGTTTAAATAGCAGCAAAGCCGGCTTGTTTATTCAGCCGGAATCAGGCTGTTTGACGCCTTGCCAGCCCTTGATTATAAAATAAAATATACTTTAATTTCATATATTTATGTTTTTCAAGGCGATTTATCAGCATAAAAATATCACCTGGCATGATAACTGCTAACAGTATCAGCAAGACAGTGACAACTCGTTACAAGTCACTGTCTACGCTTATTACCAAATAGCATTTAATCACAGGAGCAATACCGATGAAGGCACTACCATCCCGTAAGTTAAAACACCCGGCGGGGAATAACACTTTCCGCTATTCGGCGATGATGCTGGCACTGGCCGGCATCACGCTGTTGTCACCCGTGTATGCTGCTGACGACAAGGCTTTTGCCGAACTTCAGGCTGAAGTATCACGTATCAATGCTGAAAATATCGCCTTAAAGAAACAACTGGACGCGAGCGGCACGATAACGCCGGCTGTTGCACAGCCTTCAACTCAGACAGCGCCAACCGCCGCCATCACTACAATCGTTGACCCCAATGCATCGGTAGCGCTGGATGAAGTGGTGATTCATAGCCGTAACCGTATCGAAAGTCTCAAAGATGTACCCGTATCTGAATCGGTGGTGTCCGGTAAGGAATTAGCCAGTCTCGATGCAACCGGTATTGCTGCGATTACTCAGCGCGCGGGCAACGTCGCCTGGAATCTGGGCAATCAGCGTACCAGCAGTTTATCGATACGCGGTATCGGCAAACAGGGACAGACTGAAGCGCAGGATCCCGGCGTGGGGCTGATTGTAGACGGGGTGAGCTATGCCTATGGCGCCTTGGCTAACAGTTATGATTTTAGCGACGTTGATACGGTCGAAGTTGCCCGTGGTCCGCAAGGCACGCTGTTGGGTAAGAATTCTTCTTATGGTGCGATCATCGTCAATACGGTAAGACCCTCCTTTACGCCTAGCGCAAATTATTCGCTGGTGATAGGGCAGCGCGGCACGGTTCAGGGTACGGCAGCTTTAGGCGGTGCGATTGTTGATGATGTGCTGGCCTGGCGCGGATCGTTTAGCGCAAGCAAGGCGCAAGGTCCGCAGAACAGCTTAACTAATGCGGACAATAATTACACGAATACCGACCGCTTAACCGGGCGCGCGCAATTTTTGTTCACGCCTAGTGCAGACTTTAATGCGCTGATCTCTGTCAACGGCACGCCAAGATCGGGTGAATACACCAATGGAGCTACGGTCGATACACCGTTGCCTAATTATAGCAATGGTGCTTCTACAGCCGGCACTAGCGCCGATATCAACGGCAGATTGAGCCGTAACTGGTTTACTAATCAGGGTTACGTTCCGGGCAGTGTGCTCAATGCGAACAGCGTTACCGCGCTTAACGCGAGACCACTGGTCACGGGCAGCAACGGCGCCACAGCACAGTTGAACTGGAACCTGGCGGGCGGTTATACCGTGACTTCAATCACCGCGATTGAAAATTACTACTTCGATGCGGTTAACGATTCCGATCTGCCTTATGACGTGTATCGCAATTCCGGGGGGTTCAAGAATAATTACCAGCAAAAGAGTGAAGAGGTGCGCGTGAACTCGCCGGTCGGCGGTTTTGTCGACTACCAGGCCGGCTTGTATCTGATTGATGTCAGCAATAACAATGATTATCAGAAAGCCTGGGGCAATGATGCCGGCGCCTATCTGGCCAGCAATTCCCAGTTCACCACACTCAATGCCAATGCTGCAGGTCAACGTCTGATGCAGAATTCTCTGACCGGACTGTCTATGAACTATAACAGTCCTGCCGGATTGCAAGACATCGAAAACAAGAGTGAAGCGGTTTTCGGTCAGGCTAACTGGCACTTTAGCGATCAGATTACCTTGACCACCGGCCTGCGCTTCACCCAGGAAGACCGTCAGAATATTGGCAGCAGCGGTATCGTCACCAATGGAGCGGGTGCCGCGCTGAATCCGGTTTCAGTCAACGGGGTGCAATTGGGCGGCTTTGCCTCCGGCTCTAACGGCGTACTGACGCCTGGTGCCAACAGCGCAGTACAACTCGCACTTGCGGATGCTGTAGCACAGCAATATTTTGGTCAAAATTATGCAAATTTATCGTCTGCACAGCTAGCCCAGGTGGGTGCGGCAAAGTTGCTACGTCAAACACAAATCGGTGTGGTATTTGCGCCGGCTGCCGCACAACCGTACAGTGCACTGTTGCCGTCTTTTGTCATCAGCCCGTCGTATAAAATCAATGAGCACGAAACCGCTTATGTGTCTTTGCAGTACGGCGAGAAAGCCGGCGTTTCACAATTCACCAACGGGCTTTCCAATCCGGTCAAGGCTGAGGACACCATCTCCTATGAAGCGGGTTTTAAATCGAAGCTACTCGATGATACCCTGGTACTCAATACCGCAGTTTTCCTGATGGACGTCAAAAACTATCAGCAAAGCGTCTCTGTGGTTGATCAGTACACCACCGCGCTGAATCAACTGGGCGGCAATAACGCGACTGCCTACACTACGGCCACGGGTAATGTGCCCAAAGTACAGGCGGATGGTGTGGAAATTGACGGCGTATATTCAGGCCTGAAAAATATCAAAGTCCGCTTCTCCGGTGCCTACAACAACGCGGTTTATAAGGACTTTACCAATTCCGCCCAGCCTGTCGAAAATGGATATGCCGGTGCAGCCCCTTACCAGAATGTTACTGGCGCAACGCTGCCCGGGGCTTCGAAGTGGACCGGAAACTTCGGTGTTGATTATAAAAAATCCGTATTCGGCAACGAAGTTTTCCATACCACGTTTAACACGGCGTTCAGAAGTCGTTATAACTCGGATGTGGCACTCTCAAGCTATGCCTGGATAGGTGGCAGTTCCAGCACTGATATCTCAATCGGTTTGGGCAAACAAGACCAGACCTTCGACGCCAGTTTTATTGTTAAGAACCTTTTTAACAATCAAGCCTATCAGGGCGTTACCTGGAACACCTACACCCCCGCAGTACCTCGCTGGGCTGGCGTGATGTTCACCGGCAAGCTGTAAGGTTCACAGACTAAAAGATATACCGCTGTTTAAACGGCCCGATTTGTCGGGCCGTTTTTCTTTTGGACAGCTGTTGTATTGACAGCACTGTGCATTCTACTCTGCTGCTAATTGAGCAGCAGATCCTGATGATATCCGCGCCGTCCGCGTCATAGCTTCACGCTGGTCTTAAATTAGTCTGCTGTTTTTATTATTATAAAACAGCGAACTAGCTTAGCTTATGATTGGTTTTTGCAGATAATGCGGTTGATTTTGCATGCTGGCATGATCTTTGCTAATTTATATGCAACGCGTTGGCCTGTACACGGTTGCTGCGCAACCGAATCCATTCAATAAGAAAGTGACTCACCATGAAAAAGCAATTTGCCCTTGCCACACTTACCTCCCTGATATTTGCCTCATCACTTGCCTTTGCCGCTGAAACGGCAGCGCCAAAAATCAATCCTGAAGCGACCCCTGGTGCGATCGCTGGTGCGACTGAACCTGCTAAGGTGAAATATGTAGATCCGAATCCCTGGACGCACAAAACAGCGAGATTGAATCGCGCTCAGCTGGATAAGTTGCTAGGTCACCCCGGGAAAATTCTGTTTGTTGATCTGCGCCGCCCGGACGAAATCAGCAAAATCGGCGGCTTTCCGATTTATCTGAGTGTTCAGGCCGGCGACGTGGAAGAGGGCTTAGCTTACATCCCTCGTGACCGCCAAATTGTCACGGTTTCAATCCGTGCGCATCGCGCAGGGGTTGCTGGAGATATTTTGCTGGCTCATGGCTACAAAGTCGCTGGCGCTGTTGGCGTAAAAGATTATGAAGATGAAGGCGGTTCCCTGAGCAAAATTGCAATCCCTGCACCCAGAGCCGCAGCGCCTGCGGACGTAAAAAAATAATCCATTTACTCAAGCCTAGCGAGGAAGCAATATGAACCGAGTCATGCAGAAAAAAATAGTCTATATCGCCGTACTGTTGAGCCTGAGCACAGCGCTTGCTGTAGCGGACGACAAACCGGTTGCTGATGCAGCAAAACGTGCAGCACCCGCTAAGCTCTGGTCGTGGCAGCCTGTGCAACATCAGGATGTACCGCAAGTTAAACAGAAAAGCTGGGCACGTACGCCGATTGACGCCTTCGTCCTGGCGCAACTGGAAGCGAAGGGTGTGAAGCCCTCCAAGGATGCGGATCGCGCCACCTATATCCGCCGGGCTACGCTAGATACACTGGGGATTATTCCCAGCCCGGAGGAAGTTAAAGCCTTCGTCAATGATAA
The DNA here is from genome assembly GCA_903915035.1 of uncultured Nitrosomonadales bacterium. Taxonomy (GTDB): domain Bacteria; phylum Pseudomonadota; class Gammaproteobacteria; order Burkholderiales; family Gallionellaceae; genus Gallionella. The sequence goes on along the minus strand of CAIWRI010000090.1, from coordinate 20,105 downwards.
ATCAGCCGATGCCTATGAAAAACTGGCAGACCGCTTGTTAGCCTCGCCGCATTATGGCGAGCGTCAGGCGCGCCGCTGGCTGGATCTGGCGCGTTATGCCGATAGCACCGGTTTCCAGAACGATACGGGGCGTCCCAATATGTGGCGTTATCGCGATTACGTGATTAACGCCTTTAATCAGGATAAACCGTATGATCGCTTCATCAAGGAACAGCTGGCCGGAGATGAAATTGCACCCGATGATCAGAATGCCCTGATTGCCACCGGATTTTTGATCGGCTATCCGGACAACTATAACTCGCGCGATCTGGTACAGCGGAAATATCAGATTGAAACGGATATGACTGACACGGTAGGCTTAGCTTTGCTGGGTACCACGGTGGGTTGCGCCAGATGCCACAATCACAAAACTGACAAGATCTCGCAAAAAGACTATTTTTCATTGCAGGCATTTTTTGCCAATACCAGCGTGAATGAAAAGATTGCGGTGATCAACAAGGGTGAGCAGGAAAAGAAATTTGAGGAAGCACAAGCCAAGTATCAGGCCGCAACCAAGGATATTCGGGCCAAACAAAAAGCGATTATTGATGTCTATCGGGATGCCGGTCTCAAGTACCACAAGGAACGTTATCTGACGGACAGTCGCGAGGCTATTTTCAAGCCGGAAGCGCAATGGACGCCGCTTGATCGTTGGGTCAATCACAGGCTGGATAACATCACCTCAGATGCTGATATTGCAGGCTATCTGCGCATCGTCGCCGGGGATAAGAGTCACCCTCAATACTCGGAAGACATCAAGAAAAAGTGGGATGAATATCAAAAGTTGACGGTGGAGTTGAAAAAGTTTGATGACTTGAAGCCTGAATCCGGTTCGAAATTCATTTCCGCCACGACTGAACTTGGCCATCCGGAATCGCCGGCAACGCATATCCGTTTCACGGGCACGCATGAACGTCCGCTGGATGAAGTGCAACCGGCATTTCCGGCGACACTGACCAGTGAAGCACCAAAGATCGTGCCTACAGCAACTTCATCAGGACGGCGTACCGCACTGGCTAACTGGATCGCCAGCCCTAATAATCCACTCACCGCGCGGGTTTATGTGAACCGTGTCTGGGCGCAATATTTCGGCACTGGCATTGTCAGAACCGTCAGTGATTTTGGCAAGGCGGGCGAAAAACCATCGGATCAGGCATTGCTGGACTATCTGGCTAATGATTTCGTAGGGCAGGGCTGGAGCATCAAGAAACTGCATCGTGAAATTCTGCTATCCAGCGTTTACCGCCAGTCATCGGATTACCGTGCCGATGCCTACAAGGCTGATCCTGATAATAAGTTGCTGGCAGTATTCCCGCGCCGCCGTCTGGATGCCGAACAAATCCGGGATTCGCTACTGGTCGCTTCCGGCAGACTTGAAGACAAGATCGGTGGCCCGGCAGTATTCCCGCCGCTGCCCGACAATGTCATTGCAGGAGATAATCTTTTTGATAATAACCCGTTGTGGAAAGTATCCAAGAATACACGTGACTATGACCGCCGCAGTCTGTACGTATTCTCGCGCCGTAGCGTGCCCTTTCCTATGCTGGAAGTTTTCGATCAAGCCAATTCGCAACTGGTGCACAGCAAGCGTGACGTAACCACCACGCCATTGCAGGCCTTGACGCTGTTTAATAATGAGACTGTGTTCAGTTGGTCACAGGCACTGGCAGGTCGCGTCATTAACGAGGCGGGAAGCACGGAGCCTGCTGAATTCGACAGACTGTATCAGATCCTGTTTTCGCGCGATGCGGACAAGGCCGAAAAAGTGGCCTTGCATCAGTATCTGGGGCATCAGGAACACGCTATCAAAGCCAGATCCGTGGATGGTAAGTTCGCACTCAGTACACCTACCGGTTTGAAAGCCACCGTAGGGCAAGATCCGATCCATCTGGCCGCCTTTGTCGATCTGGTCCACACCGTCGCCAACGCAAACGAGTTCAGCTACCGCTTCTAACTAAATACAAAGGAAAATATGATGTACAATCAATCACGTAGAGACTTCTTACTAAGAGCCGGTGTAGGTCTGGGCGGTGCTGCATTGAGCGGTTTCCTGCCCGGCGGCGGATTTTTTTCAGCGGCCTCAGCAGCTGAACTGCTAGACCCGCTGGCACCCAAAAACCCGCAATTCGCGGCAAAAGCCAAAACCGTCATCTGGTTGCATATGGACGGCGCGCCCAGCACGCTGGATTTATATGACTACAAGCCTGAGCTGGTGAAGCTGGCTGGCAAGCCTATCCCCGAGTCTTTCCTGAAGGGCATCAAGACCAGCACGCAAGGCGGGATTACCAAGCTGTTTGTGTCGCCAAAACGCAGCTTTAAGCAATACGGTGAGAGTGGCGCTTACTTTTCCGACCTGCTGCCCAATCTGGCGCAGCACGCGGATAAGCTGGCTTTTATCAAATCCAGTGTGACCGTTGGTGCGACCCACGATATTTCGATCCTTAAGCTCAATACCGGTGACGTCAATCCGGGACGGCCATCGCTGGGTGCCTGGGTAAATTTTGCGCTAGGTTCCGCCAACCGGGATTTGCCTTCCTACGTCGTGCTTTATAACGATGACAAGGAACCGCGCGCGGGCTCGGTAAACTGGAGTTCAGGCTTTTTGCCAGCCGTTTATCAAGGGGTTGCCTTCCGTCCCGGAGATTCTCCAATTCTGAATCTGAAGCGCCCCGGCGCGATGGCGCAAATCGAGCAACGCAATTCGCTGGATTTACTCAATAAATTGAATCAAAAAGGGTCATCCCGCTATCCTGAAGATTCTGAACTGCAAGCGCGCATCCGCTCCTATGAACTGGCTGACCGCATGCAGGCGTCCGCACCGGAAGCTGTTGATCTGTCCAAGGAAACTGAGGCTACCAAGGAGGCTTACGGACTGAACGACGAAACGACCCGCACTTATGGAACGGTGCTGCTGCGTGCCCGTCGTCTGACAGAACGCGGTGTGCGTTTCATTCAGGTGGTCTCAGGCCCGGCTGTGCCCGATGGCGAATTCAGAAACTGGGATGCGCACAGCAAGCTGGAAGATAACCACAGCAAAAATGCAAGAATGGTCGACAAGCCGATTGCTGCTCTGCTCGCCGATTTGAAGGAACGCGGTTTACTGGAAACGACCCTGGTGGTGTGGACGTCCGAGTTCGGTCGCACACCCTGGGGAGAAAGCGGTGACGGTCGCGACCATAATCCCTGGGGTTACACGCAGTGGATGGCAGGTGGCGGTTCCCGCGCAGGCACAACCTTTGGCGCGACGGATGAGATCGGTGTGCAGTCGGTCGGCAAGACGGTAGATACCTACGATCTGCATGCAACGGTACTCGAACTGCTGGGGCTTAACCATCTGAAGACCACCTTCCTGCACGATGGTCGCTCGGAACGTCCTACCGTAGTTTATGGCGAAGTGATCAAGGATTTGATCGCGTAACTACTTGTTGATGACTGGCGATCAGCTGACGATCGCCGGGCTGTACATACTTTCTATATTGATCTGATAAGGGCTGCGTAATTCACCGTTGTTCGATGGGTACTATCCGTATGCGTAAATTGATGTTGTTTTTTGCTTTTCTCACGATAACCGGCAGTGTTGCTGCAATCACCCTTGATGAGGACTACATGCAAAGTATGGAAGACCGGCAAAAAAGCCTGTCAGCCAATATTGGCATTCAAAACGCTAAAGGGGCAAATGAAGATGCCAAGGCAATGATGGAAATGTTTGCTGATGTTTCTGATTATTACGTGCAAAAGGGTAATGCGCAGGATGCGGTGGACTGGTCAAATAAAAGTCGCGAACTGGGCTCTGTGATTATCAAATATCTGGCTGTCAAGGATTTCGATAATGCCACGGTGTCAGCCACCACGATGGCCAAGACCTGCAAGGACTGCCACCGGCTTTACAAGAAAGATAAATAAGTAATATCTTATAAGGATACAACATGAAACGATTGTTATTGGCGACTTTGCTGTGCGGCGCGCTGCCAGCCATGGCCGCTTTGCATGAAGGCGATACAGCTCCGGACTTCAAAACACCGGCATCGCTTGCAGGGAAAACGATTGATTTTTCACTCAAAGCCGCTTTGAGTAAAGACATTGTCGTACTCTATTTTTATCCGTCTGCTTACACGGGCGGATGCAATATCGAAGCGCATAATTTTGCAGATAACAGCGCTAAATTTGCCGATGCCGGCGCCCGCGTCGTTGGCGTCTCACTGGATAGCATCACCCGCTTGAATGATTTCTCGGCTGATCCCGATTATTGCGCCGGTAAAATAGCCGTTGCTTCCGATGCGGATGGCAAAATTACCAAAGCGTATGCTATTGCGATTCGGGAGGCTCAGCCTGGCAAGAAAGATACCCGCGGTGTGGAGATTGATCATGGTTTTGCCGAACGCGTCACTTATATCATCACGCCGGACGGAAAAATAGCCGCCGCGCTCAGTGCGCTCACGCCGGCTCAGAATGTAGCTAAGTCACTTGAAATTGTTCAGCAGCTATCCGATGCCAAAAAGGCCGTCAATTGGTAGGCACGGCGCTGTTGCGCAAGCTGCCTGGCATGCTGCTGGTTTTGGGCGTGCTGGCGACCCCCGTTGGCTCAAGCGCTGCTGAGCCGTCGGCGGCGCAGGAGATCGGCGCGGGAAATGCGCAGTTCGGCAAACAAAAGGTGCAGAGTGAAAATTGCCAGGAATGTCACGGCCTGAATGGCGTGGGCCTGGCTCCTTCAGCCCCCAAGCTTGCCGGACAATATGCCAATTACCTCGTTAAGCAGTTACAGGATTTTCAAAGCGGGGCGCGTCGTCATCCGGTGATGACTGCCATGGCGGAAAGTCTTAGCGATGATGACCGTGCCGATATTGCCGCCTGGTTTTCCAGCAGCCAGCCTATGAGCGGTAGCGGCGCGATTCCGAGTCTGATTGCCAGAGATCTTTTTATAAGGGGCGATTTCAACAGAAATATTTTGCCCTGCAAAAGCTGCCATGGCGAGACAGGCCGGGGGCAATATGCCGAGACCGGCAGTTATCCGGTAATCGGCGGCCAGCACATGATTTATTTGCGCGAACAGTTGCGCAACTGGCGGGCTGAAATTCGCACCAACAGCGCTGGCGGCATTATGAACAGTATCGCTAAAGCCTTAAGCGATGAAGAAATCGAGGCACTGGCAAGTTATATTTCCGGAATGTAAGGTTGCCACTCCTTATTTTTGTCAGTGCTGCCGTAAATCGCTCACTCATCCTCAACCGCTGCTGAATTTGCAACATGTCTCTGCACCGCAAGCAGCAGTTCGCAGCCCGTATATTTACTATCCTGTTGTTTTAAAACTTATTTTATTTTTGGCATCAAAATTGCTTTGTTAATCATGACAAGATCGCAACGAGCCGAAAGACGGTGCGTTCGACTTTATCCGCGCCGCGGACTTCTTGAATTTTTAACCTTGAAAAGATCGAATATGAAAAAACATACCTTTATCGTTTGCACCTTGCTACTGAATCTATCCAGCGCTTTTGCGGCAGATCCGCCACCCGTACCGGCGAAACCGCCCGTCCAGCCGCTGGGTTTCTTTATTACCAGTACCGCTATCGGTAACGGCGCTGATCTGGGCGGGTTACAGGGCGCGGATGCACATTGTCAAAAACTGGCAACGGATGCGGGGGCTGGCAACCGGATCTGGCACGCCTATCTCAGTACTCAGGCTGTGAACGGTCAAGCCGCGGTCAATGCGCGTGATCGCATCGGTTCGGGTCCGTGGTATAACGCGCGCAGCATTAAAGTTGCCAATAATGTGGCCGATCTGCATGGCGATACGCTAGACAGTGCGCGACTGGGTAACAATCTGAGCCGCACTACCGCTCTGACCGAAAAGAATGAAAACATAAAGGGTGCGGGCGATACGCCTAATCAGCACGACATCATCACCGGATCACAGCCCGACGGTCGCGCCTATGCGGATGCTGCCGATCACACCTGCAAAAATTACACCATCAGTTCTGCCGACGGTTCCACACAACTCGGGCATTTTGATCGCACCGGCGGCGGAAATACCTCATGGAATTCGGCACACCCCAGTCGCGGTTGCGGACAGGACAATCTGGTGAAAACAGGCGGGGCAGGGCTGCTGTATTGCTTTGCCACCAATTAATTTAAAAAAATTCAGATGGCGGGTTGTTGAGCAGCCTGTCGCATCGCTATGCAAACACCCGGCTTTTCGGGGCGTGCTAAATAAAAGGAGAATAAAAATGGGCTCATTAAGCATTGGACACTGGTTAATCGTTTTGCTGGCCGTGGTACTGATTTTTGGCACCAAGAAACTGGCCGGTGTAGGCAGCGATTTGGGCAGCGCATTGAGGGGGTTTAAGGAAGGGCTGGGGGATTTGAAGTCCGGTGTACATGAAACCAAAAACCTGGATAACCATTAAAACCGGCGTGTGTCCGGACCCGATACAGAGGAGAAAAAAATGTCTGTCAGTATTAAAATTTGGGATTTACCGCTGCGATTGTTTCATTGGTTGATGGCGACCGCCGTGCTTGCCGCTGTGGTCAGCGGTAAATTGGGCGGCAACCTGATCGACTGGCATGGACGTATCGGCCTGTTGCTGCTTGGTTTACTGGTGTTTCGGGTGGTGTGGGGTTTTATTGGCTCAACCCATGCGCGCTTCACCAGCTTCTTTCCGACGCCGACGCGGATTACCGCTTACTTGAAAGGCCAGTGGCAAGGTATAGGTCATAACCCGTTGGGCGCGTTGTCGGCACTGGCTTTGCTCGCTACGCTCGCGGCGTTGGTGGTGACTGGTTTATTTGCTAATGATGACATCGCCTTTCAAGGACCGTTGTTTACGCTGATAAGCAAAGATTTGAGCAATAAATTGAGCGGCTGGCACGCGCTGGCCTTTGATGCACTGATTGTGCTGGTGCCGCTGCATCTGGCAGCGATTGTCTATTATGCGCGGATCAAAAAGCACAATCTGGTCATACCGATGTTGACCGGCAGAAAAGTCGTGCCGAAAGCCCAGGCGGTCGAATTGTCCGGTGGCGGCTTACGCCGTTTTGCCGCCGCACTCACCCTGGCAGTGGTCGCTGTGTGGGGGGTGAATTATGGCGCAAGCTATTTTGCCGCTTCCCCGGCAATACCGGCTGCGACAACAGCAGAACCCAGTTTCTAATTTTTCATCCGTGTTGTTTTTTTAATCCAAGAGGAGCTGTAAATGAAGTTAAAATTAGTTTTAGCGTTGGTGTTGGGCGCTGTCACTGTGTCGGCTATGGCCGGACAAGCAGAAGACCAGCAGGTTAAATTCCGTCAATCCGCGTACTCGTTCGCCGCATGGAACACGACAAAAATCAAAAGCCAGGTCATTGATCATCCTGAAACTTATAACAAGGAACAGGTTGTCGCCGCAGCCAATGCCATCGCCGCTGTGGCCAATTCAGGACTGGGCGCGCTGTTTGGCCCGGGTACCGATCAGGCCACCGGATGGAAAAAGACCCGCCTGAAAGCGGAGTTCTTTGAAAAGCCGGAAGACGTCAAAAAACTGGCTATCGCCTTCAACAAGGAAGCTAACGAGCTGGCTAAAGTAGCGGCCTCCGGCGATAAAGATGCTATCAAGGCTCAGTTTGGTAAACTCGGCGAGACTTGCAAAAATTGCCACGATCAATTCCGTAGCAAGGAATAATCCGCTCCTTTTCAGTTAATTGCCTGGGCGCTTAACTCGTGCGCCCAGCTCGCACATCCTGGTTTTCGTCCCCGTTCTAACTCCCTATATTCATTATTCTGCTAAACATAGCGTTTTTTATTGGTTTTTAAGCCAAGACTAAGCGCATAAGATGCAACTTCATCGCAACTCGCTGTTATTCGCAGCACTTGCATTTATATGAGGAAGTTTAATGTCTGCCACCCTTGCCCGAATTCAGAATGCATCTGAAATTTTCACTCAGTTTGAAAATCTGTTAGAGACAGTCAGAAAAAACGCCGAAATCGACGGTCTGAGCTATGCCGGTGATGTGACGCCCCGGCAAGCATGGGCGCTTTTTTCCGCAGGCGCCGCCGAGATTGTCGATGTAAGAACCTATGCTGAGTTGCAACGGGTAGGCTATGTGCAAGATACCGCGCATGTGGAATGGTTATCCGGCCCGCAGATGGAGAAAAATCCGCACTTCATTAGCCAGCTCAAACTGATCAGCAAAAATGATAACATCGTTCTGCTTCTTTGCCGCAGCGGTAAACGCTCGGTGGCTGCGGCAGAAGCGCTTACGCTCTCAGGTTTTTCAAACATATTTAACATACTGGAAGGCTTTGAGGGCGATGGAAAGCCAGGCTCGGGCTGGCTCAATCACGACCTGCCCGTAGCATACAACTAATATATTTATTCAGGAGTCTCTCATGTCACATTGGTTTGCAGATAATTCACTCTCCATCGGCAATACACCGCTGGTTCGCTTAAATCGCGTCATCGACGGCGCGAAGGCCACTGTGCTGGCCAAAATAGAGGGTCGTAATCCGGCCTATTCAGTCAAGTGCCGCATTGGTGCGGCGATGATTAACGATGCCGAAGCACGCGGTTTACTGACGCCGGGTCGTGAACTGGTTGAGCCTACCAGCGGCAATACCGGCATTGCCTTGGCCTTTGTCGCGGCAGCGCGCGGTATTCCCTTGACGCTGACCATGCCGGACACGATGAGTATTGAACGGCGCAAGCTGCTGGCTGCACTGGGGGCAAAGCTGGTGCTCACCGAAGGCGCAAAGGGCATGAACGGCGCGATCGCCCGCGCACGTGAAATCGCTGAATCCGATGCAAAATATCTGCTGTTGCAACAATTCGAAAACCCGGCTAATCCGGCGATACACGAAGCGACGACCGGTCCTGAAATCTGGAACGACACTGATGGAAATGTCGATATCTTTGTATCCGGGGTAGGTACCGGTGGCACGATTACCGGTGTTTCGCGTTATTTTAAAAAGATCCGTGGCAAGCAAATTCAAACGGTCGCGGTTGAACCTTCGACCAGTCCCGTTTTGACCCAGCATCGTGCAGGGCTGCCTTTGCAACCCGGACCGCACAAGATACAGGGTATCGGAGCCGGATTTATCCCTGCGAATCTGGATCTTGAGCTGGTGGATGACATCGAACAGGTAAGCAACGAGGATGCCGTGTTGTATGCACGCCGTCTTGCGCGAGAAGAAGGCATACTTGCAGGTATCTCCTGCGGTGCTGCGGTTGCTGTCGCCGCACGTCTGGCACAGCGCCCGGAGAATGAAGGTAAGACGATAGTCGTGATACTGCCGGATTCGGCTGAGCGCTATTTAAGTTCTGTCCTGTTTGAAGGTCTGTTTGACGCGGCGGGTCTGGCGATATGAGTCTTCGGGCCGTACAGGACTTGCAACCGAATTGGGGGCTGGACCAGGTGACGGCCCGCTTGCGCGAAGTTCGCCGCAACTGGCGTGAGTCCTGCGCACGCAACCATGAATGCGGCGGACGGGAATTGCCGGCTTCCGGCCCGGTGCACGAGATTATGAATAGCTTGCGCGGCGCCTTATTCCCGATGCGACTGGGGCCGCCCGACCTGCGTCAGGAAAGTGAGGACTTTTATGTCGCGCACACGCTCGATTCCGCCCTGCATGCCTTGCATCAGCAGGTATTACTGGAATTAAACTACACCGCGCGACTGGCAGAGCATGATGCAGTCGTTGGCGTTGAGGCACGCGCGGAGCATATTGTGCGTACCTTTGCCGCCGCACTGCCTGATGTGCGCAGCATGCTGGATACCGATGTACGCGCGGCTTATCACGGTGATCCGGCAGCACAAAATGTGGACGAAATTTTGCTGTGCTATCCGGGCGCGCAGGCTGTCATTCATCACCGTATCGCCCATCAACTGTATCGTCTGGGCGTACCCATGATCGCACGCATCATCGCTGAACTCGCACATTCCGCTACCGGCATCGATATTCATCCGGGCGCGGTTATCGGTTCAGGATTTTTTGTCGATCACGGTACCGGCGTAGTCATTGGCGAAACTGCGATTATCGGCGAACGGGTACGGCTGTATCAGGCCGTGACGCTGGGCGCTAAACGCTTCAATATTCTTGAGGACGGTGCGCTGGAAAAAGGTCAGCCGCGCCATCCGATACTGGAAGACGATGTAATCATCTATGCAGGCGCTACCATACTGGGACGCATCACCATCGGGCGAAACTCGTCTATCGGCGGGAATGTCTGGCTCACCCGCTCGGTGCCTCCCTGCAGCGTGATTACGCAAGCTAATTCACAGCATGAATTGCCCAGAGCAGAACTGTCATGAATGCCTCAGTAGTACATTTTTCGCAGGTTTTGCGGCAGTTGCGTGAAGAGCGCGGCTGGTCGCAGGAACAGTTGGCTGAACGTGCCGATCTCAATCGCTCCTATCTTGGTGAAGTGGAGCGGGGACACGCTATTCCGTCCTTGATTACCCTCGCGAAACTAGCCGGCGCACTGGAAATTCGCCTGTCATCGTTCATTGCTCGCTGTGAACACGGTTAATTTTCCCCGTCATTGATGGCTATAGCAGGTTGAAGACTCGCGCGAAATAGCAGAATATTGCTTAGCTTTTTTCCATATAACTTTATCGTTTTTTTTCATAAGGAAGTCCCATGACCGCAAATACAAAAGATCAGCTCGCACTAAGCGATGTCGCCGCACGCACGCTGGCCAATGCCACCAAGACCGTTCCGCAACTCGACATCATCACGCCGCGCTGGTTACCGCAAATGTTGAGCTGGGTGCCGCTGGAAGCCGGTATTTATCGTGTCAACCGGGTCAAGGATGCCTCACGCGTCACCGTCGCCTGTTCGCAACGCGATGAGCGTCAATTGCCGCAAACCTTTGTGGATTATGAAGAATGGGGCCGCGAGTATATGCTCTCCGCAGTCAATACCGTGGTGGATGTACATACCCGCGTGTCCGATCTGTACAGCAGTCCGCACAACCAGATCAAGGAACAATTGCGCCTGACGATTGAAACAGTCAAGGAACGTCAGGAAAACGAGCTGATCAACAACAAGGAATACGGCCTGCTGACCAATGTTGCCGACCGCCAGCGCATCAAGACCCGCACCGGCGCACCGACACCGGATGATCTGGACGAGTTGATTTCCAAAGTATGGAAAGAACCCGGCTTCTTCCTGGCTCATCCTCTGGCCATTGCTGCTTTCGGTCGTGAATGCACCCGTCGCGGCGTACCACCGCCTACGATTACCATCTCCGGCTCGCCGTTCCTTACCTGGCGCGGCATTCCGCTGATCCCTTCAGACAAGATTCCGGTTGTCGATGGCAAATCCAGCATTATCCTGCTGCGCACAGGCGAGAGTCGTCAGGGTGTGGTCGGTTTGTATCAGCCGAATCTGCCGGGTGAACAAAGCATGGGCTTGTCGGTGCGCTTCATGGGTATCGACCGTCGTGCTATTGCGTCTTACCTGATTTCCCTTTATTGCTCGCTGGCCGTATTGACTGACGACGCGCTTGCCGTGCTCGAAGATGTCGAAGTGGGCAAGTACCATGAGTACAAGTAATTTAACTCAGCAAACGCCAGACTCAGCCAGCGTTCCTGGACAAGGTGATGCATTTGCGGGAGACTTCGTGCCGGATACCGCACTGATCGAACGTTTGGCGAACGAATTGTTCGCAGGCGTTCCAGGCGGTTTATCCGGTGTGCCGAATTCTGTACCCGTCTCACAGGGTTCGTCCCGCGCACCCGAGGCAGGACTGTTCAATCTGCCTGGTGCTGCGCCGTTTGACTTTAACTTTGCCAGCCTGGCTGCCCCGCAAGCTCCCGCAAACTTCGACTTCAAGCCGGATGCGGTGCTGCCCTCGAATCTTGGTGCAGACTTGTACGACGATGCGGTGCTGCGCGATTTGCTCAAGGACAATGCGACTGCACATCCGAAAATGACCGGAGCCGCGCTGTATTTTCTGGATGAAGCGGATCGGTTCAATCAACCGGCAAGGCAGTCAAAATCTGTAAAGCCTGCCGGTGAACGCGCGCCGCAAATCATCACCTCCGGCCACCCGGCTTTTGACGTGTTGGCCGTACGCCGCGATTTTCCGATACTCAAAGAACTGGTGAACGGTCGTCCGCTGGCGTGGCTGGATAATGCCGCGACTACGCAGAAGCCGCAGTCGGTGATTGACCGTTTGTCTTACTTCTATGCGCACGAGAATTCCAACATCCACCGTGCCGCGCATGAATTAGCTGCCCGTGCCACGGATGCCTATGAAGGTGCGCGTGATAAGGTCGCAAACTTCATCAATGCCGGTTCCAGCAGTGAAGTCATCTTTGTGCGCGGTACGACAGAGGCGATTAATCTGGTGGCACAAAGCTGGGGTCGCAAGCACATAGCCAAGGATGACGAAATCATCATTTCTCATCTGGAACATCATGCGAATATCGTGCCATGGCAGATGCTGTGTGCTGAGACCGGTGCCAAGTTGCGGGTGATTCCGGTGGATGACGATGGGCAGGTGTTGCTGGGTGAGTATGAAAGACTGCTTAACTCGCGTACCAAACTGGTGTCGTTCACGCAAGTTTCAAATGCGCTGGGCACGGTCACACCTGCTAAGCAAATGGTGGATATGGCGCATCGCTACGGCGCTCGCGTGCTGGTGGATGGCGCGCAGTCGGTGTCACACATGAGAGCCGATGTGCAATATCTGGACTGCGATTTCTTCGTATTCTCCGGCCATAAAGTGTTTGGTCCTACTGGTATCGGCGCGCTGTATGGCAAGCCGGAGATACTGGCGGATATGCCACCCTGGCAGGGCGGCGGAAACATGATCGAGGATGTCACCTTCGAGCAGACCCGCTATCACCTGGCACCCAACAAGTTTGAAGCGGGCACCGGCAATATTGCGGATGCGGTCGGACTGGGTGCGGCGTTAGATTATGTGCAAAAGCTGGGCATCGACAACATCAACCGCTATGAACACGAGTTGCTGGTGTATGCGATGCGTGAACTTAAAACCGTACCCGGCCTGAAGTTGATCGGCACAGCGCCGGATAAAACCAGCGTGCTGTCTTTCGTGCTTGACGGCTATCAGACCACCGAAGTCGGCGAAGCATTAAACAAGGAAGGGATTGCAGTGCGTACCGGACATCATTGTGCTCAGCCCATCCTGCGTCGCTTCGGACTGGAAGCTACCGTGCGGCCGTCATTGGCGTTCTACAATACTCACGAGGAAATTGATCGTCTGGTGAGCGTGGTGCAGCAACTGGCGCGCAGATAGCGTGCGATAAGTGAAAAACCCTGCCATTGTTCCGGCAGGGTTTTTTTACGTCAGATTGTCTCGCTTACCAGTTAAATAATTTTCCCGGCGTCAGAGCGAGCGCTGGCAGAGATACGCAAAGTGCACCGGACACGTGAAGCACGCCACCCCCCGTTTATTGCGTGTACACAAGTTTCGCGTCAATCCAGTTCAACAATGCGGCGGGTTATACGCTGTCAGCCACATACGGATTAGTGCGTCGTTCATGCCCAAAGGTGGACATCGGGCCGTGCCCGGGAATGAAATCCACTTCATCGCCTAGCGGAAATAATTTTTTACGGATCGAGGAAATCAGGGTGTCATGGTCTCCACGCGGGAAATCGGTTCGCCCGATAGAACCTTTATACAGCACATCGCCCACAAGAGCCAGTTTGGCTATCGCATCGAAGTAAATCACATGGCCTGGCGTATGACCCGGCGCGTGCACAACAGTTAGCACCGCTTCACCAACCTGTACAATGTCGCCCCCTTTTAACCAGCGCCCCGGAATGAAAGTTTCAGCGGCTGGAAAACCATAGCTTTCAGCCTTCATTGGCAGCTCTTTAAGCAGAAAAATATCATCAACATGCGGCCCCTCGATAGGAACGTTGAGAATTTTTGCCAGTTGAGCCGCCCCTCCGGCATGATCGACGTGTCCGTGTGTGATCAATAATTTTTCGACAACAACCCCTTCCTGAGTAATCGCAGCGAGTATTTTTTGCAAATCACCTCCTGCGTCGACAACCGTTGCCAGGCGTGTTTTTTCGCACCATAACAAAGTACAGTTTTGCTCAAAAGGGGTAACAGGGATAATTCGAAATTTCATAGCGATTCCAAAGCTGGAGGTGGCAAATTATAACTCGCTAATCGGCAATCAGACCTCAGTTAAGCAATTAAAACGGCAATGATGGAAGCGAACTATGTCGGCAGTTGATAGTGCTTGTTACGAATCAATCTTAACACGGCATCGACAACTTGTTGATCAAACCAAATCCCCTGGTGATCGACTATCTCCCTGATAGCCACCTCGACACCTAGCGCAGGTCGATAAGGACGATACGATGCCATCGATTCAAGTACATCCGCTACCGCAATGATTCTTGCCTCAGCGAGTATATCCTGCCCCTTCAATCCACGAGGATACCCGCTGCCGTCCATTCTTTCATGGTGCTGATGAATAATTTCAGCAATGGGCAAAGCGAACTCAACATCCTTTAGAACTTCATAGCCTTTTTCAGCATGTCCCTTGACCATTTCGTACTCCAATGGTGTCAAGCGGCTTGGTTTAGAAAGAATCTCTGCCGGAATTGCAATTTTACCTATGTCATGAACCAATCCTATCATTTGCAGATTATGGCATTGCTTGTCTGTCCAGCCCATTTCCCGCGCGATGTCACTTGCAATGATCCCAACGCGACGCTCGTGTCCAGAGGTATAGGGATCGCGAAATTCAACCATATTGGAAACGGCTTGCAGCGTTCCATGCATGGAACGTTCCAGTTGCTTCACATATAAAATGGTATCTTCCTCGGCATGTTTGCGGATGGTGATGTCCTGCACGGCGCCGTAAACCTTGACAATCTTGCCGTGATCTAGAATGGCCTGACCTATCGTTCTAACCCACTTGCGCCGCCCCTTTGCCGACAAGATTTCCAGTTCCAGATCATAAGGCTTGCCACTTTCACTTACATCGCGCACAGCATCACTGATGGCCTGACGGTATTCCTCGCAATAATAGCTGATTCCCGCGCCAACGTTGATAGGAGTATCTTCCGGCAGATCGTGAATCCTGGCACATTCCTTAGTCCACGTACCCATTCCTGTCGCAGGATAAAAGGTCCAGCCGCCCGTGTGTGTCATGGCTTCCATGATTTCGAACAAAGCCTGTTGTTCGCGCAAAAAATCTGCCGTCTGTTTGCGTTCGGTAATATCTTGCAACACGCTGCGTGCCTGGCTAGGACCCGCATCTTTTTGTAACCGCAATGAATCCAGCTGGATGTACATCACAGAACCATCGATCCGCTTTATCCTCAACTCGCAGGATTGCTTATCTTCATGTTGCAACACAGCCATAAAGTGCCGCTGCCAGATGCCTTGATCATCCGTGTGAACAAAACCATCAAAACGATGTTTTAAAATTTTCGGGCGTTCACAGCCCAACAGCAAAGCGCCCGTCAGATTGATTTCTGCGATTAAAGCTTCTCGACTAAAGGTAATATAAGCAACAGGGGAGTTATCATAGAAGTCCACAAAACGGTCCCGGGACGCCTCAAGTTCTATATGGGATTGGCGCAATGAGTCATTTTGTATTTCCAGTTCAAGCTGATGCACTTGAAGTTCATGCAAAAGTTTTTCCGCAGTTTGAATCTGTGCATCAACGGGAGGAGTAAGGGCGAGTTCGCTTTCTGCGTCTTCCTGCAACGAATCTGACACATTTGACTGCTCTCTCAAGCTAGCTCCTTCCCTGATCGGATTTCCAACTACGAATAGTTTAAAAAATTTGTGGCAATTTCAAGACAAATCTATTTAGCTGGCCTGATTTTGCTAATAATTATTTATGGGAAAACGCAAGGAGGGGGGAGCCTCGCAATTTTAAAAACCCCGATGGATAATTGCGAGCCATCGTCACAAGTGGTTATTACTGAACATAAGCTTTGTTAGCGTCTGTTTTATGACTGCGGACGGAACTCAAGGATTAATAAATTCTTGACGTGCATTATGCGTCGGGAATATTTTTAGCGCTATGGCTAAATGCTGATTTTTATCCGGGTGGCATGGCAAATTATATGGGTAGCCTAATCACCGCCTGTCGAACAAGATGAAAATACAGCCCGGGGCTTAAGACACTCGCGTCACAGTTTTGCCGGCTGGAATGCGCTACATTAAGGTAAAATTGCGATACTTCCCCCATTTAATATTTTTTGATGACTATCACGACCCTGATTCCCCCTTATATCGAACCTTCGCAGCTTGTTGATGCCCTGAAGACGCGGGGTTACGGCGTACTGGGCCCTGCGGGCTTAGCCTCATTCACCGGAGGAGCCGGTTTTGAAGTTATAAAAGCGGACTGGGATAATTTGCCGCCGGATAATTTTCTCAAAGATGGCGGGCGCTACCGGCGACGCCGGCATTCCTGCTTCATCGTGGATAAAGCAAAAGTGACTCAGGTGACGCACCGCGCACATTATCAGCCGCTCTCCTACAATGCACTGCATGGCGGCATGCATCGTCTGTTTGAAGCTATGTTGCCATCCACTACCGGGCAAGCGGTATGGGCTGAATTATTGTTGGCTATCTCGCAGGTCTGTTCAAGTCTTAAAGGTGAACAACCCTGGTATGTGGAAGCGCATCAGTTTCGCATTGATACGCTCAACGGCATAGGCCGGCCGACACCAGAAGGCGCGCATCGCGATGGCGTGAATTTTGTCGCGATTTTGCTGGTTGCGCGTGAAAACATCAGTGGTGGAGAGAGCCGCATCTTTGAGTTTGACGGGCCAAACGGGCAACGTTTTACACTGAGTGAACCCTGGACGCTGTTGTTGCTCAATGATGAGACGGTCATACACGAATCTACGCCGATACAACCTAGCAAAGCCGGTGGTCACCGCGACACGCTGGTACTGACATTCCGCTCAGGCGGTTTTCTGGAACCGTTGTGAATTTACCCGCAGATAAATAGCCAAATTGGCGAGTCTCCCTCTTATGTGCTTATTTAGCTGACGCCGTGCTTCGCTGCAGTGCGACCCGGATAACGGCAGGATTGGCGACCCGCTTCATTTGGCTGAATATTGCGGTTCACAGCAACAAGGGCGGCGATCACATCCAGCCGCATTGCCCGCTTAATTTCATATAGAGGCAAAATCCTTAAATGGTAGTAAGGATTTTCCAATAGCGCCCAAAGCATATCCGACGCATAATGCATGTCAGGAATTGATTAGCCACTTGGCTCATCGTCATATAAACGGACGGTAACAAAGCGGATATTCATGACATGTAACAAAATGCCATCAGCCGCTATTCGCATACCTGACATTGAATAACTGCTTCATGTAGTAAAGCTGACGTTGGATGATCTAACCTTTTACTATACATGCGGGGTGTGCCAGCATCCGCCATTCAGAAAATGGCCACATTTGGCTATTGATTATTCTACGTTAAACAATTAAGTGGTTTCCGTTGTGCAAGTCTGAAGTAGTCGTGCTCACGCTGCTAAAGAACAATATGTAAAATCGCTTTATAATCAAATTACTGCATGGCGAGGCGGAGTTTTCTAATGAAAGTGCTAATGGGTTTGTGGCATAGTGTTTATCGACATCCATTGAAGACGCTTCAATATGCTTTCACTTCTTTCAGTATTATTTTTACACTTATCAACGCTATTACGCATTGTATGCCACACATCCAAATCGAAGGACCTAATGCGCTAGTTATTCTTATTAGTGTTGGCTTCGGATGTTGACGCCGACCGAATATTGACCCAGTGTGCCGATTGAATATTGACCCAGGACCGGTTGCCGTATTTGGGGACAGCAACTGTGGATAAGTGTACCAAGAACTGGTTTTTGTCGTTCACTTTTTCCATTTTTTTGCAACGTAACGAAATGAGGAATTCGCGAAGCGTGTAGGCCGATGCGAATCCCCCATGCCTCAATACTTCATCAGAACGGTTCTTCTGCTGGTGTGTCTTCAGCACCCCGGCGTTTCAGTTCTCGAGACTTGATGCGTGACTTTGCGGTCAGACTGCTGTGCTGGAATCGGTACGAATCGTTACCCGTCTCGACGATGTGACAGTGATGAGTGAGCCGATCCAACAATGCCGTGGTCATCTTGGCATCAATGAACACGCTGGACCATTCTGAGAAGCTCAGGTTGGTCGTGATAATCACGCTGGTGTGCTCATACAGTTTCGAGAGCAGATGGAACAGCAAAGCGCCTCCTGCCTGACTGAAGGGCAAATAACCCAATTCGTCGAGAATCACCAGATCCATCTTCATCAATGCTTGGGCAATGCGTCCTGATTTGCCATCCTGCTTCTCGCGTTCCAGTATATTGACCAGATCAACCGTAGAGTAAAAACGCACCCGCTTGCCCTTCGACGCGATGCCGGAAACAGCGATGGCGGTCGCCAAATGCGTCTTGCCCGTGCCAGGACCACCGATCAAGACTGCGTTTTGCGCCTTGTCAGTAAATTCCGTGGCCAGTTGTTCGACCAGCTTCTGATCCACTTTGGAGGCGTTAAAGTCAAACCTCGCCAAATCCCGATGTGCCGGAAACTTGGCCGCGATCAACTGATTGCGCACCGATCGCATGGCGCGTTCCGTATGCTCTGCACGCAGCATTTGCTCGAGTAAGAGTCTTGAAT
This sequence comes from uncultured Nitrosomonadales bacterium, assembly GCA_903915035.1. Lineage (GTDB taxonomy): Bacteria > Pseudomonadota > Gammaproteobacteria > Burkholderiales > Gallionellaceae > Gallionella. Next base: position 1,451 of record CAIWRI010000090.1, on the reverse strand, counting down.
TTTCTGCTGAACCCGGACTTTGATCCATCAACTCCGCCCAGGCGTCAGCCATGCCGTGCAGTTTCAATGCGTTGAGTTCTGTCGTGATATCAAGCATGACTCACCTCTGTCATGTTGATGTCTGCGTCGTCCGTATCTCGCAGCGTGTCGTAGCGACGGGTGTCGGCAAGCGGCGCTTCCTTGAGTTGCAAACTGGTTTCCACGCAGGCAGGCGCAGGACCTTCTTTGAGGCGTGCCACCACATTGATGACATTCTCGGCACTGATGACGCCGGATTCGAGTACCAGTTCCACCGCCACCAACACAGCAGCAAGGCCTGCGCGCGGGATGACAGCCAGTACCTGCGCCATGATCTTGTCACCCCCCGTATCGCGCATCAATCCCTTGCGCAATTGCAAGAGTGGCGTCGGCATATCAGCAAAGGGTGCACCGTTCCTGAGTGCACCCGGTTTACGTTCCACCAGGGAAATATAGTGCTGCCAGTCATAGCGAACCTTGCACCGTTCGGTCAGACGCTCGTGCGTGGCGACGATACTGCCTCCGGCGACCACGCAGATTTGCGCAGGATATATTCTGTAATTGACCTGCTTCCCGGCCCATTCGCAGGGTGCCGAGTAACGGTTACATTGCACGGTAACCAGACAGGTACTGGACACCTTGACCTGATCGGTTACATAGCCATCAAAGGGCGCAGGCATGGGCATCATCAGCGCCTGTTCCTGCTCCAGCATCTCGGCCACGCTAAGTTCTTTGAACTCGGGATGGTGTAACTCACTCCACAAGGATCGGCAGCGTTCACCCAGCCAGACATTGAGTTCCTCAAAGGAACCAAAGCGTTGATTCTGGGCATCCAGCCAAATGCGACGGCGACTGCTTGAGGTGAGAGACCTGCATACGCCGGTAAATACCGCCAATGACCAAACCTTCTTCGCTCCAGTCAAACTGAAATGCCTCACCCAATTCAAACTTCAGTGGCACAAACGCGCGCGGCTGTTGGCCTTCACGTTCGCGCCACGCACGGATAAAATCAGTTACGCGGGTATAGCCGCCCTGATATCCATCCAGTTGAATTTGAGCATACAGGTCTTTGGCCGTGCGTCTGTTTTGTTTGTGCCGGAGGGAATCCGCCTTGAGCGCCTGTTCCAGCGACTCATGAAAGGCGGTCAGTTTACCGGGCATCTGACCCCGCTGATAGGCAGGCTCCACCACCTCCTCCTCGGTGCTTCTGATCCACTTGTGTATTGTGTTGCGCGACAAACTCGTGCGCTTTGCGATTTCATGCAGCGACTTCTTGTCGCGAAAAAACATCCGTCGAATCTTGCCTATCATTTCCATAGTGATCACCTTTTATCTCCTGCCTTAAAATTAGGCAGGGGTAGTAGAACACCTGGGTCAATTTTCGGTCGGCATAACGCCTATAACTGGGTCACTTTTCGGTCGGTATCAACACC